>NZ_JAWOVT010000010.1:0-217387 GCF_033340055.1 Vibrio sp. 1580
GAAGCGATTGATCATGGTGTAGGTCAAGATGAGCTGGTGACTAACGTATTGGTTGAAAGCACTCAAAGTGATGCTGATGGTACACAAGAGACGGTTGTGGCACCGTTAACGATTACTATTTATGACTCTGATCCGGTGATTAGAGATGACACATACTCAGTCGTAGAAGATCAAACAATTACGGGCAATGTACTTGAAAATGATATTGATCTTGATGGAACACTTTATGTGAAATTTGTAGAGGCTGGCGGGGAGCAGAAGTCAATTCTAGAGGGGGGATCCGTAAGTTTTAGTTTAGAAAAAGGCGAATTAACCGTATTTTCTGATGGCTCTTGGCAGTTTGATGCAGGTCGAAACCTAGATCATTCGGTCGAGCAAAGTGTTTCTTTCAGCTATTTAGCTGCAGATGACTCCCAAGACTATGGCTTGGCTAACGCGACGATTGATATTAGTGATGGACAAGCAGGTTACGTAGGCAATGCGACTATAGACGTAACAGAAGTCCCTTTGGATGGCCCGATATTGAACTCTGAAGGAACTGTTAATATTGTCGTGGGATCTGACAATCCGGATCCGAGTAGTTTGTATTTCGGTGGGTCATCTATTACTAAGTTAGAAGCATTAGGGCTTACAAGCTCAGTCTCTGATAATGAGCTTAGCTACACGTTAAGTTCCAGTGGAAAGCAAATCACAGCATTTGCCAATGGTGTCACTGTATTTACGTTAACATTGAGTGGCGTTGAGTCGGGTAGCGATGTATTAGCTTCAATTTCACTTACTCTTGAGCACCCTATCGATCAATTCAATAGCAGTGATACGGTAACCTTCCCGTTGACCATTGGTGGCGTAGATTTAGATGCCACACCGCTTGTAGAGAATGAAATTGACTATGTTCTAAAGGATGGCGCAGACCCAACTTTAAATAATTTGAATGGGGTAGAAGTAAAAGAATTTGATCTCGCAAATGGAAGTGTGTTGAGCTCAGGGAATTTTCAAGTTGAGGTTGGCAGTGATTACCTCGAATCTTTGTCGTTCATCGTCTCTGAACAACCCTTGTTGACGAGTGGTGAACAAGTTGTGCTTTATCAAGTCTCTGCGGATGGCAAAACACTTGATGGTTATATTCTTGACGAAGATGGGCAAACTCAGATTCCCATCTTTCAAGCTACCCTCAGTGCTTCATTACCTATTGATGCAAATAGCGACATTACCTACTCCTTTGAGCTTTTTCAGGCTCTCGACCAACAAGAAAATACTGATCCAAACGTACCTCTCGTTGTTACTGCAATGGACTCAGACCAAGATAACACGTCTGTCGTTTTAGACATTAATGTGATAGATAACGACAATGGACAAGCGTTAATCAATAGTGGCAATGTCGAGTTAACCGAAACACCTGTCGATACAAACATTGCTCCTGATGGGGTTTCAGCCATAGCGAATACGGATGTGATAGTTACGTCATCATTCGATCCGATTGTGTATCTGGGTGTTGACATAAATGATGGAGATACTGTCAAAACTACACTTGGTGATGCTGTTACTTATAACGGAGAGGCTGTCACTTGGTACGATAACAATGATGGAAGCTTTGACGCAATTTCTGACACTGGAGACGTTATATTTAGGGTCACGTTACCTAGTGACTTCTCTTTGCCATCAAATGATACGTCTACCGTTAATGTAACTGTAGAGCTTTATCACTCGCTTGACCATGTTTTAGGTGATGGGACGCAATTGTCGATCTCTATGCCCATCGTGGCGAGAGATTCTGATGGAAGCGAGATCTCTACGGAGTCCAACATACAGGTCTATGATGGCTTGTTTCCGGAACTAGTAATTACAGAGGGAATCACAGTCAATGAAAGCGGGTTGAATGATGATTCGCTTGATTCTGGCATCGAGGGCTCGTCACCATCCATTACGCTAGTACAAGGTTCAGACTCTATCGCCAGTGTGAGCGTGAATATCGATATGTTCAATGCGCTCGGCTATAAAACAAGTAGTGGCAGCCTGGTTGCGCTTGATTCACCGGACTCGAATGGTTGGTTATATGCAAGAGATGAAAGCGAGCAAGACGTCTTTAGAATTAGATTTAATACCGATGGGACTGTCGAGTTTGATCTATACCGTGCACTTGAACACGATGAACCTGACGGTGTTCCAGCGGACGAGAACACATTAGAACTCAGTTTTTCAATTTATGCCGTTGATAAGGATGGCGACCAGTCTGAAGCTGAGATATATACCGTTAGTGTAGTGGATGATATCCCCGAAGACACAAGCTCACCAATAGAAATTGAACTTACCGAGGGGGATGAGTTTTCGGGAAACTGGTTTAGCAATAATGCCGACTTAATCAGTTCAGATGGCACGTTGATTTCAAGTTTGACCTATGCAGGTGAAACATACGATACGGCGAGTTCGGTATTTAGCAATGATGCTTGGACCATCGATTTAATCAATAGTAGTGATGGTAACTTAAAATATGGAACGCTGACTATTGCTCAAGATGGGACATTTACGCTAACTACCGAGCTTATTGTTAATACGCCTGTAGGTGGTTTGCTTGATGATCTAACGATAACTGTGACGGATGCAGACGGTGACCAAGCAAGCAGTGAAGCTCAATTAATTCTTGATGATGCTAGGGGCTTTATTCGAACCGTTAATGTAGATACGTTAGAAGATAATGGCGCGAATAATAGTGGAGACCCTACGCCAGTCGCGTTACCGATTAGAGTTTCTCCTGGGGATACGGAGAATAATGAGCGTGTTGAAGCGATAAGGATCTCTGTTGAATCTCTACAAGGAGGGGCTCTGTTTTTAGACGGAGCGCGCCTTGAAGATGATGATAATGACGGATTTATTAGTCTTTCTGGTACAGAGCTAATGGGGGTGGGTATATTCACCGTTCCAAATGGTGATCTCACTTATCAACCAGCACTAAACCTGTCGGGCAACACTATCAAAGTTTCGTTAGCAGTGTCTGCATTAATCGTATCTGATGTCGAACCAGATGGTTTTGTATTACAAGGCAATAACACGTTAAATGTTAACGTTTTACCGGTTGCAGATTTGCCAGAGTGGTCTAATGATTCGGACTTTTCTTATCAAAGTGTTGAAGATTCCGCTGAATCACTTTCGCTCAATATTGTCGCTGAAAAGTTTGACCAAGACGGTTCTGAAACGCTCCACTACCAAATTTCGAATATTCCAGATGGACTTATATTAACACTTAACGGAAGTGCTATTGAGGAAGGGAAAGCGTACAGCCAATCCGAGTTAGATCAAATTGAAATCACATCTAACGAAAACTTAGCCGGAAGATTTACTTTTGATGTAACGGCAGTAACGACTGAGTCGGGTAGTGTGTTTGCCGATGAGCAAGATAAAACAGCGGAGATCACTGAGCAAGTTGTTATCGATATATCTCCAGATGCCGATGTGCCTACGCTGACCGTTAAAAACATTCAGGGGCTTGAAGACCAAGCGATTGACTTAAAAGATTACATCCTAGGGCGGCTCACTGACACAGATGGCTCGGAGTCTCTTTCTTATCGCATAGAAGTTCAAGATGGTTGGACATTGCCTGTTGGAGCTGGGATTACGCTTATCGGTATTAATACCTACCTAGTGACCTCCAATGCTCTAGCCAATTCAGAGGCGTTACTTCAACCAAAATCGGATATCAGCTCATTTACTGAATCTCTATCCCTTCAAGTAACCGCCATTTCAACAGAGTCGACTATTGATGGCTTAGCACCTATTAATGAAACCGCCGAGAGCCAATTTGCAACCATTGATATTAAGCTAAAAGGCGTGGTCGATGAACCAATTGTTCTAGATGGTGGACAGGGGAATTGGCAATATGATCAAGCGACTAAAGTAATTAGTAATCTCTCTACGTTAGACGAAGATAACCTGATACAACTGGATTTTATCATCCAGACATCAGACGACGACCTATCAGAAGAAATTAATATCTTGCTTCAGAACATCCCTTTGGGAACACAACTGACAGATGTAAATGGTGACCCTATTGTTCTTCCAATTGCTTACGTGGACCCAATAACGGGGCCAGTTTATCAGGTCTCAAACGCTGTTCTTGAAAACACTTACCTCAAAACAGAGCAAGATTTTAGTGGAACACTGAGCATGGATATTATCGTCGTTTCAACAGAGCCGGATGGTGATTCTGCTGAAACCCCTCTTAAAGTGGAAATGGAAATCTCACCTATTGTTGATCAAACTGACAGTCAAGAATTACAAAGCAATGGTATTGAGGACAATTTCATCACACTAAATCTTGAGCCTGTCGTTAATCAAGATATAGATTCTAGTGAGTCCTTGACAGGATACACCATTGTATCCATTCCAGATGGCTTAACGCTTTACTTTGATGGTAATGCAGTAGAGAAAAGTAACTTACCGTTAGAACTCAATGAACTACTTGATGGTAGCTCGGCAGCATTATCTGAGTTGTTAAACAGTGGACGAATCACTGTAAAAGCTAATGAAGACCTAAGTGGGACATTTAGCCTGAAAGTTCAGTACGAAGTGACAGACACGTCTCCGACGATGGAGACTGATGTAAAGGCAATCAATGGCTCTTTGAGCGTCGTGGTTTCTGGCAAAGTGGATATTGGTAATGAAGATATTGACAAAACACGTTTAGAAGGTGCGACTGAAGTATTCACAAGTACCGATGGGTCTGCTGTCGACGTGAGTGGAGGCATTACATTTACAGAAGCGGATATTGATGGTTCAGAGTATCTTGATTACATCGTTTTACAGATACCGCAGGGTCAAGACCTCATTGTTACTCATCCGAATGGTGCTTCTCAAGATGCCGATGGGAACTGGCTGATTCCAATGGAAGGAATCACAAGTGATAGCGTGTTGGAAACCGCTCAAGATTTGCTTGCTAGCGCATCGATTTATAGCCCATCTAATACAGAGATACTTGATGTGAATGTGTTAGCGTATGTTCGAGATGGAACGGATGCTCAATACATCACAGGTCAGTTCCAAATTCAAATTACTGGCCATGAAGGAGATGGAGACCAGTGTGCTGATCCTGGTGAACCAGGAAGCGTTCAAAGTGGGGATATTGTAGGTAAAGAAGGTGAAGATGTCTCAATTGGGGCGTTTTTAAACCCTGATGTAGCGAGTAGTGATGGTAACTTAGTTTCCTTCTTTGTCGCCGCAGATTCTTTACCTGAAGGAGTCGAGCTTACTGGCGAAGGTGTGATACCTGCTTATGATAATGCGGGCAATCTGTTGGGTTATTCAATTTCTAGCGCTGGATTGTCTTCCTTGACGCTTACTGGCGTGGATGAGGACTTTGCTGGTTGCATTACTTTCAATTTAGAAGTGACAGAAACGGCCCCATGCGATGGTGACTCGAAAACAACCTCTCAGACCATTACGGTACAAATCTCTCCTGTTGTCGATGATATCGCGATAGCACCAAGCCAAGTTACGGTTCAAGAAGATACTATAACCAACCTGAATCTTGCTCTTGTATTGGGCGATAGTGAAGGGCCAATGCAGTCCATTACTGGAGAAGGTGACGCAGCGACTGGCCTTGAAAGTGTCAATTGGGTTTCTTTATCGGTGTCTGACGAGAATGCGCGGTTTACTGCCGTGGACCCGAGCCTACTCATTGACAACGGTGATGGAACATGGGTGGTGACAGATGTTACGCGTCTAAACGAAATTCAGTTAATCCCACCTGAAAACTACAGTGGAGAGCTTGTTATTTCCGTTGACGCAAACATTACTGATGAAGTCACGGGAAGTTGTTTAAGTACTGACAGTGCGAAAGATACTCAAACTAAATCAACAGAAGTTACCGTTACCATTGCCCCAGTGGTTGATAAAGCGGTTCTGGAAACAGAAGACGTAGTTGGTAATGAAGATAATTATATTTATTTAGGAAACTTATCTGCATCATTAATCGATCAAGATGGTTCTGAGTCGATGTCTTTGGTCATGACAGGAGTGCCAGACGGAGCCGTGTTGGTTTGGGACAATAATGGGACGCTCGAATTACTCCCTGATAACGGTTCAACGGATGGTGAGAGCAAGGAGTGGCAGCTAACTCAAGCACAACTTGATAAGGTTTACTTTCTACCGCCACTAGATTTTAGTGGGGATATTTCATTAACACTGCAAGCTATTACCCAAGAGTCTGGATCAAACGACTATAACTATACCACTTCTCAGTTCAACGTCGGCGTAAAACCGATTGGCGATGATGTATCGTTGAATACAACCTCTAACACGTTCACTGGAGATGAAGGTGATTCCATTTCGATTGACTTTTTAGCGAGCGGTTTTGAAACAAATAGCAACGAATATATAGAAGTGTCGATGTTGATCAAAGCAAGCTCTGAACCCTCTGCATTGGAAGGCTTAGGTAGGATTCGTATTGGAACTCAATTCTCATCCTTTACCTTCGATGACGCGGGCAATGCCGTGGCGACGGTATTAGTGCGAGCAAATGAAGTGTCAGGTTTGGAGTTCATTCCGAAGGATGCATTTGGAACGATGGATGTTGCTCTCAATGTTAGAACGTTTGATCAAGCGATAGTGTCAGAGACACTCGAAACCGATTTTGGAGATGTGCAAACTACCGATCTAACCATTGTTGTTACCCCTGAAGCTGATGAGCCAACACTAACGGCCGATTATCAGTCTATTGTGTCTGAAGCGTCTGGGAGTATTCCTTTGGGGTTGAGCATGAATTTAGTCAATCCTGCACCCGAAGAGTTTGGAAGTGTGGAGATTCGCGGATTACCAACAGATCTAGAGTTGAGTCATGGTGAAAGATTGAACGGCATTTATACTGTTGATCAAGAGGATGTCGCTGATCTTTCCATCGTTGGCGGGTTTAGCGGTGCAAGTGATTTTACGTTGTCGATAAAACCGATTGCAACACTGGGTGCTACAGTCGCAGAAGGTGCTGCTCAGACAGTCAATGTTACCTTAGTGGAAGAAGGGGGCCAAACATTACTTGCGACAGATGCTAATGATTTGCTTATTGGAGGAAGTGGCAGCGATGTATTCCAGTTTGACAGTTCAGGGCTCGGTAACGAGTTAAAGCCCTCGTACGATGTGATCAACGACTTCCAAATATCCGTTATTGGTGATGATAATGACACAATTGATATCGCCTCGATAATCACCGCTACCTCGATAACAGAAGTCGATAATAAGCTCGATTTAACAGAGAATGATGATGGCGTAACGCTTCACATAAAACCAGAAGAGACGGGGACAAAACAACAGATTCTTATGCAGGGCGTCACTCTCGATCAGCTTTACAAAGGTGACTCGACTGGCGTAGCCGAAGAAAATGTCTTACAGAAGATGATTGATGACAACAACTTGCTAGTAGGTGGTATGTCATGAAGCATCACTCATCCTCATCAAGTGAGCTGACTAACGATCCTTGGGGGCATTCGTTAACTTGGTTGATGCGTTATTTTGAGGTTAGACACCATACAAAAAAGGTGCTTTCTGGATTACCTCTTGTTGAGGGTAGATTGGATGTTGACTTATTCATCAGAGCCGCTGAGCGAGCCGATCTTGAACTCACATTAATCGATTTAAAATCCACCGCAATGTTGAGCTTTCCATTGGTGGTAATCAATAGGAAGACGTTACAACCCGCTATTATATCTGAGCGACATAACAGCGATTATCAAGTCACGTTATTTAGTGAAGATCAAGGTGAAACGCAATACGTCACGAGCGAGGAACTGCATAATCGATTCCAGCCTCAAGCATGGCAAGTTTCTATGCGTCCAGAGCTGGACAAACGGATAAGTTCTATTCAAGCGGATTATAATGAACATTGGCTTTTCGCCGTAGTGAAAGAAATGTCTCCGTGGTATCGAGATCTTTTGATTGCCTCTTTCCTTATCAATACGCTAGCGCTAGTTATTCCGCTTTTCACTATGAACGTTTACGATCGTGTAGTGCCTAATCAAGCTTTCAGTACATTATGGGTTTTGGTCGCTGGTGTCTCCGTCATCATTATTTTTGATTGGCTATTGCGTAAAGCAAGGGGAGTTGTCACTGATACCGCGGGTAAGTACATCGATAACAAGCTTTCTTCGATACTTTTTTCTAAAGTTATGGGGATGAAACTTGAACACCGTCCTGCATCAGTCGGTGCATTCGCTCGACAACTACAAGATTTTGATAGTGTTCGCGATTTTTTTACTTCTGCATCTCTTGTGACCTTAGTTGATCTCCCATTTACGTTGTTATTTTTAGTCTTAATAGGTTGGCTAGGTGGGGCAATGATGTTCATACCTATTGCCGTCATGTTTACCCTGCTGATCCTTGGCTTTGCGGTAAAAGCAAAAATAGAACAATCACATACGGAAAGTGCTGCACTATCCATGAAGCGACAAGCTCACTTGTTTGATTCATTGTCCTCTTTAAAAGAGATTAAGCAAAATAACGCTACGGGAGAAGCACAAAAGCGTTGGGAGCAAACGGTATCCATGCTTTCTGATTGGCAAAATCAATCGCGAAACTATTCGAATATCGTTGCTTACTCCATTCAATCTAGCCAGCAGATAATTACCGTAATGTTACTTGTAACAGGCGTGTACAGAATTTCTGAGGGATTGCTCAGCATGGGGGGGCTCATTGCTATTGTCATGCTTAGCGGTCGTGCTGCAGGGGCGATTAACCAGTTAGCTATGCTGTTACTTCGCTATCAACAGACAAAAACAGCGGTTGAAGGCTTAAATTCTATCATGTCTTTACCTCAGGAGGCGCAACGCAGTCAGGTCATTACGTCTGCCGAATTTACAGGGAATATACGTTTAGAAAACGTGAGCTTCCAATACCCAGATGTTGATATGCCATGTTTGAGAGATATTAATCTTACTATCAAGCAAGGCGAACGCGTTGGCGTTATTGGTAGTGCAGGAGCAGGAAAGTCTACACTCCTTTCTATTATTACCAATCAACTCAGTGCCTTACAGGGTAGCGTTTATTTTGATGACATTGACAGTCAGCTTTGGCCCGCCGAATTGATAAGAGAGAAAACGGGTTGGGTTAGCCAAGATTCGCATCTTATATACGGCAGCATTATGGAAAACATAGTATTAGGACATCATGTTATTGATCAAGAACGATTACGCCGTGCGATAGAATTATCGGGTTTGAACCAGTACATGAGTCGCCTTCCTCATGGTCTAGAAACGCAAGTCGGAGAAGGAGGGCGTTATTTGTCGGGGGGGCAAAGGCAAGCTGTAGCGATTTCAAGAGCTTTTTATCGAAACCCAGCAGCATTAATTTTAGACGAGCCAACCAGTTCCTTAGACCAGCCAGCTGAGAATGCGTTGTTTAATGCTCTTAAATCGTTGCCGCACTCGACGACGATGATTATTAGCTCTCATAAACATTCCTTATTATCGCTTTGTGATCGAATTGTTGTGCTTGATAAAGGCACAATTTTGAGGGAAGGAGCGCCCCAAGAAATTTTTGCTAAACAACAGTCTAACGCGAAAACGAACAGAGTACGCGCAGTATCAATTGTACGCGAAGGAGGTCAATGATGAGCACAGTTCGTTGGAGTAATGCTCATTTAGCAAACCGTTCGAGAACGTTGATTTGGTTGTCTGCCGCGTTAGTGCTAAGTGTGATTATTTGGGCCTCGTGGGCGAGGTTAGACGAAGTGGTTGTCGGCGAAGGAAAGGTTGTTCCTACTTTGTCTGTTCAGACGATTCAGAGCTTAGAGGGAGGTATTCTAAAGGAGTTACTTGTCATGCCTGGTGAAAGCGTCACTAAGGGGCAAACCATCGCTATTCTGGATGATACAAGGTTTAAGTCGACCTATTCGGAGACCTCTGAACAAGTTGAATCTTTGCTCGCCAGAAAGCAGAGGCTTCAAATTGAATTAGAAACGGTAAAAGTGAATAGCCTCCAACTGGATTGGAAACAACAAGTGAGTATCGAGCCTCAGACATTTGATATTTCGATGACCGGCCACTCTGCCTATCTGAATGCCAAAGCAAACTATCTTGAGCGGTTGAGCCAACTGGAGTCTGAGCTGGAGGAGGCTAAATTGCGAATTGAGCAACAATCGCAAGCTTATCTAGATACCTTGAATACCATTCAAACACTAAAAAGCAGTCTGGTTATTGTCTCGAAAGAGCGAGATATGCTGAGAGAGGTGGTTTCTAGTGGCGCGGTAGCTGAAGTGGAATTATTAAAACTGAATAGAGACGTTATAAAGCTCAAAGGAGACATCGCGAGTTCACAAGCTGCTGCCCAAAAGCAAAGGGCTGTGTATTCTGAATCCATCGCAGATTATCGTGGTACTGCGCTTGCTTTTAGGGCAGAGGCACAAGGGCAGCTCAATGAAGTTGTGACGCAACTAGCGCAGCTCAATGAAAGTCGTCAGGCGATTGCGGATCAGTTGAATCGAACGCAGTTACTTTCTCCGGTCGATGGAACCATCAAAGATGTTTTTGTCAGAACCATCGGAGGTGTGGTTAAGCCGGGTGAGCCTATTTTAGAAATAGTCCCTCGTAATAGCACGTTAATCGTTGAAGCGAGAATTTCTCCTCAGAATATCGCCTTCATAAGGCCTGGCCTGCCGGCAACGGTAAAGTTGTCTGCCTATGACTTTGTCATTTACGGAGGCCTAGAAGGAGAAGTGACCTACGTAAGCGCCGATGCACTTCAAAATGAAGAGGGCAATGCCTACTACCGTGCCAACGTTACTTTCAAGGTTGATGATAAGTTTACGATCATCCCGGGAATGCAGGTTGTGGTAGACATTCTTACAGGAGAAAAAACAGTACTGAATTATTGGTTAAAACCTATATTACGTGCGAAAGAGAATTCGCTCAGAGAAAGATAGACATAAGGATATAAGATGCGGCTTAAATCAACGTTATTGGTCTTGTTTGCAGTATCATCGTCGCCAAACGCTTTGACTTTAGAAGAGTCAGTTACGTTATCTCTCGATAGCTCCCCCAGTTTGCTTGCTCGCTATTCTCGCTATGAGTCGATGGTACGAGACCGAAATGCCATAAATGGTTCATTTCTTCCTCAGGTTAATTTGTATGCAGCAGCAGGGTACGAAGGTACTCGATATAACAACGGAAACTACATCGACAGTGAAGATAGAACATTAGAAAGAACGGAGATGGGCGTAAGAATCTCCCAACTGTTATTTGATGGATTTAAAACAAGTGCTGATGTTGATCGCCTATCTTACGAGGCTGAAGCTGAACGCTTGGACTTATTGGCATCTGCGGAAAATGTTGCATTAGATACTGTCAGAGCGTATGTGGATGTTTTACATGCCCGAGAGTTGATGAAACTGACAGAAAGAAACCTAAATGAACACCAAGAGATCTACCGTTTCATTCTAGATAAAAAAGAAAAAGGTTTAACCAGCAACTCCGACTTAGCGCAGGTTTCTTCGCGTGTCGCGACAACACAGTCCTCATTGATTGCCGCCCAAAACAATCTTTCCGATGCTAGAACAAGATTTGTACGTTTGGTTGGTCGAGCGCCGCAAAACTTAGTTGAACCTGTTTACCCGCAGGAGTTGCTTCCGAATAAGCTTGACGAAGCACTCAAACAAGCGGTTAGGTTGCACCCATCCATACAGTCAGCGATGAAAGATTTAGAGGCGGCTCGACATGAAGTAAAAAGAGAAAAGGGGGATTACTACCCAGAGCTCAAGCTTGAGCTGTCAGCCAACAAAACAGACAACGTGGATAATATTGAAGGCATTAACGAAGATGCAAAGGTTATGCTGACGGTCAACTACGATCTTTTTAACGGCTTTTCTACAGACTCCCGAGTGGAGTCATCTGCCTGGCGAGTAGAGGAGGCGAGGGCTATTCGAGCAAATGCAGAACTAGATGCGAATGAAGGTGTAAGGCTGGCATGGGACGCACATACATTGCTTCAACAGCAAATGGAGTTTTTAAAAGTCAACGTTGATGCGGCGAAAGTAACTGAATTAGGGTACATCCAGCAGTTCAATGTAGGGCGACGCAGTTTGTTAGATGTATTAGATGCCAAAGTTGAAACGTTTGTTGCGAGACGGAACTACACCCGAACAAAGTACGATCATTTGGTTGCCACTTACCGTTTATTCAACTCGATGGGGATTCTGACTTATGCGTTGCGAGTTGAGTATCCAGAGAACTGGAAGGAGAACAATAATGGATAAATTCGCAGTGACGAGTCTTCTAGTTTTCATGTTAGCAGGCTGTGCTGAATCACCGAATACGACGTTGACCACTTACCAGTACAACGACCTTAAAGACAATGATAGTGATGGCGTGATAAACCAACGAGATAACTGCGCAGATACGCCAAAAGGTGTGGTTGTTGACAGTGAAGGCTGTGCGAATTGGGTCAACGACTCGCAGACACACCTGATCAGCTTTTTCTTTGCGATGGATGAGCATCAGGTAACGCCATCTCATGATATGCCGCTAAGCGAGTTGAAAGCACTGCTTCAGAGTAACCCAAATGCGCAAGTCATACTGATAGGAGACACAAGCCCTGAAGCGTCACTCGAATACAACAAAGCGTTGGCAAAGAAAAGGACGGCAGCTATACGAGAATTGCTAGTGAGAAACGGCATTCAAGATAATCGAATTGAAGAGCAAGAGTTTTATCAGAATACGGCATTGACGGTACAACTAAAAAAACGGGAAAGGCGCACAATTGCTGTTGTAAACACGAAAGCTGAAAGTACTGAACAAGCGTGGACTATATTTAGTTCGGACAGCGAGTTGACACCTAATTCGAAGTTGGAGCTGAATTATGAAAATTAAAGTCTTGCCTTTCCTTGCTCTAACTTCATGTTTGATTTCACCGCTGGCATTTTCTGACTCTGAGGCTCGAACATCGATTTTTGTCGAACCAGAAATACTAGAAACGATAGAAACATTGATAGATGAGCCAAGTGTAAATGTAGCGCTTGCATCTCAGTCTGGTGGTTTTAACGACATGCTAAATGACGGAGCCTCTATTGCGATCACATCTAAGAAATGGTCAGATGAAAACATCTCCCGATTTCAACGAGAAAGAGGCCACAGGCCTACACGTTTGTTTTTAATGGCAAACGCTATTGTCGTAATCAATAGTCAAAAGAGTACGGTAGATAGTGTTTCCGTTAGTGAATTGAAACGCTGTGATGCAAATACGTATGCTTTCGGGGAGATGCGTTTAAGTAACCCAGATGTGAGCTCTAATGGTTGTCAATCATCGATTCAAATGCTTGATGAAGACCGATTGAAACGGGCTTTAAGCGACGACTTGTCAGCCAAAGCTTATATGCGATACTCCGATTTTAAATACTCAGAACAGTGGTCGAGCTACAAGGCTCTCTCTGTTCATCATAACGATGACTCATGCTCTTTGAGCACAGATTGCATCTATTCTCTTCGCTATCCATTTTCCGTGGTCTATTACGTTTATATAAATAAACAATTCGACACTAATCAGAAGATCAAAAAATCAAAGCTATTTGAACTCCTTACAACCGACAACAATACACAACAGGTACGAAATGCTGGGTTTATTCCACTACCAAAAGCGCTTATTAAAATAAATAGGGTGAAGTTAGGGCTAGATGAGCCAGTTGTTTTAAACGGGTATAAATAAACTTCATACGCCTAACTATGTGGGCTTGAGTGAACGTACCGCTCTAGGAAGTTTGCCTTGCTGCTCATTTATCTTTGGTTAACCTTTGGTCAATTGAGTTGGTTGTAAGTGGTTTTGTTGGTAATTTTTCTATCATTGTGGCAAGTTTACTTAAAACTACTTAAGTGAATTTAAGTTATGACACAAGAAGAAAGACTCGTAGCACTCAGAGCGAAGCTGGAGCAGCAAAACAAAGTAACGTTGTCTGAAGTTTGTGAGTACTTTGGTATCTCGCGAGATTCAGCTCGCCGAGACTTAGTTAAGTTGAGTCAGCAACCTGGGTTACAAAGAATACGAGGTGGTGTCATGCTTGCGCCGATCTCTTCCCATACCGAGGCATACGCGAGTCGACCCGTGAGTGACGTTAAACATCGACTGGCTCAATCTGCCGCAGCGTTGTTGGATGAGCGCGACCATCTTGTTATTGATACCAGCACCATTTTATCTCTGCTCCCACTCTATGCAGGAAAAGCGCGTTGTGGAGAAAACAAGCTCAACGTCGTTACTAACAGCATTGATGTGCTGACCGCTGCTGAGACAAACGACACAATGGACGTTTATTTCTTAGGCGGACACTTTGACCCTTATGCCAGAGCAGTTTTAGGGGCGCAAGCAGAGCAGCAAATGCAGCATTATCACGTGAACAAAGCGTTCATTGGCGTGTGTGCGTTGTCATCCCGAGGGCTGACAACAAATAGTTTGTTAGAAGCAACAATGAAACAAGCGATGATTGCTCAAGCTCAGCAGGTCATCGTCGTTTGTGAATCCCGAAAAATTGGTAGCGACAATTTCCACCACGTATGTGATTTGTCAAAGATCGACATCATTATTACAGACCATCCCCCTCAATCAGATTTTCAACAACTCCTCGATCACAATGATATTGAATGTATTGTTGTATCACCGAAATAAGGAATCTTACAATGGCTTACGATCCCGTAAAAACCGCTGTGATTGGTTACGGATATTCAGCAAAAACGTTTCATTTACCCTTCATTAAAGCGCTACCAAATTTAACGCTGAGCGCGATAAGCTCTCGTCAACAGGAGGCGGTTCAAAATGATTGGCCAGATGCTAAGTGGTTTTCTGATGCGAATACTTTACTCGATGATAGTGATGCAGAGCTTGTAATCATTACTGCGCCAAATGACGTACATTACGAACTTGCAAAGCGTGCGTTGAACAATGGGAAACACGTCATCGTCGAGAAACCGTTTGTTACTCGTATAGAAGACGGTAATGAACTTATCGCCTTGGCGGAAGAGAAAGGTCTGGTGCTGAGCGTTTTTCACAATAGACGTTGGGATGGAGATTTTCTCACGGTTAAATCTCTTATCGAACAAGGTAAGTTAGGTGATATAAAGCTATTCGAGTCACACTTTGACCGTTACCGCCCTGAAGTTCGTCAACGCTGGCGAGAGCTAGCCCAAGATGGTGGTGGTATTCTATTCGACCTTGCTCCTCATCTTCTCGATCAAGCATTGGTGTTGTTTGGCTTGCCAGATGCGATAGACGCACAATGTCGAATGATGCGCCCGGGTGCGACAACGATTGATTATTACAACTTGATACTTCATTACCCTGAGCATATTGTGCACTTGCATTCAAACTTGTATAGCCCAGAGCCGAATCTCCGCTACAAAGTATTGGGTACGGAAGCTAAATATGAAAAGTTCGGATTAGATCCTCAAGAGGGCTACTTAAAAGAAGGCCGTTTGCCGGAAAACGATGCTTGGTCGGAAGAAGATGAGGCGTTATACGGCGTCCGTTACGACGAAGACGGTGCGCAAACTATCAAAACGGAGAGAGGCGCGTACCAAGCTTACTTTGTTGGTGTGGCAGACGCCATTCGTTTGGGCACTGATAACCCGGTTCCTGCCGCTCAAGCAGTACAGAATATCGCTCTGATTGAGATGGCATTGGAAAGCAGTAAAACGGGTAAAACGATTCAGGTGAAACCATGAGTTTGACGCTTGAACTCGTGGCCCTGCAAGAGCATGAACTTCAGTTGGCGGAATTTAATCACCATATTGCGTTGTCTATCGGCCTCGCTCTAAAAGAAGAGGCTGAAGCTCGCGGCGCGGCTGTTGCTATTGAGGTTTACGGCTTTGGACAAACGCTATTTCAATACGCGATGGCAGGAACCTGCGCTGATCATGTAGATTGGGTCCGTAGGAAGCGAAACTCAGTATTGAGGTATGGCCACAGCTCTTACTATCTTTCTCTGTACAACAAGCAAAAGCAACGTGATTTCGAAAATCAGCCTCATCTCGATGCTCGTGAGTACTGCGCTCATGGTGGCGCGTTCCCAATTCGGCTTTCTGGGTCTGGTTTGGTTGGGGTTGTGACGGTATCGGGTTTACCGCAGTTAGATGATCATCAGCTAGTTGTGGATATATTAAAAACGATGACAGAGACCAAACCCTCTTAAACGCCAAATATGAAAGTAGCACGGTTTCTTTATCGTGCTACTGAATTCTCTTTTTAGCTCATAAAGTGTTCTTTAATGTGAGCAAATATTAACATTGATCCCAACTTACTACCTGAAAATCAAATCAATTTCATATAACCTATACGCTCATTCATATAGAAAGCCTTCAAAGTTGGCCATTGGCAATGTCTTTTAGAAGAAAAGAAAAACTCAATCTTAGAAATCTTATTGTCACCCTATGTGTGTTCAGTGTGCTTGTCACTTTGATCAACGCATTCTACTCGATTTATCGTGTTCAAAGGGATCTCATCATCAATAACACGTTAGAATCAAACCGTGTTTACGCCCAAAAAATGTCTGAAATGACAGACTCTTTCATAGAAAGCTCAATGTCGCAGCTAAAATACAGTGCGAACGTGCTAAAAGACAAGATGCATGACGCTCAGCTTCTTGATAAAGAGGCAGAGAGATTAAGAACGCAAACCAAATCATTTAACTCTGTGGTTGTCGTTAATGCAAAAGGGGTTATTATTTCTGTATCCCCTGAAACACTTCAGGTGAAAGGTGTAAGGTTAGTGGGTGAAAGAAAACGCCAATCTTTAAACGCTCAAGCACCAGTTGTTACTGAACCATTTATATCGCCCGCTGGAAATTACTTGTTAACCATCTCATACCCTATATTTTCTCAATCTAATGAATATTTAGGTTATATCGGCGGCACTATTTATCTAGAAAAAGAAAATATTCTCGCAGAGTTACTCAGCCAGCACGCATACAAAGATGGTTCTTTCCTTTACGTTGTCGATGAGAGTAACACTCTGATTTATCACCCAGATCAATCGAGAGTTGGTGAAGTAATCGACGATAATGAGGCAATCAAAGCGGTGACGATGGGGCAGAGCGGTAACAAAGAAATTGTTAACTCTCGCGGCGTCGAAATGCTTGCTGGTTATGCACCAGTAAAGTCATCAGGATGGGGAATTGTTGCTCAGCGCCCGAAATCGATGACGTTATCTGTGCTAGATGAACAGATGTGGAATGTTTTCCTTAAGTCGATTCCAATTGGTTTATTAACTTTGTTGCTAATTTGGTTCTTGTCCCTTCTTATTTCTAGACCACTTTGGCAGTTAGCGGGTGCTGTGCGAGGTGTCGAAGAACATTCATCATCTATCGATGATCTCAAACTGGTTAAGTCTTGGTATTTTGAGGTCTCACATTTGAAGCTTAGCTTTCTTAAAGCATTTGGTATCGTGTCAAAAACCATTGATAAGCTGCAACTGGATACATTAACAGATTCGATGACTGGATTATTGAATCGACGTGGATTAGATAAAGTGCTTGGTTTGTTTAAGCAGGAAAATACCGCGTTCTCTGTTTTGGCGCTAGATATTGACCACTTTAAGAGCGTAAACGATAACTATGGCCATGACGTGGGTGACAATTTACTTAGAGAGTTTGCGCAGTTAATGAAAGACCAAGCTCGCTCTAATGATCACCTGTGTCGTTCTGGCGGTGAAGAGTTTATGATGTTTTTGGAAAAAACAGACGTAAACCACGCTATGGATGTTGCAGAGCGTATTAGACACAACGTGGAAAAACATGACTTCCAAGTCGTTGGTAAGGTCACGGTTTCGTTGGGCGTTTCTCACTGGAAAGGCAATGACACACCAATTGAAGCGGTAATGAAAGACGCCGATAATGCACTGTATAAAGCGAAACATAATGGAAGAAATAGAACGGAGTTGGGTGACGACGCACAATAGATATTGCGCTTTATGCTGAACATAAAACGAGCCAGTGACTAATCTTTGCTGTTAATCGCTGGCGTAACCGCTACCAATTGCGCGAAACGGCAAGTTCAGCTCTAATTCTGGAATTTGTTTACCCACCCAAGCCGGGAATGTATTGCTATTTGGCCCTGGAAACAGCGTATATTCTTCAGCCCAAGGGTATTGGCTAATAACACTTTGTATTTTAGGGATAAGCTGGCGGGCCTTTTCACCTTGTATGGAGAGGATCTTTTCTGGTTTTGCACCATACCAATATCGATCTGGCGTCCCAGTTTGGTACTGATATAGAGCGGGTTGTCCGCGATTCACTCTCCAGCCGACTACTTCATACACTGTATATTCGTTCGCATTTTCAGGCTTTATTGCAAACCATGTATGAACGGCAAACCAGCCTCGCCAACCAAACGCGTCTGCGGCGTAAAACTCAATCACAGCATGCTTAACATTAGAAGGGTCGGGTGCGATACCCGCAGGTTCTCTGCTTGCGGTACGCCAATCTCCTTGAGTGCATCCACCCAGCATAACCGCGATTGACATGAGCCAAATTTTTACAAGGTGAGTAAAGTTGAGAGGGTCTTTCATTTATTGCTCCTAGACCAACCGATGCTGGTAACGCTCTATTGATTTTAGCTATAAAAACGTGGCAAGTCTGATTGTTGAAATCCTCTCCTTATTAAAAGAGAGAGGGAAGTTAGTGCCATAATTCCAGTTCATACGTAATAATAAGGTAAGCCGATTTGTAACATGTGGCATAGACGATGCCGTATTTCTCGAACGATTCGTCTAGTTGCGTATGAAAAAGTAAGAGGTTGTATGTATTCCTTACACGGCCACATGAATTAAAAACATTAAAAAAACAGAGATTTACAGTGGGTTTTGACTGATTGAGTGAGTTTGGGACCCTCACATTGTCTCGCATTTGCTTGTTTTGGGCGGAATTTTCATCGCTCATCTTTTTGCGCGTTTAGAGTCAGCGTTCAGCTATGGCACAATAGGCGCTCACAGAACAAGTGCTGTTTGGTCATGCAAATAGCAGAAAAATAACTAGAAATAGAATAATTAATGTTTAAATCAAAAAGTATACTCGCATTAAGCATGTTCGCATTTGGCTGTTTTGCCAATCAAGATAGCGAACCAACGTCCGTTGTGCTGAACTATGGTGACTCCTCCATCAGTACTGATATTCAAGCCAATCGAAAATTTCATGTTGTCCGAGACAATGAAAGTGAGCACGTAGAATTTTCCGGCGGAATCATAAAGGAGTATTCCGATTATATTGTGAATGTTCATATCATAAGAAAAAGCAAAATACGCAGATCAAGCCGAGAGCTGAATACAACCGTACTGATGAACAGTGATCAGATTGGGAAGCCTTTAGTGATTGGCATTGAAAATGATGAGTTCACTAGTATCACTTTGCGTTAATGCTGAGTATTTATTGAATAGGAATGAGGAAATTGATGCTCTCAATACGCTGCTATCGCACCGAGGATGCCCCAACACTGTGGGCACTCTTTTACCATACTGTGCGAGTCATTAATCGTCGCGATTACACTGAATCACAAGTTTCCGCTTGGGCACCATCAGATTTTGACCTCGATGTGTGGCAACGCAAAATGGACGATATTCAACCCTACGTCGCGGAGATAGAAGGGCAGGTCGTTGGCTATTGTGATTTGCAAGGTGACGGTTTGATTGATCATTTCTTTTGCCATCATGAATACCAAGGACAAGGTGTTGGTCGTGATTTGATGTCTTTTCTTTGTTCACAGGCAAAAGTACAGGGGATAAAACGACTGTATTCTGAAGTGAGTATTACCGCCCGACCTTTTTACGAGAAAATGGGTTTCACAGTTAAGTCTCGACAACGTGTTGAGGTTAGGGGAGAAACCTTAACTAACTTTATGATGGAAAAGTATATTTAACTTAAATAGTGAGCATTTAGTGAGCTTGAACACAGATATAAAATGTTTTCCAATGTGAAAACGAGTTCATTGATCTCGCACCAACGTTTTGTTTGAAAACAGTGTACATAATCTTCTCTGGAACGCCATTACCGCATTTCGTCTCTGAAGGCTTAAAAACAGTCTGAAAGTTTTGGTTTTGCGGCGGGTAATAGCGTTCCAAACGCCAAATGTGTCTGGCTAACCATCTCAGGAAGAGAAGTAGTACTATGCGTCCTTATCTCAAATACGTTGTTCCAACATTGATACCATTGCTTGTTTGGTTAATGCCTCTCTCTGCGTTCCCATTTGATGGCATTACTATCGTCCAGCAAAGAGTGATTGCAATCTTCTTGCTTGCCGCACTTTGCTGGGTATTCGAGCCAATTCCAATCTACGCCACTTCGGTTGTGATCATTGTCCTAGAGCTATTGCTTGTATCAAATAAAGGTATTGTGCTCTTTCGTTTGCAAGAAGGGCAGCCACATTTTGGTGAGCTATTACAATACAACGAGATAATGGCGACCTTCGCTAGTCCGATTATCATGCTCTTCCTCGGCGGTTTCTTTTTGGCTATGGCGGCGACAAAGTACAGGTTAGATGTCAACTTAGCCCGAGTGTTACTCAAACCATTTGGACAAAAACCAAAGTTCGTTATGCTGGGGTTGATGCTGATCACCGCTGTTTTTTCCATGTTTATGTCAAACACCGCAACAACAGCGATGATGTTGTCCATTTTAACCCCTGTGATAGCAGTTTTCGGGCCTAAAGACCCAGGTCGAATTGCATTCGCTTTGTGTATTCCTGTTGCGGCCAACATTGGTGGCATTGGTACTCCAATCGGCACGCCACCGAATGCCATCGCCCTAAAATATTTGGTTGGTGACAACTTAATTACGTTTGGTGAATGGATGGTATTTGGTGTGCCATTCGTTATTGTGATGATGGCGTTAGCCTGGTTTCTGATTGGCTTTTTGTATAAAGCCGAACAAACCACCATCGATCTGAACATTAAAAGCAAGTTTTTGAAAACACCCAAAGCAATAATGGTTTACGTCACCTTTGCCGGCACGATTATTCTTTGGTTGATGGGTTCTGCACATGGAATGAATTCTTACACAGTAGCATTAATTCCGGTCGCAGTGTTCTCATTGACGGGCATCATCAACAAAGAAGACTTGAAGAAAATCTCTTGGGATGTGCTTTGGTTGGTGTCAGGCGGTATTGCTCTGGGCCTTGCTCTAGATAAAACCGGGCTTGCGAAGCTGGTGGTACACAGCATACCGTTTGATCAGTTCTCGCCATATGTTGTCTTGTTTGGTGCGGCTTTCTTGTGCTTGTTAATGGCAAACTTTATGTCGCATACAGCCACCGCAAACTTGCTGATGCCGATTATGGCTGCGCTGGGTACTTCTATGGCTTCGCTAACGCCTCTCGGCGGTGAAGTTACTCTAATCTTGGTCGTGACATTTGCCGCTTCACTCGGTATGTCGTTACCAATCAGTACGCCACCAAACGCGTTAGCTCATGCAACAGGGCATGTCGAGAGCGGCCAAATGGCTCGTATCGGTGCCGTGCTAGGCGTGATTGGCGTATTACTCAGTTTTGTGATGGTGTGGATTTTACATACTGTTGGGCATATTGGATAACCCATGTACGAAACGAAGTTAGACGCGTTAGTACAACGCTACTTTAATCACCTTGAACGCCGATTAACGGTTTTATCCGGGTCGGTGCTTATTGAGCAAGCAGGCTACAACGATCGCTTGTACTATGTGCTTTCGGGAGAGCTGGCGGGCTATTACGCGGAAGATGACAAGAAACCGATCCAGGTATTTTCTGCGTCTCAAGGTGCGTTTATTGGCGTACACAGTTTCTTTTCTGGTACGTGGACTGCCTCTTCGACAGTGATTGCTCAAACCGATGTTGAATTGGCTTGGATACAGCGCGATACGCCCGCCGTGGAAGAGGCGACATACGGACCATTGACGACACAATTTATGCCTGTGATGGTTAACGAATTATCTCGTCGTCAACGGCGCGCAATGCAAGAGGCATTGGCTAAAGAAAAAGCACTACAAAAGCTTCATACCGCAGAGCAAATGACAACGTTGGGGCAGCTTGCAGCGGGTATTGCTCATGAGTTGAACAATGCGATAGGCGTTGTAAGCAGTAAATCAGAACGGCTAGAGACAGTTATCATGGAACTGCTTGAAGAAGTTCATCCGGAAGCGAGTCAATTTTTTGATTTTGGTTTAATGCAAGGGCAGAAAGTCTCTTCTAGCGAAGCGAGAAAGCGGGGGCGCCACTTCGAAAAATACTACGGTTTAACCAAGGAGGTTGCTCGTGATCTTGCACGTGCCGTTCCAAATAATTTCCTTTCGGAACATTGGCTAAAAAGACCAGAAGAAGCGATACGTTTCTGGCAAATGGGGCGAGATCTCCATGACTTACGCATCGCTTCTAAACATACCGTTGGCATTGTGCGATCCGTAAAACAATTGGGGCGCACGGATATCGACTTGGATGAAGCGATTAACATCAATGATTCAATCAATCGCGCCTTGGCTCTATTGCAAAGTGACTTAAGACGAGTGAGTGTTCGTTTTAGCCCTGCGGATTTACCTGCTTTTATTGGTTCTCAAACCGAACTCGTCCAAGTTTGGGTAAATATATTAAAGAATGCGTGCGATGCACTTGGTGAAACGGAGAAACCCGGTATCGAAATACATACTCGGGAGAGTAAGGGTAAAATTTTGGTCACGATTGCTAACAATGGACCAGAAATTGATGAAGCGACACGTAGAAAAATTTTCCGGCCAAACTTCACCACTAAAAAGGGGGGATTGTCGTTTGGTTTAGGGTTAGGTCTGTCGATTGTGAAGCGCATTATCGCCGGATATAACGGCTCTATTGTGGTAAAGAGCGACAGTGAAAAAACGATTTTTAGAATCAAGTTACCAGTAGAGGGTGAACATGGAGAAGCTTAATGTAATTTGCGTTGATGACCAACGAGAGGTACTAAGCGCGGTTCTACAAGATTTAGAGCCGTTAAATCAATGGTTGAATGTCGAAGACTGCGAATCAGCAGGTGAGGCTCTAGAACTGATGGATGAATTTGATGCAGAAGGCGAGATGATCGCATTGATTATTTCCGATCATGTGATGCCAGGTAAAACGGGAGTAGAACTGCTGACCGATGTATCAAAAGACGGTCGTTTTGGCTTTACGAGGAAAGTGCTTCTTACCGGGCAAGCGACGCACACCGATACGATTAATGCGATCAACTCCGCAGGTATTGATCGCTACTTTGAGAAGCCATGGCAAGCGAGCCAATTGATTGAGTGCGTTAGAAACTTGGTGACCCAATATATCTTTGATGTTGGCTTAGATTACACTCAGTATCACGAACATTTAGATCAGAGTGTGGTGTTTGAACGTCTACGTTAATCGGGAGACATTAAGCTTGTTTTCGTCACGGCCAGTTAGTGTCTGAAATCTATAGTGAATAGTTCAGCATGTTTAACGTGGCCGTGCGGAATATTGCTCTAGTATGCTTAACTCAACGAATAGCGGCTTGCACTGGCAACAGAAAGTGGCTTAGAGAACCAATAACCTTGCAGATAATCGACGCCCATTTCGGTAAAAAATTCACACATTTTGGCGTCTTCAATTCCCTCAATCACTACTTCAATATTATTTTCCTGGCACATAGTGATAAGAAACTTCAGATATTCTTGTGAAGAGCGGTTGGTTAGTGTTTTCCACGCCATCGACCTATCAATTTTGATTTGTGTCATCGGGAGGTCGAAGAAGCTATTTAATGAACTGTAACCAGATCCAAAGTCATCCAGAGAGAGTGCAAATCCTAGTTCCCTGAGGGTATTCAGAGGGGCAATGGCTGTCTGATTATTATCCAAAATAAACGTTTCTGTTAGTTCCAACACAATAGACTCAGGATCGACACCAACCTCATCCGACATGGCTTTAATTCGCGCAGGGAATTCACTATTCATTAACTGGAGTACAGAAACATTCACGTTGACACGAACTTGGTTTTGGTAACGCTCACGGTAGTTTTTGATAAATTCACACGCTTTGGCAAAGACTTGATATCCGAGTTCGACAATCAAACCTTTGTTTTCTGCGACGGGGATGAATTCGTCTGGATAAATTTCGCCAAACTCTTTGCTACGCCAGCGAACCAGAGATTCGAAGCTCACTACTTTTGAGCTTTTGGCGTCAATAATTGGCTGAAACTTAACGCTTAATGTCTGTTTTTCAAGTGCACTTTTTAGACCTTGCTCAATAAAGAAATAACGGTCTACGGCATGCTGAGTTTTCTCACTGTAAACCGCAACACGGTCTTTATTCTGCTCGCTTGCGTACTGACAAGTTCGTGCTGCTTTACGTAATATTTCCTCTGCTGAGTGACTTGGATCTATGCAAGGATACAAACCAATACTAATGTTACTTCCTAAGTATTGGCCCTCTTCAATCACTGCCTCGTGGTAGGTTTCCTTTAAACTTTCGGCATAACTTTGCAGCGTTTCTACCGAGCATTCATCGTGAATCAAAATCGCAAAGTCATCATCATGTACGCGATATACAGAACTATTTGGAGAAGGTAGGTGACTGAGAGTTTGTAGCAATTTTTCCACTAACCCATCGACCAACTCGCTGCCATATTGATTTAAGTAAGATTTAATCTCTTCTATCTGAATGTAACAGATAGATGCACAAGAATCAGTGGCTCGCACACTATCTTCAATATCCAGCAAGAGATGGGCGCGATTAGCCATACCTGACGCATTGTCATGAAATGCGACTTGATGAATGTAGCTTTCCATCAGCTTGCGTTCAGAAATATCACGGTGGCTACCAACCATATAATGACCATGTTCTGTTTCTTTGGTCATGGCTACGCCTTCAATCCAGACGTACTGTCCATTGGGTTTACGCACGCGGTAGGTCGTTGTGACCCTCGTGTTGTTGGTAATGATGTGAGCATCGACCCGAGTGGAGAGTCTTTCTCGATCGAGAGGGTGAACAAGGTCTAACCATTGCTCTAAGCTGATTCGACCAGCGTTGATACCAAGCTGCTCATAAAAGCCCTTGTTATAAAATACCATGGTGCCAAACTCATCCATGTAAAAGAGGCCTTCGTTAAATACATCGAAGATATGAATGAATCGTTCTTCGACAATTTTTAGGAACTCTCGGTCACTATCTGAGACTTGTTGGTCAAATATGGTGGTCAAGATATTTCCTCCTCGAGCCTTTTAGCATCAGAGATGAGTGTTGGGGTTGATAACATAGAGTTGATCTGCTGGCGTACATTACAATCACAAAAGTGTCAGTTCAAATTGTTTGGCTATCATTTTATGCGCTACTAGGTTAATAACATACTAAGATTAGGCGGCTAATCATCGACATTTATAAAAAATAGTCAACAGTAAAAATCATTTATAAAATACAGTTATTGATGCCGTCCGCAATCTATAAATATTTATGAATAATTATCCTAAAGTTATTTTCAGTTGTGTCGGTATCAATGTGCTGTTTTCTAACGTCATTTGTATATATGTTATCTTGGATAAAACCATAATAACAAAAAGGACTTAATGAGCGCGACCGATTATTAATTGACAGGATGCTCATTAATTGTAATCAATTCAAATTTATTATCACGCCAAGTAATCAAATCTCTTATAATGCGGACGTTAATATCGAGTAAGCCTTCTTTATATGCAGTACGATCCGAAAAATTCAATCAAAATTGCGCTCGCTGATATCGGCGTTGGTATGTTTGTTACCGCGATAGAGCACAACAAGCGCGTCAATTTAGCCAATGCAGGGCGGATATCTAGCCCTGAAGGCATTAAGAAGCTTGCTACAAGTGGCGTAAAGTATGTTTGGGTAGATCAAACATTATCTTCGCAGCAGTGTGTCTTCAAGCCTGTAGATGAATCAACTGATGCCACTAAAGAGACGCGAGAGCAGAAACACTTCGATTTTAAGAGGGGTCAACGAACTTATCGTTCGAGAGACATCCAACACAAGCGAGCCAAAAAGCTGATCGCCGAAGCAAAAGATTTGGCGCAGAAACTATTGAATCAAACTTTTGAAGGAAAAATCATTGAAGTTGATGAAGTAGAAGCTTGGGCTGACGATGTCATTGAAAGTGTTTTGATTGACTCAGATGCGTTGCAGTGTGTCTCTGCACTCCGAAAAAAAGACTCTTACTTATTGGAACACTCCGTCAATGTCGCTTGTCTTTTAGTGTCATTCGGTAAGTACTTGGGCTTGGATAAGCCAACGCTAAAACAGCTTGCTGTAGGTGGCATTATTCATGATGTAGGTAAAATTAAAGTCGATGATAAGATCTTGCACAAGCCAGCGAAGCTAACGCCTGAAGAATTTGAACATATGAAGCTACATCAAGTGTTCGCAGGTGAGATAATCCTTCACGTAAAAGGACTTAGTGACGTAAGCCGTGATGTTTGTTTGATGCACCACGAGAAGTTAGATGGCAATGGTTATCCTAGAGGCTTGAAGGGGGAGGAGATTCCAATTCACGGCCGTATGAGCTGTATTGTAGATATCTACGATGCGCTAACGGCTGATCGCTGTTACAAAAAAGGCATGAGTTCGGCGGAAGCGTTTAAAATCTTGTTGAGTCTAACGCCATTTCATTTAGACGCCGACTTAGTTTACAAATTCATTAATTGCATTGGGATGTACCCCGTCGGCTCCATTGTCGAGTTGAACGATGGGCGTGTTGGTATTGTTTGGTCTTCAAATGAATCTCAAGCATTAAAGCCAGAAGTGAAATGTTTCTACTCCCGCAAGTATAAACGATACATTGATGTCACGATGGTGGATTTAAAAACGAGTGCGTACAAAATTGAAAGAGCGATCGCGCCTTCATCGTTAGAGATCGATCCTAAGCCTTTTTATGATTAAGAGAAATAGATAAGCTTATACAACAGGCTTTACATCCTTGCATGTAGATCGTATTTTATTTGCATAACTATCTATTAATTTTTTCTAAGTTGTTTAGATGCAAGATGGTTATTAAGACCTCGGCTTCATGGATAGAAACCGGGCGATAAAATAGTTCTATACACAATGGGCTATAAACCTCATTTTGCTGGAAGGGATGCCAATGCAAATAGATACATGGATTTTTTACACTCTTGCTATTCTCGTGCTCACAGCTTCACCAGGACCAAGCTCACTGTTGTGTTTAAGTAAAGGAGTGAGTAGTGGGTTTCGTATTGCTTTCATGACTGCGCTTGGCAGTTTGTCTGCGATTACGATCATCCTTACGCTCTCATTTACCGGGCTGGGAGTTGTCATTGCTTCATCTGAGTTAGTTTTTAATATTATCAAATGGTGTGGCGCCGCTTATTTAATCTGGTTAGGTATTCAAGCGTTGCGCTCATCTCAGACAGATTTTAATAAAACGGCAACGACTCAAAGTTCCGCGACAGCGTTTAGCGCGTTCACTAGTGGTTTCATTGTTGGCGCTAGTAATCCCAAAGCGATAGTCTTTTTCACCGCTTTGTTTCCTCAATTCATAGAACCTTCCGCACCGCTACTGTCTCAATACGCGATTTTCGCGTCTACATTTGTGGTTTTTGAGCTTAGCTGGCTAACATTTTATGCATTGTTAGGGGTAAAAGCCTCCGATTGGTTGTTTGTCGCTGGAAGAGCGAAGTTGTTTAATCGTTTGACTGGGGGAGTATTTATTGGTGCAGGCGTGATGTTGTCGACGGCAAACCGATAAATAAGACAGACTTCGGTACGCAGTTAGGTTTTCCCATATAGTAAGTTGGAATGCGCTAATTTAGCTTTGTCTTATTTCCAGAATGGAAATAGACGTTTTGTTTATTTTCATTAGTGGCAACAGCCAAGCAGGAGTAAAATCACGTTACTCTTTAGGGGTAGAGCTCGTATTTTGTCTTGTGGGCTTGTGGTTACTTTGTAGGAATATCTTAGATGACAAGCCTTTCTAAACTACAACAACGTTTTCTAGATATCGCGACCGACGTCCGTCTTTCTCCAAAACAGAAGTCGAGTTTTTTAGCTTTAGAGGCTGAAGCGTGCATTCCTTACATGACCGTATCTCCATCACTGAGACAAGCAATGGATGAAGGCATCATCTGCGATATGTTTGAAGGTCATGCACCGTTTAAACCTCGCTATGTGTTGCCTGATTACGCTAAATTTCTATCGCAAGGCTCAGACTATTTAGAGTTGTCTCCGGCTGATGATTTCGATGATGCGTTGAACATGCTGACCATCATTTACCATCATGTTCCTTCGGTAACGAACATTCCGGTTTACTTAGGCCAGTTAGATGATGTCTTGTTGCCTTACATAGGCGACCTAACAGAGAGCCAGATTTACAAAAAGTTAAAACATTTTTGGATCATGCTGGATCGCACATTGCCAGATGCGTTTATGCATGTGAATGTCGGACCGACAGACAACATTATTTGTCGCACTGTTTTAAAAGTAGATGCGGAGCTCAAGCAGATCGCACCGAATCTCACCTTTATGTACGACGAGACAGTTACACCTGATGATTTACTTCGTCAAGGGACACAGAACATTTGTGAATGCAGTAAACCGCATATCGCCAATTACCCAATGCACACGAAAGCCTACAACGGCTCACGCTTTGGTATTGTAAGTTGCTACAACTCGCTTCCATTAGCAGGTGGCTCGAACACATTGGTGCGAATGAATTTAAAAGAAGTTGCAAAACGAGCATCAGACTGTAACGACTTCTTAAACAGTGCGTTGCCTTCTTACCATCGATTAATGGTCGAGCTCATAAACGCAAGAAGCACGCACTTGCATGAAAAATCGAACTTCTTTCAAGGCTTTTTGACGCAAGAAGGGTTGATAAAAGAGTCCTATTTCGCGCCAATGTATGGCGTTTACGGCATGGCCGAAGCGGTAAACCTTCTATTTGAAAAAGAAGGGCAAATAGGGCGATACGGAAAAAATGATCGAGCAAATACTTTTGCTCATGATGTTTCAGCAACACTGGCTAAACTGGTGGACTCAACCCCGGTGAAATATGGTTTAGATGGCAAAGCGCTCTTACATGCACAAGGCGGCATTAGCTTAGATCATGATGTTACGCCAGGTGTACGTCTGCCTTATGGTGCAGAGCCAGACCCTGTCACTTATGTACAAGCAACGGCGAAGCATCATCAGTATTATCGTGCGGGTATCAGCGATATTTTGACGATTGATGAAACGGTGAAATCTAACCCAGAAGCGATGTTCAATTTATGTAAAGGGGCACTAAATGCTGGTTATCGTGAGTTTACCGCGAATGTCACTTCAAATGACTTAATTCGCGTGACAGGCTACATGATCAAACTTTCAGATGTCGCGAAATATGATAAAGAAGGTTCGAGAACCAACACGACGTTTCTAGGTGCAGAAGCAGCAAAAAATACCAAAATTTTAGAACGCTCGCCACGTGTGGTGAGTCATGAAGTAACACCGACTTACACGCAGGCATAAGTTCGGTTTAGGAAAGAACAAGATGTCTAGACGAAGTGGAAGCCTTTTGGCAAAAGTCACTCGTATCCTTCCTTTCTCTTGTGTTGATGGGCCAGGAAATCGTCTAGTCATCTTTCTACAGGGTTGTAACTATCAGTGTTTGAACTGCCACAATCCTCACACGATAAACCATTGTAATCATTGTGGTGAGTGTGTGAGTGAATGTTCAGCAGGCGCATTGAAGTTCGACGAAAACAACAACGTTGTTTGGCTTAAAGAGGAGTGCACCCACTGCGATCATTGTATAGAGATATGTCAGAACCAATCTAATCCAAAAATTACTGACTACTCTGTAGTAACAATGCTCGATTTGATACGCAAACATCGCTTTTTCATCAGTGGTGTTACTGTATCCGGTGGGGAATCTACCTTACAACTTCCTTTCATTATTGAGCTGTTTAAAGAGATAAAACAAGATCCTGAATTACGGCACCTCTCTTGTTTCATCGACAGTAACGGTTCTTTAGCGGTTGCTGGTTGGCAGCGTATTCTACCTTTTCTGGATGGCGCAATGATCGATTTGAAAGCGTGGCAGACGGAGACGCATCAGTGGCTAACTGGGCGTGATAATCATCGTGTATTTAAAACCCTTCAGTACCTTGTTGAGCACGAAAAATTGTACGAGGTCCGCTTACTGCATATTCCCCAAAAAAGTGATTTAGATATAGAAATCGTAGCAATTGGACGTTACTTGAGTACTCTTCCTGAATCGGTGATTATACGTTTAAATGCCTTTCAGCATCACGGAGTAGTGGGGGAGGCGTTAACTTGGGATATGTGCTCTCATCATGATATCGAACGCTTAAAATCAGAGCTTCGATGCTACGTGAGTAACCCTATCACAGTGCCGACAGTACTCACGTAGTACCGTTGTTTATCTATGCTTACGCATCACAGGCATCTAACATGGCGCAGGCGTCGAGTAATTGTTGCTGCAACCATTTTAAAGCGGGATCGTTTAAGCTCGCTTTGTTCCAAACGAGGCTGTAGGCTACCTGTCCGTAATCGAATGGAAGAGCTTGTTCAACCAAACCTTTTGCTTGCATTGCCGCTCTTGCCCAAAGCTTGGAGCATGTGAACAAGTAATCCGAGTGCTGACACATCACCGCAGCTGAACCAAAGTCGGCTACACGCATGGCCAAGTTTCGTTTTGAATGCCTTTGGGTGAGATTTTGCTCAAAATAAGGTTGTGACAGATCTTTATCATGAATACCGATGTGTCTTGCACAAAGGTAACTTTCAACAGATAAGGGTTGCTCAGCGAGTGGGTTCGATGCTCTCATTAAGCAAACCATTTCGTCTTTCAAAATGGTTTTCCAGACCAAGTCTTTATTTTGTGTGGGTGGTTGGCTGAGATCGTGAGGAAGCAACAAAAAATCTACTTGACCTCTTGCTAATGCATCGAAGCTCATTTCCTCTTTCGCATGGACATTCAAGTGCGCGTGATTGCTCAGTTGTTGGGACAAGTGCTGTAGAACTGGCGCAAAGAGCTCAAACGAACTTTCACGCATTGCTAATGAAAAACTACCTTGATAGTAAGCCGGATTAAAAGAGCCTTGATGTAATAACCCATTCATACTGGAGAGTATGCCATGGATTGACGGGCCTATATGCAGCGCAAATGCTGTCGGCACTAAGCGAGTGCCATCACGGTAAAAAAGGTCATCCTTTAGCGTTTCGCGCAACTGTCCGAGCGTTTTACTGACGCTCGATGGTGTTACACACAAGCGTTCTGCCGCAAGTGTGACGCTGTGAGTGGTTAACAACATATGTAAAACAGTTAGATGTTTAAGGCTTATACGCGAAAGAGCAATGTAGTCCATAAATAGCATGGTTTCTTATGATTTTTGGCAGTATATCAGCATGAAACAAATTTTTACTATTGTTTATCTCGGAAATACGCCTGTTTCTCTTTGAGCTCAATGCATTTAATGGGTTGCATAAGGATTGATGGTGCTTATAAGTCTAGAAATTTATCTTAGTTTTGTTGGACTTTAATGCTTTCATTTATTCAATTCTAAAGCTTCTATGTAATTTTAATCAATTTGGAGGAGTTGATTGATTTGTACACGAATTAAACTTGTTCCTTGTTAATTAAAATAGATATTGTTTTGTTGATTGTTTGGTGATTTACTCATGATCCCTCAGTAACAAAGGTATAAATAATTAATGGACGACCCCTTTAGTCGGCAAAACCCTTCACCATATGTCTTCTTATTATTGGAGACATGCTCATGCTAGAACTTTTTATGCAACCAGAAGCTTGGGCTATTTTCGCCACTTTGTTTGCGCTTGAAGTTGTCTTAGGCGTTGATAACGTCGTTTTTATCTCTGTCTTATGTGAAAGACTGCCGCTGCACCAACGCAAGCTGGCAAGAAACCTTGGTATTGGTCTTGCTGTTATTGCTCGTATTGGTTTAGTGTTTTCAATCTCTTGGATCATGCAACTGACTCAACCGCTATTTTCTTTGGCGAACCAAGCGTTTACCGGAAGAGACGTCATCATGATTGCGGGTGGTGCATTCCTCTTGGCTAAAAGCCTGAAAGAGTTGTGGAGTTGGTTAAATCACAACGAGTCGGCTCACTCAACTCACGCCCGTACTGGTTTAGCGGTAGTTCTGTTGCAGATTGTTGCCGTGGATGCTGTATTCTCGATGGACTCGGTGATAACCGCCGTTGGTTTGACAAGTGATGTCCCACTTATGGTCGCAGCGATTGTTTCGTCTGCTATCGTGATGGTCATGACAGCCGAAAAAATCAATAACCTGGTGTCGTGTTACCCTGGTTTTAAGACACTTGCTTTGTTATTCCTCGTTTTGTTAGGTGGTTTATTGATGGCAGAAGGCTTCGAAATTCATATCAACAAAGGTTATGTGTACTTTGCGATGGCATTCGGCTTAATTCTGGAACTTTGTCATATCCAGTTAAAAAACAAACAACGCCCGACTATTAAACGTCTTAGTCCGTTGCGAGTTCATCCAACCAGATTAGAAGCTCGTCAATAATAAAAGATATTGCCGCTCATATGAGCGGCATTTTTATATTCGTCATCACCTATTTTTACTCTCTTTTTATTTTGTTGTCGTTTCGACAAAAAATCGCATTTGTTGTGGGGTTGAAGATTTTTTATATAGACCGCCCAACTAATATGAGTGAACGACAATAATGGATAAAATGATCGATGCGTTAGCAACCCATGGCTACTACATCTGGGATGATTTTCTTTCTGAACAAGAAGTGGCTCAATTACGAGACTGCATTCCAAGTAACTGGAAAAAAGCGCGTATTGGTCGTAATGACGATGTGACACGTATTGAGTCAATTCGAAGTGACAAAATTCAATGGTTATCGCCCAATATGGGGCACGCGGTTACTTCTTACTTAGATAAGATGGAAGAAATACGCCAAGAAGTGAACCGTCACTTGTTTCTGGGGCTTTTTGAGTATGAAGCTCACTTTGCCAAGTACGAGGAAGGGGATTTCTACCAAAAGCATCTAGATTGTTTTAAGGGCAATGAAAACCGTCGATTGACAACCGTTTTTTACATGAACGAATCTTGGACGGAAAAGGATGCAGGTGAATTGGTGGTTTACGATCTAAACGATAATAAGATAGCAACCATCCCTCCTCAATCAGGACGCTTACTTTTATTCTTATCTGAGCAATTCCCGCATGAGGTTTTACCGACCAACGCAGAGCGGTTCAGCATTGCAGGTTGGTTCAGAATCAATGGTGTGCGAGACAATGTACTTGATATTGCAAAATGATTGGTTTGCAACCAGCATAAAATCAGCAAAGGGCGTAGATACGCCCTTTATCGATTAAACATTAGTTGATAGCTCGTAACACTCGGTCATGTTTCGCTCTAGTACTTCATAGACGTCAGGACAAAGTTCTTGTTTAGCGACTTGCTCACCCATAATCGCGGCGATTTGTGCTTGAGCCATTCGTCCGCGGTAGGGACGGTCCTGAGACAGAGCTTGAAAAACATCGGCAACCGCGACAATACGCGATGGTACATCGAGTTCGTCTCCTGTTTTATGATAAGGATAGCCAGAACCGTCCAAACGCTCGTGATGATTAGAGGCCCACTCCGCTATTTTAGCGTTGGGAAACACTTTGTGTAATGCGAGCTGAGTATCAATTGTATGGCGTTTAATACGCGTATACTCTTGTTTATTAAGAGAGCCTTCTTTATGAAGAATCTCATCTGGTGTTTTTAACTTTCCGATATCATGCACCAACCCAGCAATAAATAACATCTCTTGGTCGTGCTCACAGAACCCAAGCTTGATGGCTAGATACCGAGATAACTCCGCCACTTTTTGCGAATGTTGATAAGTAAATGGGCTTTTTGCGTCAACAATTCGAGCGATAAACATTCCCAAACTATTCATATCTTGGATGGTGAGCTGTTTTTGAAGCCAATCAATGCTTTTAAAGTTTAATCCGATGGTTTCTATATTTTCAGACTCCATCGCGAACCAAAATGCGTCGGTCATAACGAGCTTAACCATTGCCTTAGCCATGTCTGGATTAAACAAAGTTCCAGCGTTTGCCATGATGCATTCTGCAATTAGTTCTTCATGAAGTGTGACAATGTCACAGTGGCAGTTCATGACGTATTTGGAGCGCATAAAATCGAGACGATCGGCTAAATAGAGTAGGGCAGCGACCTGTTTTTCAAAAGGCGGTAAATCAAGATATTTTAGTTCACTCCAATGTGTATGGTGGTAAAGAACAGGTGTAGCAAACTGACGCAACAAACGACACTGCTTGAGGCTTCGGTATCCTCTTAAGCAATGTGTTTTTACATCTTGTGGCACCAACTCCTCAAGTAACATTTTATGTTCTTGTGTTTCGGAGACCCCACAATCGTGGATCATCCCTGCGAAGTAGCAAAACTCCGCTTTTTCTGGTTCCCAGTTCATGACCCGAGCACATTGGTAAGCGATGTAAGCGACACGATGGCTATGGTGCGTATCATCAACACCGACATAGTCGAGTGCTCGAGCAACCCAGATAAGTGCTTGTTTCAGATCGACTTCAAAGCCCATGTCCGTATGGGAATGGCAAGAATGATTCATGGTTTATACCGACATTGCTAATTAGCCCACGCTAAACCCAAATCAGAAGGTGATAGGAAAAATTGGGTACGACAGCGAATAGACCCCAAAAAGGTGGGCGTTTAGACATAGTTTTGATTATGGGCGGGATAATAATCCTAGTTGCATAATAATATCACCTGAAGCTCATGGTTAAGAGTCAGATATTTGAACTAAGTATAAGTTTTGAAAGATTATTGTTGCTCTTGTTGACTTATTTGAAAACGACAATAAATCATGATGTAACGCATTCTTATTTTTATTTTTGTAAATCGTGCTCGGGCTCAACCAGAGACACACGGTATTGATGTGTGATTAACAGAATTCATATTGTTGCTTTTGAAGGCAAAAAATAAGAAGACTTCTTCGAGGCTCGCTCTGTAACTAACAGAGTAATAGGGAAAGAAGCTTGTTAACTACATGACAATAGAGCGTCGTTGAAAACATTTTCTCTGTAGCTCATGTCGTTGAGGAAAGATAATAAAATGGTACGGTTTCCCAGCGATGCTAGCCCTTTTAGTGAGATAAGTTTATTGAAAATGTGTGATTGCAAAGTAAGCATAGGTAGTAAAAGTAGCTAGAATGATAGCTCTAAATGAAAAGGATTTCGTATGTTGAAGCATCGTTTATACCGGAGTTACACCGCTGGGTTAAAAATTGCAGCCCATATCCTTCCTATGCCGAGACCAACCTTGTTTTCCGGCCCTGGTTCGATGAATGAGCTATTAGAATCGATGACCGAGCTGGGATTTAAACGCGTTTTGTTAGTTACCGACGAAGGGTTAGTCCAAGTCGGTATTGTAGATAAGGTGCTTGAGGCAGCAGCACAACTCGATTTACAGTTAGATGTTTTCTCGCAAGTTAAGCCCGATCCTACCTATGATCAGGTTGAGAGCGGTCTAGAGGCTTATCATCGTTTTCATTGTGAGGGCATATTAGCTTTGGGTGGCGGCTCTGCAATGGATTGTGCAAAAGTCATCGCTGCGAAAGTTACCAATAAACGGCCAATAAAAAAATTAGCTGGACTATTGAAGGTATGGCGAATGCCAGCGCCGCTTTTTGCTATTCCAACAACGGCTGGAACCGGAAGTGAAGTTACTATCGCTGCGGTCGTGTCAGATCCCTCCTCACACATTAAAACCCCTTTAATGGATCCAAAGTTGGTGCCACTAATGGCAGCTTTAGATGCGAATTTAATGATTGGTTTACCTCCTAAGATCACGGCTGATACTGGCGTTGATGCATTAACCCACGCTATTGAGGCCTATGTATCGAAAAACGCTACTCAAGAAACGATGGCTTATTCGGTTGCCGCTATTAAACTCATTTTTAAATATCTTCCTAGGGCTGTGATGCAAGGGGATGATGTCGAAGCTCGTCATAAAATGGCTATGGCATCCTATTACGCGGGTTTAGCATTTACCAAAGCGAGTTTGGGTTATGTTCATGCCTTTGCTCACACATTCGGTGCGAGATATGGAATACCTCATGGTATGGCAAACGGATTAGCCTTGTTGCCTGTGCTGCGCTTTTCATTATCAGAGATTGAGCCTCAACTAAGAAAGCTCGATGAGTTGACGGCCGAGGGGCAGTTAGGTAACGCAAGTGCTCAGCATTTTTTGGCGAATCTGGAGTCCTTGTTTTCAACTATTGATATTGAGCAAACCAGTGCGCTCATTCAACGTGAAGATGCTGATGCGCTTGTTGATTTAATTCTGAAAGAGGCGCACTGGAATTACCCTGTTCCCAAGTTCATGAACAGGGAAGAATGCACACAGTTATTGTTAAATATCAGTAAAGTGTAAGTTATAGTTTACATGTGTGGTTTTTTATCCTTACACTTTGCTTGATCTTCTGCTAAAGATCCTACAATATCGACGGCAATACAAATATGGTGTTGGTTTCGGTCCGCCGTTGCCCGATCTAATACTGATAATTTCTAATAAAGTGTAAAGATTAATATACAATGAGTCGTTCTAAAGTATTCGGTAGTACGCTAATTATTGCGGGCACTACAATAGGCGCTGGTATGCTAGCGCTTCCACTTGCCTCTGCCGGCATTGGTTTTTCAACTTCTATTATCATCATGCTAGGTTTATGGGCTCTGATGGCTTTCACTGCCTTGCTTATGCTTGAGCTTCATCAACATGCGGAGAGTAGTGCTACACTTCATACTTTGGCGAAACAGATCCTAGGTCAAAAAGGCAAGTGGGTGGCAAGTTTTGCGATGTTGTTTCTTTTCTACTCATTATGTGCAGCGTATATCGCTGGCGGTGGTGCTCAGTTCGGAGACCGCCTTGCACAATGGTTTGACCTCGATATTTCAGGGCCTACATCAACGATAATCTTTACCTTGATTGTGACTTTAGTTGTGACAGTGGGTACCGGTACGGTCGATAAAGTAAACCGAGTTCTGTTCGCGATGAAGCTCATTGCAATGGTTGCGGTGCTTTCTTTTCTTGCTCCAAACGTTACGGAATCTTACTTGTTAAGTATGCCAATCGAACAAGGCCTTGTTGTAGCGGCGATTCCGGTGATCTTTACTTCGTTTGGTTTCCACGGAAGTATACCTGCAATTGTGAGTTACTTAGACGGTGACACTTCTTCTTTACGCAAAGCCGTTATTATTGGTTCGACGATTCCACTCGTTATTTATATCTTTTGGCAAATCGTGACGTTGGGTGTGGTTAGCCAAAGTACGCTTGTTGAGAACGGAGGGTTGAGCGCACTGATTGGTCAACTATCTCAGACAGTACACCAATCAAATTTGGGTAGCATTGTTGGTGTGTTTGCTGACTTGGCATTGTTGACATCGTTCCTTGGCGTGAGTTTGGGTCTATTCGAATTTTTGGGTGATACCATCAAAGGAAGTAACGATAAGCCTAATCGTTTGATTGCGGCACTAGTGACGTTTACTCCACCGCTAGGCTTCGCACTTTTCTATCCTCAAGGCTTTATTATGGCTTTGGGCTATGCAGCGATTGCCTTAGCGATTTTAGCCATCTTTTTGCCTTTGGTTATGGTGATCAAGGTTCGTAAATCGGATGATTTTACTGGGGAGTACCGCGTCGCAGGTGGTCAAGGTGCGTTAGTGATAACGGGCATCGCTGGCACTGGCATCGTATTCGCTCAGGTGTTAATTACGCTGGGTGTGCTTCCTGCTCTAGGCTAGTTGTTTAGAACGTTCTTTGAATAACTTCTAGTTACTGAGTCCATCGTAATCAATCAGTATTGTTAGGCCAACGAGTTTCGCTCGTTGGCTTTTTTAATCTGGATCAAATTACCGTAAGATATCCGGTGAAAAAATTGGTAGAAATGTGCTTTTATTTCGTACACTTAAGTTGTGGTATATCGATAATTTAAGTGGAGAAAACCGCTCAAAATACCATTGAATTTGCAACACAATGAGCTTTTCTTGTTTCTCTGCTTTGGTGTGGAGGTGAAGCATGGCGCACCGGAGTTTTTACCCGTTTGCAAAACCGCTTAACGAGCAACTGCAAACGCTAAAAGGCAGGATGCAGGCGCACTTGCCATGTATTGATAGGGTGTCATTTGCAAAATATCACCCAGACCAAGATGTGCTCAAATCATTTGCAGAAAGTGAGTTCGACACTTGGTGTTTAGCCCATCACGAATCAGCATTCCGTAAACTCCACCACCTCAATATTGCCTCTAAAAACGCGGTTCCTCGTATCGTCGAAGACCTTCATGATATTAATCACTGTCCTCGGGTTCAAATTTTACTCAAACACGGATATCAGTCGTCGGCTGCTATTCCTTGTTATGACAATAAAGCTTTTACTGGTTTTGTATTTTTGAACTCCACTCAACGTGATGCGTTTAGTTTAGAAGCGCTGAATGGTCTTAAACCTTATTTCGAAATGATTCGATTTGCGGTTGAATCAGAAACTCAAGTAGTCAATGCGATAGAAACGCTAGCGAACCGAATGCAATGTATGATGCCAGGCTATTCACCTGAGTATTACGCGCATACCAAACGCATGAAGTACTACAGTCAAATTATCGCAACGCAGTTAGCGGATCGTTATCACCTGAATGACGAAATGGTCGAAGATATTGGTATTTTTGCTCAGTTCCATGCGCTCGGTGATAGTCAGCTGCCAGTTGAAATTGCTAGCCGCCGAACAAATTACTCTCAAGAACAAGAGGCGATATTGATTCAACATATTGAGCGTTGTATCGATTCAGCGGATGACATAGTTGCCCGTATCGGAAATCCGGTTCACCCGAGTGTGACTTTGTTTTTGCAGATGATTATTTATCAGTACGAAAATTTAAATGGCACTGGTTATCCTTATGGTTTAACCAATGATGATATACCAATAGTCGCCCAAATTACGGCTGCCGCGAATGCCTTTGATTTTATGACAACGCACCATCCGTATAGACAAGCGTGGTCCATCCCATACGCATTGTTAGAACTTGAAAAATGGGTATATCAGGGGTGGTTATCTCGAGAATGTGTTGATGCTCTGCGAGAGCATCAAGGTTATATAAAGCAAATCATCCACAAATATCCCGAGCACTATACAGGCTTGGGGTTAATGTGAAGAGCAGTAACAAAGTTGAAATGTTGACGAGGAGGAATATTTAAACAATACTGTTTTTATATACAGTAATAAGTTTGGAGGTGAAGTATGTTGTGGGAAACCCTTGAAAGAGTAAACCGCTTACGCCAACAAGCACTTGCAAATCCTGAGTTTGTTGAGTCAGCAAAAGAGCACGAACAAGCACTTCAGGAGCAAGAATACCATTATCAAACTAAGAAAAAGCGTTCAGCCAAAGACAAACAAGGTAAAAAGTCGCTGGCCGATATCTATAAAGAAGTAGAGTTTGGCGCTGACGCTCGTCATTAATGTATTCACTGCGGCATTTTTCATTTCTTCATACGCTGCAGTATTCGTTCAAATTTATGCGAGAGCAGTGGGAGACCGCTGCTCTCGTTGACCTGCCTATAATTTACTAATGAAGTTCAGCAGAGCAAATTATCACTAACACTTAGCAATTCTCTCAATGATCTTGTTTATGTAATGATAATGACAACGGTTTGCATTTGTATCTTTGTTGTTATATAAAACCTCCCTTATTAATCGTTCTGTTGAATAAGAACGGCAAACGTGATCAACGAATGAGAGCTTTGAATAACTGTTATTCGTAAATGGCTATTAGGTGAAGTAGGGATGTTGGAAGCTAAAGCACTCCAGTTTGAGATTGAAGGCAAGTCATTGCTAAAAGCGTTTGATGTGACATTTGAACCCGGAAAAACATACGCCCTTGTTGGACACAATGGTTCAGGAAAATCCACATTGTTAAAGTTGCTGGCACAGCAACAGCAATACACAGCTGGTGACGTGGTTCTGCATGGAACGAGCATTAACGATCTCTCAGCGAAAAAATTCGCCCAACATATTGCCTACTTGCCTCAGCATCTTCCGGTGACCGACAGTATTTTAGGTCGAGATTTAGTCGGTTTTGGTCGTTATCCATGGCATGGTTTACTTGGACGTTTGAGTAAGAAAGATCACGACATTGTTGAAGAAGCAATGGCGATGACAGGCACACTAAAATACGCAGATCGCTTAGTGGACACGTTATCTGGAGGAGAGCGTCAACGTGTGTGGCTAGCTATGCTGTTAGCCCAAAAAACCGAGTATTTGCTTCTTGATGAGCCTTTGTCTGCGCTAGATATCAGCCATCAAGTAGATATGTTGAAGCTTATCTCTAAACTCAGTCAAGAACTGGGTTTGGGCGTTATTATCGTATTACACGATATCAACTTGGCTGCACGATTTTGCGACTACATCGTTGCATTACATCAAGGTGATTTGATTGCACAAGGCAATGTTGAACAGGTGTTTACTGAACCTAAGTTGAGGGACATATATGGGATAGAGATGATGATCTCTGACCACCCTGCGGGTTATCCGGTGGCGATGCCAAGCTAAAGGTTGGAATAATGAGCAGTACAAACACTCGACTTAAACATTTCTCTTTCGCTCTCTCACTTAGTGCGCTTTTGGTCAGTTCTTTTCAAGCACTAGCTGACGCATCACCTCGGGTGATGTCGGTTGATTGGACACAAACTGAAACGATGTTGGCTTTAGGGGTCGTACCTGTAGGCGTTGCTCAAGGGCAAGATTACGATGCTTGGGTAAAGTCACCACCGTTACCACCTCAAACAAAGGATGTAGGGTTAAGGACTCAACCCAATATAGAGCGCATTTACGAGCTCAGACCTGATCGTATTTTTATTGCCCCGTACTTCTCCTCAATGAAGCATCACTTAGTTGATATCGCCCCGGTTACCACCATTGACTTATATGAAAGCGGGATTACAGATTGGTCGGTACTTACCAGTTTCACTCGGAGGTTTGGTGAAGAGCTGGGAAGAGAGGCGGAAGCAGAGGCGCTTATCCAACAATATGAAAAACGTTTTACTTTATTAAAACAGCGTATAAATAAAGGCCAGCCGCCACTACTAATGATTCAGTTTATGGATACAAAGCACGTACGTGTTTTTGGTCAAAATAGTCTTTACTCTCAGGCTATCGAAAAGATTGGGCTGAGTAATGCATGGAATGAAAAGACGAATAGCTGGGGCTTTAGCCTAGTTGGCATCGACAAGTTAGCTGGCATAAAAGCTCAAATTGTTATCGTAGAGCCATTACCTTACGGTGGAGCGGAGCAGCTCTCTCAAGACCCATTTTGGCAATATGTTGTTCAACAATCTGGTGAAAAGGTCATGCAAGTCGCGCCCGTTTGGAGTTTTGGTTCTATGCCTTCAGCCCTCCGTTTCGCAGAGTTAGTTACGGCGAGTAAGGTCGAGGAGTTAACACAATGAAAACGATGCCTTTAAGCTTTGTGGTGTTACTTTCGGCATTTACCTTTTCTATTGGTGCTTTCCAATTGTACCAAGTAAGCTCATTTTCGTTAGCTCTAAGCAGTTTATGGGAGCCTAACTTTCAATTTATAGATTCGGTTTTACTTCACTTTAGCTGGTGGCCTCGAGTCTTCACCACGATTATATCTGGTGCTGGATTAGCGGTTGCTGGGGTATTGATGCAGCAAGTGCTGCGTAACCCTCTCGCTTCACCCACGACACTTGGTGTGGCGAGCGGTTCAAGTTTTGCTTTGATGTTAGCTACGCTATTCGCACCTTGGATGTTGGATATCGCGCCTAATTTGGTTGCTCTCATCGGCGGTGTGATATCGATGGGGTTGGTGATGCTGTTGTCATGGCGACGAGCGTTATCTCCAACGGTTGTCGTTGTTTCTGGGTTAGTGATAAACCTGTACTTTGCATCATTAAGTACGGTTATTCTGATGATGAATACCGAAAAGCTGAATGGCTTAATGATATGGGGAGCCGGTTCGCTTGTTCAGAGTGGATGGGGAGATTTCTCGTATCTTGCCCCTCGAATCGCACTTGCTACGATCATTGCATTTGTGATTGCAAAGCCGTTAAGTCTGTTGGAACTCTCCGAGCAAGGTGCCAAGAGTTTAGGTGTCTCGCTGGCTAAGTTGCGTTTTGTCTGTCTTGGGCTTGCGGTGTTAATCACTTCTTGGGTGGTTTCTGCCGTAGGAATCATCGGTTTCATCGGGTTAGCGGCGCCAGCGATTACTCGATTGATAGGTATCAATAAAATCCAGCATAAGCTTTGGGTATCAATGCTGATTGGTGCCATGTTATTGACTTTAACCGATTTGGTTATTCAGCAACTGCCAGGGCTAATGGCGAGTTTTATACCAACGGGAGCAGCAACGGCTGCATTGGGCGCTCCGTTACTGTTATGGCTGTTACCTCGTTTATCACAAAAGACGCAGGGCCATACTCAAACAGTGTTAACTCGACACCGTCAACATGTTTACAAGCTAAACCCTAAAGCGATCTCATTGGCGTTGATCGGTACGTTAATTTCCGTTGTCCTTTTTGCCACGGTTGCTGTGCAAAATGAAGGGTGGACAAACTTATTTGCTAGCCAAAATTGGATTTTTTTGGAATGGCGCGCACCTAGATTATTTGCAGCAGCAATTGCGGGGGCAATGTTGGCGATTGCTGGAACCATGATTCAACGCCTAAGTGGAAACCCAATGGCAAGTCCTGAAGTGATCGGTATCAGTTCAGGGACAGCGATGGGATTGATCATCGCGATGTTTACTGGGTTTGGTTCGTCAATTTTCACTCTTTCTCTAGGCGGGCTCGTAGGCGCATTAGCGACGGTATTAGTCATTGTGCTGCTAAACCGTAAGTCAGGCTTTCAGCCGGAGCGTATTTTGTTGACTGGTATTGCGATAACCGCACTGATGAATGCAATACAGAGCTTTATTCTAGCCACTGGTGACCCAAGAAGTTATCAAGCATTGGCTTGGTTGTCTGGGTCTACCTACTATGTCTCGGTTGAAACGTTACTCCCATTGTCTTTATCTGCGCTTGTCTTTATAGGGTTGAGTTTTCTCTGCGTAAGATGGCTAGATATTCTTCCTGTCGGTGCCGCTTCCTCTAAAGCACTTGGAATTCGAGTTGATCGTTCACGCGCAATACTGCTTCTTTTAGTTGCTTGTCTCACGGTCAGTGCGACATTGGTTGTTGGCCCGATTAGCTTTGTTGGGTTGTTGGCTCCGCATTTAGCTCGCTTATTTGGTTTTAACAAAGCGTCACAACACATGTTATGCGCCGCGATACTGGGGGCAGGGGTGATGTTGTTGGCTGATTGGTTGGGACGACAGGTCCTTTACCCGCAAGAAATACCAACAGGACTTATGGCGTCTCTCATTGGCGGTTTGTATTTAATGTGGGGTTTACGCCGTTTATAGAGATGAGTTAAGCCTCAACCAAGAAAGTACTTATACAAATAAGCACTCGTAGTGGCATTCGTAACCTATGCGAGTGCTTTATGCAAAACCTCTGGTTTGTCTTTTACGGAAACAACTGGCGATGCCGTAACTCGCTTTTCTTTCAGCGGTCGCTGAAGTCATGAAGGGTTGGTTTGGCTGCCGACAAAAAGGAGAAGAATATGACTCGGCAGTTTATGCTGACACCAACGTCGATGGCGGTTGTATTAGCTTTATCAACGCCAAATGTCTTGGCTCAGGAAGATGAAAATATAGTTGTGATTGGACAGCAGCAAGACAGTGCAGTTGGTCCGGATTTTAGTTATCTCGGAGCGAAGAGTCGGGCAGCGACGAAAACTGATATTGCTATCAATGAGACTCCAAGAGCGGTGTCTGTTGTTACGCGAGAGCAAATGGATGATCGTGCCTCTATTAGCATTTCTGACGCGCTACAGTACACACCAAGCATTCAAACCAATTATTTTGGCGAAGATAACAAGCAAGATTGGTTTATTATTCGTGGTTTTAAACAGGCGAACAGTGGGTTGTATCAAGATGGTACCCGTTTATATTCTTCTGGCTTCTATAGTTGGCAAATAGATCCGTTTGCGTTAGAGAGGGTTGAAGTTTTACGTGGTGCAGCGTCTGTTCTTTATGGGCAAAACCCTCCAGGTGGGGTTATCAATCTTGTCAGTAAGAGACCTCAATTTGATGGGGGGTCAGGACTTGTATCTTTGGAGTACGGTTCTGAAGACCGTAAACAACTTTCTCTTGACGTAAACTCTGAGGTGAGTGAGCAGCTAGCTTTTCGCTTTCAAGGGTTAGCGAGAAAAAATGGGACGAGAATTAGTGGTGTAGAAGCAGAGCGCATTCTTCTCTCTCCATCGATGACGTACAAATTTAATGAGACGTCTGAAATTACCTTTCTAACGAGCTATCAAAAAGACGACTCAGATCCTTATCTGCAATTTTTGCCAGTTGAAGGAACGTTAACGCCAAACAAAAATGGAAAGATCAGTGATAGTTTAGCGATAGGCAATCCTAACTGGGAGACGTTTGAGCGTGAGCAGGTGTCTTTAGGCTATGAGTTTTCTCATGCATTTAATGATACCACTTCATTTGCTCAAGCAGCTCGTTACAGCGAAATGGATGTTAAGCTAAGACAAATGTATTCGTACGTTTACTCGGCTGACGTGCCTGCGTTGGGGCCGGTTTTGGACCCATCAAATGAACGCAAAACCATACTTCGGGGTGCTTCAACAGAAGATGGGTCATCTGATGCTTTTAATATCGATAATCGTTTGATGCACCAAGTAAATTGGCGAAGTGTTGAGCATAACTTGATGTTGGGCATAGATTTTCAAATGATCAGTATCGATGGTAAAGATTTTGCCAATGACCCTATCGTTGCTAATGGTAATGCATTATTAAACACACCAATGGGAGCTTTGCCCGATCCTAGGTTTAATGTATTTAATCCTACTTATTCGGATAACATAATGTTACTCGATCCGAATACGCTACAACCATTGAGCGAAACCGATAAACAAAGAACGAAAATCGATAATCAGCAGCTCGGCGTCTACTTTCAAGATCATATGCTGATCAACGATAAATGGGCGATGTTATTGGGCGCACGTTACGACGATACAAGTAATGAAGTACATAATGTTACCACGGGTGCTCGCACGAAAGTCGATCATGGAGAGTGGACGTTTAGCGTGGGAACCGCTTATATTTCTAATTCTGGCTTCACGCCATACTTTAGTTACTCTCAGTACTTTGATCCAATTATTCAAGAAGACAGCAATGGTAAGCCAGCGAAGCCTGAAAGCGGTGATCAATTTGAAATCGGTATGAAATACCAACCGGATTCATTTGATGGCTATTTCAATATTGCAACGTATCGGGCAACAAAAGAAAACTTGGCTCGTATCTACTTGAGTGAATTAACGCAAATAGGAAAAATAGAAAATAACGGCGTTGAGTTTGAAGCTGTAGCTAATGTGACACCATCCTTAACATTGATCGGGAACATTGCGTACGTTGATGCAGAGATAAAAGAAGACATCAATAAGGCATGGGTTGGCAAAACACCTTCCCAAGTGGCGAATACCGTATCATCAGCTTGGGCACATTATCGTTTCTTTGATGGACCTCTTGATGGCTTTGCTGTTGGCTTAGGCGCGCGCTATACAGGTGAGTCATACGGAGACAATGAAGAGAGACTAAAAGTACCAAGTTATTTCTTAATGGATGCGACGGTCAGTTATCGAATCGGCGATTACAAGCTACAAGTCGCAGCTAAAAACATCGCGGATAAAAAGTACATAGCGACATGTGATGGTTTTTGTTGGTATGGCGACCGACAAAATGTTATTGCAAGTTTAACTTACGACTGGTGAGTTAACGTATAAATAAACACCCCTAACTTTAGGGGTGTTTATTTAGAAATCGGCTTTACGGACAAAGTGCGGGTTTTTGTACTTTTTCTGCGGACCAAACGATGATACGACAAGTTTGTTCCATAATGTTTTGTCAAACTCACCCTTTGGAATCGAAGGGTAGAGGGTTTCCTCTTCTTCTCTTGCAAAGTTCATATATTGTTTCTTTTTAATTTGATTGTACTTTTTGGCGATCTGGTTATGTTTTCTTACCCACTCCAGCTTGTAATTGTGGAGCACTTTTTCACCATCTTCGAGACTCATTCGAGATAGGAACAGTCGCTTGTATGAGACCTTTCTGTCCAGCATTGTGCGCATAACGGTTTGGATATATTTACCGTGATGCGTAATGGTAATGTCGTTTTCATCAACAGGAGTGACACACCAGCCTTTAGGTAAAAAGTCTGGCTTCTTAAATTGCTTATTACGCTCCATTAGCGCCTGATGTAAAACTAAATCAGAGGTGCCGCGGAACGTCTTTTGCCATTTACCGATACGAATTTGAATCGAACCAGGCAAGCGATAGATGTTAGTAAACTTATCTTTGTCCATGGACTTGTGTCATGAGATTAATGTGCATAATTAGAAAGCGGAATTCAGCCCAATGCCACAGGCAGTAGACTTAAGTACCGTACGATTTTACAACGACCTCGCGGATAATAGCGAGGGGTTATGTCAATAATAGGTAAGAAATAGAAAATTAGTTCACATTATGAAGAAATTGGAAGCTTACAAGGCTAAATTTTGAAGTTACACCAATTATGCTCATGCCGACTAAATAAAAGAAGGCACGGGCATAAAATCACACCGCTTCCTCGAGTTGCTTGGTGTCTTCTTCAATCTGTTGTAGATGTCGGTTTGCTTGCTGTAACTGATACATTTGAGCATAACGACCATTTTGCGTTAAGAGTGCTTTGTGTGTGCCTTTCTCGACTAACTCCCCATGATGAAGAACAATGATTTGGTCTGCATCTAGGATAGTTGAAAGCCGATGAGCAATAACAACGAGCGTCATGTCTTGTCTGAGTACCGCCAAGCTCTTTTGGATTAAAGCCTCTGTTCCTGAGTCAATATTTGCGGTTGCTTCATCTAATATCAATATCTTAGGTTTTACCACAAGCACACGTGCTAACGCCAAAAGCTGTTTCTGACCCGCAGATAAATTAGTTTCGCCTTGACCTAACTGCGTGTCTAGCCCGTTAGGGTAACGATGAATTTGTTCTGCCAAACCTATCTTGTCTAACGCATCCCATATTTGATTGTCATCAACCGCCCGACTGAGAGAGATGTTTTCTCTGACTGAAGCAGGGAGAATATGTGGATCTTGTTGGACCATTGCCACATCTTTGCGAAGTACGTCTTTCCCTAATGTTTTAAGTGGACGACCATCTATGAGCAGTTCACCACATTGCGTTGGATAAAAGCCCATTAACAGTGACGCTAATGTGCTTTTACCGCTTCCTGTATGCCCGACAAGCGCGATAAAGTCTTGGTGGTTGGCCTTCAACGAAATGTCTTTTAATACGTCCTGTTTACCATCGTAGCTAAATGTGAGGTCTTTAAGTTCGATAGCACCTGACCTTAATGGTTGATGATCGTCCCCGTAAGTTTGTTCTTTCGCATCAATCAATTCAAAAACACGTTCGCTTGATACTAACGCCTGCTGAAGTAGAGCAAGTTGCTGAGTCATCTCAATTAGTGGTTCAGTAACTCGCGCAAGATAACTGATAAATGCATACAGTACCCCCACACCAATCAACTCAATACCATTAAAACCAAAGATCGCAACCAAGCAAAGCAACGCAAGACCAGCGAGCAAGTCCATTAATGGTCTTAGCAGATAGCCGTTTAGCCGAATCACTCGTTTAGATGCCACCAGATGCTCTGCGGTTAGCTCGTTGAACTGTTTATTAAAACGCTTTTCTTGTTGCATTAATTGGATGACACTCATCCCTTGAATGGATTCACTCAGATTCGCATTTATATCGGTCAATAGGTCACGCATCTTTCGGTAGCTTTCTGTACTTAGCTGCTTAAACAAGTACATAAAGCCGATGACGATCGGCAGCAATACAAGCACAACGAGTGTGAGCTTCCAACTCATGAAAAACATAACTCCAAGCATTACGACAATCATGACCACGTTTTTCACCACGGTCGCGATCAAAAGCTCATAAAATTGCTGTAAAGATTCCGTATCGTTGGTGATTCGCGACACCAATTTTCCAGCAGGAGTGTAATCAAACGCAGATAACGGCTGCTTAATCACGCCAGAAAATACTTGCTTACGAATCGCTTTGATCGTGTTAGCCGCGACAATGCTAAATTGCAATGACTGAAAATACTGGAATGTTGCCGATACGATCTGAAGAGCGATATAACCTACTGCTAGCGAAATCAGAACATTTTGTGAATAGTCACCTTTAGCGATGTGCTCATCAATGAAATATTGAATCAACCAAGGGCCGCCGGCGCTGGCTAACGCAGCAATAAACAGCAAGGCGAGTCCTTTAATCATTGGCTTTGGTTGAGATAATGGGTAAGACATTAACCGTTTAAACGTGCTGGTCTGGTTCATTCATTATTCCTCCATCGCCTGCTCTAGTTTCTGATACTCGAACATCTCGGCGTACCAGCCTTGATGCGCTAATAAAGCGCTATGTTGCCCACGTTCAGTAATGTGTCCGTGATTCAATACAATGATCTCGTCTGCTGCTTCCAAAGCGGTGAGGCGGTGCGCAATAACGATTAGGGCTTGATCACGGTAGTGTGTTTCCAAATTCTTAAGGATTTGATGTTCGGTCCGTCCATCAACAGCGGAAAGTGCATCGTCCAAAACCAACACTTGGGCATTCAGCAGCATAGCGCGTGCTATCGCAATACGTTGTTTTTGCCCGCCGGAGAGTGTAATGCCTTTTTCACCAACTTCTGTTTGGTAGCCTTCAGGAAACTTTTCAATATCGTCATGTATACAGGCTAACTTTGCTGCTCTATAGACTTCTTCTTTCTCTGCATTAGGGTTGCCTAAGGCAATATTTTCGAAGATAGATTTGGAGAATAGAAACGGACTTTGGTTAACGACAGCAAAACGGTTGCGCCACTGCGGTAGTAGGGCATCCTTGATCTCGACATCCCCGAATTTAATTGAGCCGTTTTCTAAATCATGTTGACGCAAAAGTAGTGTTAACAGGGTCGATTTTCCGCTTCCTACCGGCCCTGCAACTCCCAACATTTTTCCGGGTTCCAGTTCGATGTTTACTTCCGTCAAAGCGGGCGGTAAATCACTAGACCAATGGAAATCGTCGATTTCAATTTTTAACGGAAGTGGTTTATTTTCTATTGGCTTATTGCCACTGATAATTTCTGGCTTTTCATCAAAGATCTCTTGTAATCGGTTCCATGCAGCAGAGCCTCTTTCTAAAATGTTAAATAGGAATGCGAATGCCAGCATCGGCCATATCATCAACCCTAAATACATCGTAAATGCGGTCAGATCACCAAGCGTGATCTCACCTTTATCAACAAGGTAAGCACCAGCAGCGACACTAAGAAGGAAAGAAAGACCGATGGTTAACTGAATTGCCGGGTCAAATCTAGCATCGACTCTTGCGACAGCGATGTTCTTTTCGCCAGTATCATCCACAACCTCTTCAAAACGTTGCTGCTCTTGGTTTTCTAATCCGAAAGCACGCAGCATTCGCACGCCATTAAGTGACTCTTGTGTCATGTCTGACATGGTAGAAAAGGCTTCCTGAGCGACACGAAAGCGTTGATGTAGGATACGCACAATAAAGAAGATGATGATGGCAAGAAATGGCATTGGAAGAAGCGCCATTACGGTGAGCTTCCAGCTTACTTGCGTTACCATAATGATTAAAACCGCAATACCAGTGATCAAAGAGTCTGCGGCGGTTAAAACCCCTTCGCCGGCAGTCATAACGATATTACGCACATCATTAGTGCCACGAGCCATCAGATCCCCCGTCTTGTAACGTTCAAAAAAACGAGGTGGCTGTGTCGATAAATGCCTATATAGACGGTTACGTAGAATGGTCCCGAGCTCCCAGCTTGCGCCGAAAAGCCAAATTCGCCATAAGATGCGACACCCATAAATAGTAAAGATCAGTACAGTTAACCCTGAGAGCCATAGAATCAGCGTATTTGTATCTAAAGTGTTGTCTACGACGCCATCAACTATGATGCCAACTGCTTTGGGCGGAACAAGCTGTAGTGCTGATATCACAGCGAAAAGCAGAATGGATCCGACATAGTGCCTCCACTTTTGTTGGAAATACCAACGTAGCTGCCAGAATATTCTCATTACGCCTCCCGCTTTAAATTATTGAATTTGTTATAGAACTATTATTGAGCGAAATGATGAGTTTACAAGCACAAGTTATAGGCGGGTTTAAAAACGATAGATTGTTTCAATTATAACCATGTGTCGGCGCAAATTACTGGTTTTATCTCTATGAGCTAACTGTGCGACGACATTATGTGAAATAGTTGTTAATGGTGGTTTTGGAGCCATGACCTTGCAATAACGATGAAGACACCAAAAGTAAAAGTGTTACTGCCACTCTCTATGGGAATTAGCAATCGTCAGTTTGTATTTTGTATTTCACTTGGCCACCAGGAGTTTCTGGGTAGTAAACTTCGACATAACACATATGTTCTGGACCAACAGGCTTGTTTGCAAAACCAATAAGGAAGTAGGGTTCGTCTGGGCTGTCTACCCCATACCAAGTGTTGATAGTGAGTTGCGGATCAAAGCCTGCTAGCTCTTTTGCTGGAATAACATTTTTGATAAATCCAAAGTAACCAATTAGGTCGTTATGGCCGTCATTATCTAGATCAATGTTATATTGTATGCCGCCATCTACTGTCTCTTGAGATTGAATCACTGCTTTGGTGTAGACAAAGTTGTTGGCGGTCATGAGTGCTTCTCTGGCTCCATATAGAACCGCAACTCTGGCATCTTTTTGTAAGCCAAGAAATTTAGGAAATGCAACGACGCTTACAATACCAAGAATGATGATGCACACAATGAGTTCAATAAGAGTAAATCCTTGAGAGCGACGCACAGCCTTTCTCCATGTTTTAGAAACGAATAGGCGGCTATTCTGATATAGAAACTTTCAGGTCAAGTATTAAAAAAGAATGATAGTAAGAGATCGGGATTGCAAATCTCAAATATAAAACAGGTTGCTTATCTTCGAGATGAGGAGTGATTTTGATAAAAACCAAGGAATGAACTCGAGAGGATAAAATCCTCCCGAGTAAAGCGACTAAGATTCGTGTGTCAGAGCACTGCGGTTACGTTTAAAAATGAATCGCCAAATAAATAAGACAATTGCGATGTAACCTAATCCTACACCAAGCGCTTGCCAGTGCATGCCGTTATACATCGCGATTGGCATCAAAGAGATGATGAAGATGTCAGTGATTGAGCCAGGGACATAAGCGATAGCGTAATCATCAAGCACCTTGCTACGCATTTTTGGATCAACAATACGAAGCAACGCAATACCCATGGCAACCGTACCGGTTAACCAACCCCAAGAGAAAATGCCTTTCTCGAACCAATCTTCTCCCATGATACGTGGGGCAACCCAGAAGATTAGCCATAGTGTGAAGGCGATACCGCCGATTGCAAGCACTACCATCGGCATTAAATACTGGGCTAAGACGGTAATCTTGATGGCTGAGATACCAAAGATAATCAAATAATCGGTACTGATGCCCGCAGCGTGTTTGAATGCACCGTCACAAAGATAGCGTGAAGCTTTGGTTTGTTTTGCGACGATTCGCACGAGCATGCCGCCAAGGAAGCCAGTTACGAACGTAGGGATTTGTACCTTATCGTGGAAAGAAGATAAGTAGTTAGCCGCTACATACGAGAAAGCTGTTACCACTACAACCAACGCCGCGTGAATCGCAAAAGAATCAACCGACAGGGAAGACATGGTGTCTTTCATTACCGGTTCTTGATCAACAGGCTTAACAAGGCCCTTGCGTTCGTGTTCGTCCATGCTGTCGAAGGTCGTAAAGCTACGAATCCAACCCATCTTCAATGCGAATTGCAGCATGAGCATGCCGACAGAAATTGAAATGAAAATACCCACGGTTGCGAACGTTAAGCCAAGTGTGAAGCCATCTTCCCAGCCAAGCCCCGTGAAGATTTCACCAACAACAGAGGCTGAACCGTGTCCGCCCATAAAGCCCGCAGACATTGTCACACCAAAGCCGGGATTAATCTCTGGCCAGAAGAAGGTTGTGAGAACTAGACCAAACATTGCCGCAAACAACCACTGAGAAACAGAAGCGATTTGGTTAAACGCCCACAATGAGCCAGCACGCTGTGCGACGGTTTTAGGTGATGGAACATCCGTTGCCAGACCTAACGCAGAAAAAAGTGCAGCAGTTAATAGGCTTGCGTTAGCGGTAAACGTATCGGTCCAAGGCAGTACGTCTAACAGGGCTGGTCCAAAAATTAGACCGAATAATCCTGCGAGAACCGCCGATGGAATGTACATACGCTGTAGTAATGGCGCGTGAACGCGAATGACTTTTGCCAAAATCAATAGTAAGCCAGCGATGGCTAAGTCAGTCAGCATTAGACCTTTAGGCATCTTATCCTCCAGTAAATGCAGTCAAGGGGTAGCGTCCTTGTGACCTACCTTGAATAAAAATCTCCCTCAAGCCAAAAAGCCACATATGTGACTAGAAGCGTTGAGAAATCAATGTCGTTTTCATAAGCAAAGGAATGTGCTTATGCAATTTGAAATGAGTGTAAATGTTGTGATTGCACACGAACAGGAAGAGAAATTAGATTAAATTTCTCGATATTTTTTGATAGTTCACTCAGGAAAGGCGGCAATCCTAGTCACTTTGTCAGAGCAATGCAATTGGTGTGAATCAATAAATTATGCCTAGTTAATGGGTGTCTCTGACTAACAACATGAAAAATAAAGACAATTAACAAGCAATAATATTTGTCATATCGACAATAAAAGTTAATTAAATGGTTAAATTGTCGCCGCTTTATGGGGTGACGTTATGGATTCACATGAGAAAGAATAAAATCGACCAAGGTACGGTTTTTAAGGGAAAGCTGTTTTGAACGGTAAAGCAGGTGGATCGGTTTTGGCTTGGGAGCATGTTGCTGCAGAATTTCTACCAAGGCACCAGATTGGATTTCCTGCTCAACTAAGATCTTTGGTTGCATAAGAACACCAGAGCTTTTTAACGCGGCGAACTTAAGTACATCGCCATTGTTAGACGTTAATCGGGTGTTGCTGTTTCCAAAGGTATTAGATGGCATGTTCACCACTTGTTGGCTTTCTCCTTGGTGATACTGAAACCCCAAACAATGATGGTGTGCTAAGTCATCAAGTGATTGGATAGGGGCATGTTGCTCAAGGTAAGAGGGTGAGGCGCAGTAAGTCATGTGGTATTCACCCAATTTTCTCGCGACTAACGACGAATCGACCAACTCACCGATTCGAATAATCACGTCAGCTTCGCTTCGATATGGGTCAATCAAATTGTTGTCCAACATTAGCTCAACGTTCAAATCGGGAAATTCAGCTAAGAAGTCAGCCACGATAGGAGCAATGACCTTTTTGCCATACGTGACAGGGCAGTTAACTTTTACAGTTCCGGTTGGACGGTTGATCAGCGTCTGGATCAGGTTCTCTGCGTTGGTGATGTCTTCAATAATGCGGTGGCACTCTTGGTAGTAGAGTCTGCCAGCTTCGGTCAGGGACTGTTTGCGCGTGGTGCGATGAATTAGCTGTGTACCTAAGCTTTGCTCAAGAAAGCTCACGTGCTTGCCAACCATGGTCGGTGAAATATCAAAGTGGTGTGCTGCATTACGAAAGCTGCCGTGTTCGACCACGTAAGCGAAAACCTTCATGCTTGTTAATTTATCCATTACACACCCAGAGTTGATAAAGAAATAACTAAAGCAGAGTTTATCAATCAAATGAGGTTAATTACAGTGGACGTATGATTAAGAATGGAGAAAGAGAGCCATCATGAGCGAGACGATTTTTGTTACCGCCGAACTGAAAATGAATGCCGATAAGCCAAGACAACAAGTGGTTGAAGCCATTGAACAATTTTGCCTTGATATGCAAAGCGAAGCGGGGTGCTTGCAAGCGAATGCGACCTACGATTCTACAGAACCACAACGTGTGATTCTTTGGGAGCGATATGAAAACCGCACCGCGATTGAAGCGCATTTTGCTATGCCGCATACACAAGCGTTTATTGCTGCTGAAGTGGCAGAGTTAGTCCAAGCATTCGAAACCCAAGCGCAATAGGAGAGGCGAACATGAAATGGGGCATTTTAGGCACAAGCTTTATCTCAGGTGTCATGGCTGAAGCAATCCAAGGCGATGACAAGAGTGAACTGTACGCGGTTGCTGGGCGTTCGGAGCAGAACTTAAAGACATTCGCTGAGCAATATGGCATCGAGAATACGTTCAACGATTCCGATGCATTGATTGCCGATGAGCAAGTCGACATTATTTACATCGCATTGCCAAATCACCTTCATCATGACTTTATCGTTAAAGCGGCAGAGCAGGGAAAAGCGATCTTGTGTGAAAAGTCACTTTCGGTAGATATGGAAAAAACCGAGCTGGCACTTCAAGCAGTAGAAGCGCACAAGGTGTTCTTTGCTGAAGGCTTAATGTACTTGCATCACCCGTTGATCAGCGAGTTGGTTTCGGTGCTTAAATCGGGAGAGATTGGTGAACTTCGCTCGATGCATACTTCTTACATTGCATCGATTGCGCACTTTGTGAATCCAGACAGTAAAGGTGCTTTGTATAACTTAGGTTGTTACCCAATGTCATTGGTGCATTTGGTGGTGAAAACCATGTTGGGTGAACAAACCTTTGAGAATCGTTCAATGACGGCGATCGGTCGACGAGGTAGCGATGGGAATATCTGTGAATCGAGTTTGATGATGCAATTCGGTGAGCAGCAAACGGCGAGCGTACACACTGCCGAAGATCACGGATTGAAACACCAATTCACCATTCTGGGTAGCAAAGGCTGTATTACGTTAGATTCAAACCCATGGCTACCAACGCAAGAAAACCAGTTTAGTGTGGAAATTTACGAGACGTCGAAGCGTGAAGTGTCTGTTCCAGCGGCAGGGGACGCTTTCTTCTATCAAGTGCGCAATATTCGCCAAGCGGTTGAAGCAGGGCGTACCTCGTTAGAAAACCCTTGTGCAACATGGGACGATTCTCATCGTATTATGCAGCTACTGACTGAGTGGGAATCACTGGCTTCAAAGTAAGTCTGTACTTTGAACCAATGAACATAAAAACGGCGCACTAAATACAATATTTGGTGCGCCGTTTTTTATTTTGTGTTCAGTCTGGATTAAATGCGATTATCGCCGGTGCTGAACGCAATGATTTGGCTGATCTCAGACAGGCTTCGACCACTTTCTTGTTGCCATTGAACAAACGCTTTGTTGGCTGCATCGAGCGATTTTTTCGTATCTTTGCCACCTTCAATGATTTTGCAATTGCGCAGGTATGCCTCGACGTCACTAGACAAGATAAAGGTATCAACGCCCATTTGACGCAGTGTGTAAGGACCGGTATTGCCACCTAGGCGATTACCGCGTTTCTTCAAATATGCCCATAGGTCGGTGATTTTCTCTTGCGGCCAATCGGCAACCATTTTGCCAAACGAGCCGTATTCGATTTTTGCTTCGTGGATCATACGTGCGTTGGCAGGGATCGACATGACTTTAGTGAGGTGGCGAATAATGCGTTTATCTGTTGCTTTGGTTTCCCATTGCTCATCTGACAGCATCAATAGCGGCTCAATCTTAAACCCAAAGAACACTTCTTCGAAGTTCGGCCACTTGTTGCGAACCACGCTCCACGAAATCCCACTTTGGAATACTTTCATCGAAAAAGCGGCCAGCCAACGGTCGTCGGGAATCGCTGCCAGCTCTTCTTTGCTTAGTGGATGAGACAAAAGCGCTTCAAGTTGATCTTCACCACCTTTACGCTCGGCAGCGCGCTGATAAATCGCGTCAAATTTTTCGATACTCATAAAAGAAGTTAGTCCTAGTTTATGTCGATATTTGCGAAACATACTACGCTTAAGTGGCTGAATCGTAAATTGATGGAGTGTCACAAATGAAGAAGGTCACATTAACGTTTGTCGGAGAAGGTTCGGATCGTATTGCGGAAAAATTCTATGCGTGGATGACGGACGGTGGGTTAGAAGACAGCATGATTGAGAATTTATCTGACCGTGAAATCTCAGTTGTTGGCATCAGTGATATGGATAATGAAACGCGTGATGTGGTGATCAATACGGAAATGAACTAACGAGTCGTCTTTCGTCAGCTATTAGAATCAGATAAAACAAAGCCCTTCACGAGAAGGGCTTTGTTGCGTTTATAAGCGTGAGAGCCTAGTTATTTACCAGTGTCAGACCGCTTGGGAGTGCATCACCGAAGATACGTTTCGATTCGCTCTCAGATAGCTCTTTGACTTCTTCAACCAGTGATACCCAAGATTCAGGTACCTTGCTTTGCTTCAACTTAGCCAGTACCTGATCACGGTAGTCGTCTGAGATATCGAATAGGCGGTCGCCCGTCTTACGACAAATCATTACGGCTGCGAAAGCGATCATTGGCTCTTTCTGCCAGTTCTGCTCTAGCAGCTTAGGCAACCACTGTTCCGCTTGTTCACGAGGAACGACGTTATGCTGACTGCCATATAAAGGCGTACGTGATGCCAAGCGACCCATTGCCCACCAGTGTGCTTGTTCGAACTGGTTATGGTTGATGGCTTTGCTCAAGAACCACGTTGCCAATAGAACTTTGTCTTCGACTTCTAAATGCTCCAGAGAGGCAGACAAGCGCACCATCGACTCGTAACCCATATCTTGTGCCGCTTTGGCGGATTGTGGGTTTTTCATCGCACCAGGATGTAGGTATTTCGCGATGTCCGCCAAGATGGTCTCTTGTTGCTCTTGGCTTAAACCACCGGCAATACGACGCCAGAACACCCACCAGTCGGTCCAACCTTGATGGTTCTTAAACTGAATGTTTTGTTGGTAGAGACCCCAAACTTGCTCAATACGCCATGAGTCGGTTGGATCGCCAAAGCCCGGACGCAGTGCAAAGCCAGCCAAACGAAGCCAGTTTTTCTCGTGTTGTTCTGAACGGCGGCGACGCTTACGACCTTGTGCAAAGGTATCGAACAGTTGACGTAGGGTCGTGAAATCCCATTCATCGCGTTTGCCAAGTTTCTTCTCAAGATCTTTGGCTAAGGTTTTGATCTCTTTGCTTTCCGCGCTTTTCTTATTACCGCTGTAAAGGCGAGCGATCAGCTCCTTACATTCGTTCAACTTAGGGTGAAGTTTAACTTGCTCGCTGTCATCGGTTTGCTTGTTACGAACTTCGAATTCTAGCTCCCAACGTTTGTTGTCGTCTTCTGCGCTGACACATTCCATCTTAAGCGTGCCGACTTCAGTCAACTGACACGCCAGTTGTACTTCTACGCGCTCTTTTTGGTTGGCTTGCAGTTCGGCACCTTCACCTTCAAGGGTGGTGATATAAGGTGGCAGAGGAGCAAATAAGTCGGGGTCAACGTCAACCATCACGCCGTTTTGAATAGCGGTGTTATTGGTTAAGGTGTCGTGGGTAGAAGTCAGCAGGTTAAAGCGAACAGGTTCACCTAGGGTAAGCGAGAAACGACGACCACTTAAGCGGATCTCGTGACCTTCTTCTGTCCCTTTTGCAAGCAAACAGAGCGCTTTGCCCATCTTGTTCTTTTCTTGAAGATGCAAGAAGTAAGAACGCGCTGCACCACCACCAATTTTTAGCTGTGCACCACGACGTGCTTTACCAAACGCAACAGCACCTAGTGCAACAGACCAATCTGGATGTGGGTTATCTAATACCGTAACCGGAGCGCCGCGCCAATCGGACAGTAGGGTAGTGACTCGCTCAGTCACAAGTTCACTATTGAACACACCACCGTTAAGTAGCAAACCTACCGGAATTGCATTTTGTTTGTCGTCTTTAATGCCGAGAGCGGCACGAGCAACTTGTTGGTGCTGAGTTAAGAACTCGGCAACGTGTTTGCTCACAGCTGGGTCAGCAACGTATGGAAGACCAAACTCGACGACGGCGCTGCGGCGCTTGTCCGGCACTTCACTGAAATCAGAAAGCGGGAAGAAGCCATCTAAAGCGATTTGGTGCACTTCTTGTTTGCTCAGCCCAATACTCTTTGTTCCGCCAAGAAGTTTCGAGCCGCTGCCCAGCATGGTGATCTTCACTTCTTCAGGTGCACTCGCTGAAAGCAAGTTTTCTTTCGCTTTGCGAGTTTGCTGAATCAGCTTAGTCAGGCTTGCAGCAGTGAGCTTCTTACTTTGTTCCCCTTTATTTTGAGAAAGGCGGCTCTCCGCAAGGTGCGCTAATGCTAAGTCGAGGTTGTCACCGCCCAGCATTAAGTGTTCGCCAACACCAATACGATCAAGGGCTAGTTCATCTTGAGAAGAGAAACTGGCTTCAATCAAGCTCAAGTCGGTAGTACCACCGCCCACATCACACACCAGAATCAGCGGTAACTCTTTGAGTTCATCAGCTGCGGTTTGCTGGTGGCGTGCGTACCAGTCGTAACATACGGCTTGTGGTTCTTCGAGCAGGACGATTTTCTTTAAACCAGCCAGCTGTGCAGCTTCAAGCGTGAGTTTACGAGCGGTTTCATCGAACGAAGCTGGAACGGTCACAACCACATCTTGGTCTTCTAGCTTATTGCTAGGGTGACGGTAGTTCCATGCTTGACGAATGTGGTTGAGGTAGCTTGCGCTGGCAATAACGGGTGAGACTTTATCTACGTCTTGCGCGCCCGCCCAAGGAAGAATGTCTGAACTACGATCCACTGCTTGGTGCGATAGCCAGCTTTTAGCACTGGATACCTGACGTCCTTCCACCTTCGCGCCTAATTCACGAGCCCATTCACCCACGATCACATTACTAATGTCGCCAGAGACAGGCTCGTTTTCCCAAGGGAGTGTTAGGTCAGAAGGGGAGATTTGACCAACCGCAGGGTGATAGCGGAAAGAGGGCAGCAATGGCTTACGAACCACTTCACCCGGGCCAATCAATTGATCGATGTCGAATAGGGATACTTCGGATTGTTCAAGGTTGTCGGTGATTTCACAGTACGCCACAACAGTGTTTGTGGTGCCAAGGTCAATACCAACAAGAAAACGAGGAGATGCCATACAAACCTTCGTGTATTTAAAAACGGCACCCGATTGGATGCCGTTTGATTTCTATTTATTCTTCTTCGTCTGAGTTGCTTTTCGCGTCTTCGCGCACATCGAACTCAACATGCCATTTTTGACCGTTATCAGCGGCAATGGCTTCTAAGTAAAGCGTACCAAGCTCTGTGACGCGAGAGGCTAGGGTTACTGGAACCACTTCACCTTCACGACGACCTTCAGATACAGGCAGCGTTACTTGGATTTCTGGAAGCTCTTCAAGCTCTTCTGGTGCCCAGTAGTCTAGGTGAGTACCTGCTAGGTCATCACGACGAACCGTTGAGCCGAAGAATTGGAAGTTAACTGGCTGGCCGATGATCAAACCAAACTCTTGGCTTGGTACGTCAACGCTTGAGCCTTCTTCCATACCAAATGGTGCAACACAAAGTGCTTCCATTGGCGGCGCCATGCCCGGAATAGCTGGCATCGCACTTTCGATACCCACGTAGTACGCCGAAGCAATACCACCACGGATACGAACGCCCTGACCACGACGCACAGAGCCGTAGTAAGCCGCACCGCTAGCAACTGCAAGGTCTAGATCCACACCTGTTAGGCGTTTTGCCATTTCTGCATCTGCTTCAATTAGCCATTCGTTGATCGTGTCTTCTAGACGAGTTGCTAGAAGTTTCGATTTCAGAACACCACCGTTGAATAGGATTGCGGTTGGCTTGATGAAGTCAGCTGACTGCGCTGCATCCGAACCTGGCATACCAGGCATGTTAGCGAATGGGTTGAAATCTTGAGCTGCTGCTTCTGCGCCATTTCCTGAAGTAGAAAGAGCATTGGCTTGCTTAGACAAGAACGCTGCAATGTGACGAGTAATGCCTGCATCTTGTGCGTAAGGCAGACCCATTTGCGTTAGTGCTCCACGGTTACGTTGAACAGGGTGGTCAGTAATTGCAACTTGAGGGAAGAAGCCATCAACCAGTGTTTGTTGTACTTCTTCTTGAGTCAGTTCTGTTTTCAGCGTTGCGCCAAGCAGTTTAGAACCACGGCTTGGTACTACGATTGGCACTGACTGAAGTTCGCTGTCGTTCAATAACGCTTCTTTCGCGTCACGACATGCGTGTGTCATTGCCTGAACTTGCCATGGCTGTAGCTCTTTGCCTTCTTGCGCTAGCTTCATTTTCAAGCGGTACGCAAGTGCAAGATCCATGTTGTCACCGCCAAGTAGGATGTGTTCACCTACCGCGATGCGGTTCAGAGTTAGGTTGCCGTCGTCTTCAGTTACTTCAACCAAAGAAAGGTCGGTTGTACCACCACCGATATCGACCACAAGCACGATGTCGCCAACTTCAACTTCGTCGCGCCATTTGTCGTTGCTGTTATCAATCCAGTTGTAAAGCGCAGCTTGTGGCTCTTCTAGAAGCGTTAGGTGCACAAAACCAACGTTGCGTGCAGCTTCTGCAGTTAGATCGCGAGCAGCAGGATCAAAAGAAGCAGGAACCGTAATAGTTACGTCTTGATCGGCAAGGTTGTGATTTGGATTCGCGTGATTCCAAGCGTCTTTTAGATGCTCTAGGTAAAGCTCTGTCGCGCGAAGAGGGGATACTTTTTCCACTTCTTCTGGGCTACCTGCTGGCAGGAAAGCATCACGACGGTTTACACCAGCGTGGCAAAGCCAAGATTTCGCACTTGCAACAAGACGAATTGGCGTTTTCGAACCTAGGTTACGTGCAATCGCACCAACCAGAGCTTTTGGCTCGCTCGACCACGGAAGAACGCGTGATTGCGGGTTCATTTCGTGTTCGTGTGGTTGGTAAAGGAAAGAGCCTAATTGGCTACGAGTCTCTACCGTACCCGGCGCAGTTAACTGCGGGATTGGCATCACTTCAACGCGAGCGTCTTCGTTGTGTGTATCAACAAAAGACATGACACAGTGTGTTGTACCTAAGTCGATACCAACACTGAATTTAGGTGTCTGTTGAGTTTCAACAGACGCTTCTTGAGAATGGTTTTCTTGGTTCATGTGTTCCATTACAGCTCAACCTCAGCTGGAGCGATCACAGATGCATCGTAGTTCTCAGCCAGTTTAGGCAACGTCATTGATGTTGCTTTCCAACCTTTGTGAACTAGCGTGCCGTTGAATGGCGCGCTGCCTGTTACGTTGCCAGTTAGGCGGATTTCTTGTGGGTTGAAGCCTTCTTCAACCGTAATGCGAGTTTCTTCGTCTTCGTTACGAACGTGCGCTAGCGTCACGTAGTCGTTCAGTACTTTCTGACCGCCAGTGTGGATTACGCGAGCGGCTGCGCCTACTTCTTCATCAGAGAATGACGTTAGGTCTTCTTTTAGGAAGTCAATCAGACGTGCTTCTTGTTGCATGATAGAAAGCAGCTGCATTGCAGAGTCCGTTGATGCGGTTGCAAGTTTTGATTCAACTTCTACAACACGCTCTACGACTTTCTCTACTTCCACTACTTTTTCTACTTCAACGATCTTCTCAACTGGTTTCTCAACCTCGACGATTTTCTCGACTGGTTTTTCTACCACTTTCTCGACCACTTTTGATTTGCGCGACACTGCAACTAGAAGAAGCAAAACGCTCGATGCGGTTAGGCCTGCGTGAAGCATATCGAACGTTTGAGGAATTAGGTTCAAATCAATGTTCATGACGTTTTTTCTCTTTCTATTGATTTATTGGTGCTCAGTATTGGCTCATATTTGTTCACTAAAACGATCGTCTTTGCGATCTTGCACCAAGTTTAGACATTAAAATGATGACGGATGGTAGCATATTCAAGGCTTAAGGCTGTAATAATTCGTGACTATACCGTACGAACAGAGTGAAAAATCGACGATCAGACTCCCCAATATAGGTTGTTGCTTGATGTTTGTGCATTGCTAACGCAGTATTTCAATAGATCCCGAAGTTTAACTTACGGAAGTATCAAAAATTACGATATGACACAAAGCACCGCTCATAAGAGCTTTATAAAACGACATTCAGACTCTATTTTAGCTTTTTTGGCGACTTTATGTGTCACTGCTGGTGTAGTCGGTGCTGCTTATACAATGCAGCAACGGTATACACAGACGACGTTTGATACTTTAGCCGACCGACAAGCAGAATCACTTAAAGCAAACGTCGAGAATGATCTAAAGTTCATTGGTGCGGGCGCAAACTTTTTCCATTCGATTGAGCGAAGCTATTGGCCATCGTTTCCCATGTATGCGGAACAAGTGATTAATAGCTCGCGAAGTCTCATTGGACTTCAATGGATGCAAAAGGTCGAATTTGAAGATCTTGATGAACATATTTTAAAGACCCGTCAAAAATTTCCAAACTTCCAACCGTTTACCGTTCCTAAAGATGGTCCCAAAACCTACGGGTACATTTTTGAACACAATGAGCCAATTTTCATCGCGTCGGATATCTACCCAAGAACACCGGAAAACCTTTCTCTATTGGGTTTCTATTTTTCGCGCAAACGCTTCGATTTAATCTTGGATGATATTTCCGAAAATGGGCGAGCGAATGTCTCGGATAAAGTTCGCTTACTGCAAGATGGTTATGACAAGTCCATACCTAAGACTGGGTTGCTGGTGTTCCATCCAGTGTTCGACTTCGAGAACAAATATTTATTAGGAGTAGTGACCGGTGTTATCCGAAGTACGGTTTACTTTGAGGATTTGATTACGAAAACCGCGACGGAGCTCGATATGTCGGTGCGCGTAGAAGATTTGGGATTCGACGCAGCAGATGACCCTGTTCTCTTTCAAAGTGCGAGCTGGGACAACATTCGAGGAACGGTTATAAGCCGGACCATTCAACTGCCTAACCGTGAATGGCGTATTGACTTTAAGCTTTCTGACGCAGTCTCAGCTTGGGAGCGTTCTATTTTAGCGGGCACGACACTAGCCGGATTGGTAATCGCCTTTTTGATCAGTTGGATTGTGAATTTACAGTCTCGAGAAAAAGAGCGCTTAGCGGTCATGTTGGAGCTCAAAACCGTTGAATTAAAAAGAATGGCAGAGCGAGACCCTCTAACTCAACTACTGAATCGCCGAGCATTCAACGATCATTTGCTTAATCAGATAAACAAAGGTGTTAACTTCGCCTTGGTTGGTTTTGATATCGACCACTTCAAAGTGATTAATGACAAACACGGCCATTTAGGTGGAGATGAAGCGTTACAACATGTCACTAAGCTGGTCAGTGCTAATTTAAAACCGGGAGATAAGTTTTACCGAGCTGGTGGTGACGAGTTTTGTATTATTTCTAAAGTCATTGATAGAGCAGTGCTAGAAGCTTACCTAGAAAAATTACGGAGTGTTGTGGCAAGTACGGCTTTTGATTATGGTGATGCGTCAATTATCTGTACGTTGAGTATCGGTGCGGTTATCCATAAAGAAGAAGATCCTGAGAGCTTGTATCACAAAATGGATAGTCAACTCTATTTGAGTAAAAAAAACGGCCGTAATAATGTGTCGATCGGCGATTAAATGGGCGCACAAATTCGAGTTTTACGCCGTGTTACGATAGAATCGCACGCTTTAAATTTTTATGTTAGGAACCAAGGCAAACTATGAACCATAACCGTATTGTATGCTTCGATTTAGAAATGTGTTGCTGGAACGAAAATGGCGTCGGCAGCACGGGTGAAATTATCGAAGTGGGGTTAGCTGAAATAGATTTGTCTAAAGGTGAGATAGTCAAGCGTGCTCAATACTACGTGAAACCAGAACACGATGAAGTCTCTCTATTTTGCGCTGAGTTAACGGGCATCACACCACGTAAGATTGAAAAACAAGGACGCCCACTAGAAGAAGTGCTTAAATCCATGGTTAAGAACTTCGGTGGTCGCAACAAAATCTTTGCATCTTGGGGGCGAGATGACGTCATTCTTCTAGAAGAGTGTAAGCAAAAAGGTATTGAAGCACCGTTCACAGAGTTCATCAACTTAGCGACACTCTACCGTATTCAAAATCGTCTTAAAGATAAACGTATAGGCCATCGAGCCGCTCAAGAAGCAAAAGGAATAGACTGGGAAGGGCGTCAACACTCTGGCTATGTAGATGCATATAACTTAGCTAAGCTTGCTTTGACCATGTTTTAGTTATTCGAACCTAGCTAGCTTGTAATTAAATAATCATCCAACCATTGTTGTTTTGTCATGCAGTCTGTTTAGTGTGGAAAGAGCTAAACACATACCTTGACCAGTATTTTAATAACAATGTCGTTGGCTTATTGAAAAACGCGCAGAGTGCGCGTTTTTTTATGGCTACAGAAGCGATATCTGTTGTCATTATAGGGGGAGCTTAGAGTTAGCCAGCGACTTATATACTCATCTCGTCACTTTACTGAGACTGTAACTTCGCTCGAATGAACTCGCTGTGATCAACATAGAGTAGCTCTGCTGTTTTACGGATCACCGCGTCTTCTAGCGGGTCAATTTCGCCGTCTGCGTAAGCGACTTCCCACATGCTTTTGATTAAGTTGTAACGAGTTTCTTGAGTCAGTTCTCTTAGTTGAGAGGTAAAGTCGTACAGCGAAGCGGAATCTTTTATTTTCTGTTGCGCTTGCTCTAACAAAGTATTTGATTCTTCTTCATTTAACGAAAGCAGTTTCATCAATAAAGAGCGCTTTGTTTCTTGTTCTCTATCATCGACACTATGGTCTGCGCCAGAAACTTCACAAAGCAAACACGCGATAGCCATGTTAGGGGAAAGTGTGTTGGTTTGGCTTAAATCAGAGCCATCAATGAGTTGTTTAAATAATGATGTGAGAGAATTAAACATAATGAACACCGAGCTATTGTTTATTTGGTTAACATGGTAATAAATACGGAAGATCTCAAGGTGCGATACCAAATTTAGCACGCCGTTGACATTTAAGCATGGCCACTTTCTCACCAAAAAACCTAAACTCCTGAGTTAGTTCAAGGTGACTTGCCTCTTACAAAGGGCAAGTCATTTGGGGATTGATACTCAGCTTTCAGCACGTGTCGGTGGAAAATGAACTTCGTCACCATCACTCGTCAGAATACTAATTTGACTTGGTTTGCCTTCATCATCAAGGCGTAGCTCACCAATGGCACTATGGTTAACCAAGCGATAAAAGTTGTGCGTACTTGGTGCGCGTTTGTAAATCTTGAGTCGTTTACGTTTTGTGAACCAGTTTAAAGGTGAGCGAGGGCTGTATAGCAGTCTATCTAGGCCATCACAAATATTGAGCAGTTGTGTAGGGAACTGATTTTTAATTCCACTACAGGTGATTTGATAGATATTCGGACTGTTTTTTCGATAGCGGAGCTTAATATCGTATGCAAAAGAGTAGTGTACGTCGCCAGAGAGAATAACAAAGTTAGTTGGTGTCTTTGTGTGTGTGAAAATACTAATAAGAGTATTCGCACTTCCGGGGTGAGCCATCCAGTTTTCAGCATCAACCATCAATGGTTTACCAAGCATGGTCACTACACGTTGTAGTGCTTCGATAAATTTCACACCAAACATTGGCGCGGCAGAAACAATAACAACTTTGTCTTGGTGCACGAGCTCTTGGTGGAACTCAATCATCGCTTCCCAGTCCATTAAGCCAGAAGGTTTGTTCATTTTAGACTCAGAACGCCAGCGTCTGGTTCGTGTATCTAGCACGACAACTTTTGGTGTCGTAGGAATGGTGTAGTGCCAATTCTCAAAGCGATACAAATATTGAATAAATGCATCTTGGGTTTGCGAGGTTCGCTCATCGATAAAGCGTTGAGCGAGGCTCATAAATTCATCATTGAATTTTTCTGGCGCATTTCCCCAACCTTGGCAAAGCCAGTAAGCAATCAAGCTATTACCGATAATGCGTTTTGCAAACGTGTTGCTGTATGCGGCTTGTTCCCAGCCTATGGTGAGATTCCAATCGTCGGTGACATCGTGATCATCAAAAATCATATAGGTTGGAATGTGAGCGAGTAAGCGTTGAACCTTGTCCAGACCTGCGACGAATTTATCAATTTGTTTTTTTTCTTCGCGCCATTGCTGCTGCCATTTGGGTTCAAGAACTTCTCCGCCGACAGTAAATTCGTTTTCTAATAAACGATCCGTTCGAACAAGCTTCCACAAGGTCGGAGACCAAACCAATAAGTACATTGCAAAGCACTCAGCAAAGCTTATTAGGTGATTCTCACACTCTTTGGCGCTGAATATTGGTGTCCCTCGGTGTGGAAAAAACTTACTTAGTAAACTGTCATCACTCACATAATGAGGCAACAATTTATCTCGACCATAATAGCAAGCAGGGTGTTGGTAGAGGTCATTGGTATTTTTTATCGGAGCTTGATCGAATTCTTCGCCTGGCAAACCCAATAAAGCTATGACTTGCTCAATGGCATCGAGAGTGGGGCCTGCAACATGGTCTGCATAGATTTGATCACCACTCATGATGAGCATATCCGGTCTTTCTTCAATGGATTGAGACGCGATTTTATGATCCGCAGCGACCAATGTATCATCACTGAAGTGATGGGGATTACGGCAAGAGCCATGTAGGAGATAATCCGCTTTTTCACTAACGAGGAACTCAATACCCAAGTTTGGCGTATTATCTCGCTCATAAGTCAGGTGAGGGAGCAGTTCCGTCACTAATCCATATTGCGTTTTTATTTGATAGCGTAACGCTTGATGGGTTGGAAACTCGCCTTCTAATTTAAGTAAGCAACACCACGCATTGAGGCCGATTTGAAGCTGTTCTTTTTGTTCACTTAAAGGGGCTTGATAAAGGATGGAGGCATTTTCATCCGTAATTTGCACCATACCCTCCAAGCGTTGGGTGGTGACTAGCCAAATATTGATTTCAGTTGCGGTCACTTTACGTAGGATCGGACCTGCAACGACAAGAGGAAGTGAAGAAATTTCAGTCGTGTTCATCAATGCTGGCAAAACGGCTCCTTATGTGTCAGCTTCTTCTTCTAATATTTCGATAACTTGCGAGCTACTAAGTTCATGTCCCATAAGGAACAAACCAAGCATCGCATCGGCTTTTGACGCGTTATTACTGTCTTCATCCAAAATTTGCTGAAGCCGAGTTCTAATTAGGTCGATTTCGTGTTCGACGAAGCCACGCCCTTCTTCGTCACCTTGACCATCTTCTGGTGCATTATCAAAGTGCAAAAACAACATGTCACCATCGAGTTGAGTCCCTATCAACCTCTCTGGCAGCCATGCTTCTCCCATCACAATGTCTGGGTCTGTGTCTGCGGGTAAATGATTCAAGGTAGAGATGAGTTCTGATGCTTTCACTTTTTACTTCATTATGTTTGATTTAGAACTAAGCTAGAGTTTAAGCGCTTGTTGTAATGGTAAAATATTCGCAAACAAGCTCACCTAGTCGTGCAATATTAATATGATCTTGGGACTCAAACTGTCACGAGGATGACAACATTTGCCATTGTAACGGCTATCATCAGCAGAACATAAGCTTTTAATGGCAAATCATTGATGTTTGCCTGCTTCTCAACCAACATTTTTCGAACTCATGAAGAGATTAATTCTAACAACACTCGCTTTACCTTTAGCTGCGGCAGTTTCTTCTGCGCATGGTGCAGAAGAACAAACGTGGGGGATTGCTGCGATGTATCGCACAGCATCGATTCCGTTTTATACCGCCGATAATGACTCTACGGTGAGTACATTTGTACCAATGATGTTCTTTGAAAACCAACATGTGTATATCAATGGCATTGAAGGTGGCGCTTTTTTGTATAACGAGAGTGATTCCGACTGGCGCGCGAGCGCACTCATGCGATTGAGATTTGTCGATATTCCCATGTCGCTACAAAATGCTAATGAAGGGGACAGAGTCGATTTCGGTGGGCAAGTGCGTTATAGCATTAACGACAATTGGCGCGCAGAAGTAGAGTTGATGACGGACGACGAACTCCAGTTTCACTCTAATTACCGCCTTGCAGCCAATTATGTATTTGGGGATTGGGAATTAGAGCCATCGATTACGATTCGATACAAAGACGCTGATTTCAATAGTGAATATTATTCCTTTAAGGATATTACTGGCGAGAGAATTGGAGCTGGGCTTGACACCAATCTTGGTATTAAAGCGCGTTACCATGTAACTTCAAATTTGTATTTATTGGGTGAGACGAGTGTTACTCGCTTAGATGATAACGCCTACAACAGTCAGCTTGTAGAAGATCGATATCAGGGAGAAGTGTTTGTCGGTTTTGGCTTTTTCAACGATAAAAGCAAAGTTCCGAAACCGACACTGAGCAATAAAGCATATCTACGTATTGCGCATGGTTGGGCGACGCCTTCGAACATCGGTGAAATATTTAGCTTTGAGAGAGAAAAAGACCCATACGACAATCAACTTACTTCATTGTTTTATGGGCATCCATTAACGGATGAGCTGTTTGGTTTTCCTCTTGATATTTATTTAACGCCAGGGTTGGTTCATCACTGGTCGTCCAGTGTTCAGTCTGCGAGCACAGAATACGTCATGGCGATTAAGGCTTATTATACGGTTAATTGGCCTACGACTTGGCGATTTGGTGTAGCGGAAGGTGTGTCATATATTGATAGCATTACCTATATTGAAGGCACAGAAATGGAAGACAAGGGTTATACACCAAGCAAGTTGCTCAACTACCTAGATTTCTCGTTTGATGTCAATGTAGGCGATCTCTTCAACCAAAAGAGCTGGAACAATATGTGGGTGGGCTATTCATTGCATCACCGCTCGGCGATTTTTGAAAGCGCTTCCCAGTTTGGGCGAATTAAAGGTGGGAGCAACTACAATACTATTTATTTCCAGTTCGAGTTTTAGCGCATCGCGAGATGCATATAGGTCGGATTTGCAACTGACTTATTTATCGCCCATTATGAGTAATGATGAATAATACTATGCTGCTTTCAACGAGAAATTTCGTATATCGTGCCAGAGTTAAGGCTGTTTGTGATGCATCTGATGAATCGGATGGGATGAGCACCATGAGTGTCGACTCCTCATTCAATCTTCAAATTGAAGCGATAAATTGTACCAACGCTGAATTTGCCAAACGCTTTTTTGCCATTCACGGAGAAGGGCACTTGGAGGGGGATGAATGGTTGGTGTTGTACGTCAACTCTCTTGACGTTAAGGCGGGAGACAATATAGAAATCCGTAGCGATGTCGCGTTTAATGCGATGATCGAGAATATGATAAGCGAAGCTGAGCGGTCTTTAGAAAAAGTCTACCTCGATGCAATACGCAACTTGGAGAAAGTGAATCGTTTTTGACGATGTAAGAGACCCTATAAATACGATCAAGGCATCTTGATCCAAAAAGGGATTGGCGCGAACCAATCCCTTTTGTATTCTGGTTTATTCTAACTTACGCCATTGTTGCAAGTTGGCTTTGCGCTTCTGAAATGCCTTTTGCAGCCGCATCTTCACCCATGTTTAGCGCTTCTGCGTAAACAAATTCCACATCAGTGATTCCGACAAAACCCAGCACAGTGCGTAGGTATGGCGTAACGTTGTCAGTTGGTGAATCTTTATGAATACCACCACGAGTCGTTACTACAATCGCCTTTTTACCTTCAATCAAACCTTGAACGCCGCTCTCTGTGTACTTGAATGTCACGCCTGCACGAGCAATCAAATCAATCCAGTTTTTAAGCTGAGTCGGAATGGTGAAGTTGTACATTGGAGCGGCAATAACCAAAGTGTCTGCGGCCTTTACTTCTTCAATAAGGGTGTCAGACAAGTCGACCACCGCTTGCTGTTCTTGTGAAAGATCTTCCGTAGCGCGCAGTGCAGTCGCAACGGCGAAGTCCAAAACAGGTAGCGGGTTTGCAGCCAAATCACGAACAGTAAGCTTGTCTTGGTCTACATTTTTGATGAAGTCTTCAACCAGTTTGTTTGATTGAGAGTAATCGCCAAGGATGCTTGATTTTAGAGCTAGTACACGAGACATAATGGTTATTCCTTAAATAAGTGCTTTCGACTATGGGAGCCATTATAAGCAACGTAAGTGAGTTCAAAAGCCTAGCGATTCGCTGAACATGTTCGAAAAAATTGAATGAGCTTTCGGTTATCTTGTTACAGATCTTGTGTGATACAATCCGCGCAGTTTTTGTAATGAAAAGAATAGGAAACGCTTTGACTTCGTCACAGCCCCCAAAAAAGAATCTAGCTGAAGAGCAAGCGACACCGTCAAATGGTGCGCAAAAAGCGACAGCGAAACAAGCTCAAACACCTCAGGCTCAAGTGAATAGTGCTGCATCTCTGCGTAAAGCGCTGAATCAGTGCATGATGCGCGACCGTTTCCGCTTGAGTAAACGTATTTCTGGTGCAAGCAAAATTAAGAAGGACGCAGCGCGTAATGCTGTGTTCGACGAAATCGCATTAGACATCGCAAAATCCATGATGGTTGCAGAGCAGCGCAGCAACTACAAACCAACGATTGAATACCCAGAAATCCTGCCTGTAAGCCAAAAACGCGACGATATTGCGAAAGCGATCGAAGAAAACCAAGTGGTTATCGTCGCGGGTGAAACCGGTTCTGGTAAAACCACTCAGCTACCAAAAATCTGTGCTGAGCTTGGTCGCGGTAAATTTGGTCTGATTGGTCATACTCAGCCTCGTCGTCTTGCAGCGCGTTCGGTTGCTAACCGCATTGCCGAAGAGATGGAAACCAAGCTTGGTGAGTTTGTTGGTTACAAGGTTCGATTCAACGATCAGATCTCTGAAAATACCCAAATCAAATTGATGACGGACGGTATCTTGTTGGCTGAAATTCAGCATGACCGTTTCTTGAATCAATACGACACCATCATTATCGATGAAGCGCACGAGCGCAGCCTCAACATCGATTTCATCTTGGGTTACTTGAAAGAGTTGCTGCCACGTCGTCCTGATTTGAAAGTGATCATCACGTCAGCAACCATCGACCCAGAACGCTTCTCAAAACACTTCAACAATGCACCAATCATAGAAGTATCGGGTCGTACTTACCCAGTAGAAACACGTTACCGCCCACTAAGCGGTGATGACGACAATGATCGTGACCAGCTTGAAGGCATCTTCGAAGCGGTAGATGAACTGTGTGATGAAGGTTTAGGTGACATCCTGATTTTCATGAACGGTGAACGTGAAATCCGTGATACCGCAGATGCATTGTCCAAACGTAATCTGAAGAGCACGGAAATTGTGCCGCTTTACGCGCGTTTGTCGGCAGGTGAGCAGAATAAGATTTTCCAACCTCACACTGGTCGCCGAATTGTACTGGCAACCAACGTGGCAGAAACCTCGCTAACTGTTCCGGGCATTAAATACGTTATCGACCCGGGTACGGCGCGTATCAGTCGATACAGTTACCGTACTAAGGTTCAGCGTCTTCCAATCGAGCCAGTTTCTCAGGCGAGTGCGAACCAGCGTAAAGGTCGTTGTGGTCGTGTGGAAGAGGGTATCTGTATTCGTCTGTACTCAGAGGAAGATTTTGAGTCACGCCCAGAGTTTACTGATCCTGAAATCCTACGTACCAATCTAGCGTCGGTTATCTTGCAAATGACGGCACTTGGTTTGGGTGATATTCAAGCGTTTCCGTTTGTGGAAGCACCGGATAAACGTAACATCCAAGACGGCGTGCGTTTGCTGGAAGAGCTTGGTGCGATTAACTCTGAGGTAAAAGATCCGAAAAAACGCCTGACTTCCGTTGGTCGCCAATTAGCGCGTTTGCCAATCGATCCGCGCTTGGCGCGTATGGTATTGGAAGCGCCAAAATATGGTGCGCTTAAAGAAGTGATGATCATCGCAGCTGCCTTGTCGATTCAAGATCCACGCGAACGTCCTTCAGACAAACAACAATCGTCAGACGATAAACATCGTCGCTTCTTCCATGAAGATTCGGACTTCCTGACATTTGTGAATTTGTGGGAATACATCCAAAAGCAGCAAAAAGCCTTGTCTAGCAATCAGTTCCGCAAACAGTGTAAGCAAGACTATTTGAACTACTTGCGCGTTCGCGAGTGGCAAGATGTGTACTTCCAAATTCATCAGTCGATGCGTGAGATGGAATTCAAGCTTAACGATGAGCCCGCTTCTTACCATGGCGTACACAGTGCCATTTTGGTTGGTTTGCTGTCGCACATCGGCATGAAAGACCAAGAAAAGAATGAATATCAAGGCGCGCGTAATGCTCGTTTCCATATCTTCCCTGCATCAGGTCTATTCAAGAAACAGCCTAAGTGGATCATGTCTGCTGAGTTGGTGGAAACCTCAAAACTTTGGGGTCGTATCATCGCAAAGATTCAGCCAGAATGGATTGAGCCGTTAGCTAAACACCTTATTAAACGCAGTTACAGCGAACCACATTGGTCGAAGAAACGTGCTGCGGTGATGGCGCACGAAAAAGTGATGCTTTACGGCGTACCAATCGTACCGAAACGCTTGGTCAACTACGGCAGTATCGATTCGACCGTAAGTCGCGAAATCTTCATTCGTAGTGCATTGGTTGAGGGTGAATGGGAAACCAAACACGCGTTCTTTAAGCAAAACCGTAAGCTTCTGCAAGAAGTGGAAGAGCTTGAACACAAATCTCGTCGTCGTGACATCTTGGTGGATGATGATGAGCTGTTTGATTTCTATGACCAACGCGTTGGCACCGAAGTGGTGTCTGGTAAGCATTTCGATACGTGGTGGAAAAAAGCATCTAAAGAAAACCCGGAACTGCTGAACTTTGAAAAAGAGATGCTGTTCAAGGGTGATGCTAGCCATGTGACCGATTTGGATTACCCGAACTTCTGGCATCAAAATGGTTTGAAGCTCAAATTGAGTTACCAATTTGAACCAGGCGATGATAGTGACGGTGTCACAGTGCATTTGCCGTTGCCGATTTTAAACCAAGTTGAACCAGCGGGCTTTGATTGGCAGATCCCAGGTTTACGCCATGAGCTTGTGGTTAGCTTGATTAAATCGTTGCCAAAGACAATTCGTAAGAACTTTGTGCCTGCGCCAAACTATGCCGATGCATTCTTAGCACGTGTCACGCCAATGGAAGCGCCGCTGCTAGATTCATTAGAGAAAGAGTTGCGACGCATGACGGGCGTAGAGGTACTGCGTGAAGACTGGAACTTGGAACAAGTACCTGAGCACTTGAAAGTCACGTTCCGCGCGGTTGATCATCGAAATCGTAAACTAAAGGAACATAAAGACCTTCATGAACTGAAAGAAAGTTTGAAAGACAAAGTTCAAGAAACGCTTTCCAAAGTTGCGGATGACGATATCGAACAGCAAGGTCTGCATACGTGGAGTTTTGGCGAATTGCCGAAAGTGTATCAACAAAAACGTGGCGGCTACGATGTAAAAGCGTATCCGGCACTTGTTGATAGCAAAGACAGCGTTGAAATCAAACTCTACGAAACGGAGTACGAGCAGAACACCGCAATGCGCGCTGGCCAGCGTCGTTTGATTTTGTTGAATGTACCGTCTCCAATTAAATATTTGCACGCTAACTTACCGAACAAATCGAAGTTGGGGTTGTATTTTAACCCTTACGGCAAAGTGCTTGATCTGATAGATGACTGCATTGCCTGCGGTGTCGATAAGCTTATTGAAGAGCAGGGTGGTTTAGTTTGGGAGCCAGAGAAGTTCGAAGCATTGAAAGAACACGTTCGTGCTGAATTGGGTGACACCGTTGTAGAGATCGCTCAACAGGTTGAGACTATTCTGACCACGGCGTTTAGCATCAATAAGAAGCTAAAAGGCAAGATCGACTTCACAATGGCGTTTGCTCTGTCCGATATCAAAGCACAAATTGAAGGCTTGATCTTCAAAGGCTTTGCAACGGAATGTGGCTGGAAACGCTTGCCGGATATTCTTCGCTACATGCGCGCGATAGAGCGTCGTATGGAGAAGTTGCCAATCGATCCAAACAAAGATCGTTTACATATGCTGAAGATTGAATCTGTGACTCAAGACTATAAAGAGTTGCTGAACAAGATCCCGAAAGGTGTGGCCATTCCTGAAAATGTAAAAGAAGTGCGTTGGATGATTGAAGAGCTTCGCGTGAGTTACTTTGCTCAACAATTAGGCACTCCTTATCCTGTTTCTGATAAACGAGTCAAAAACGCGATTGATGCTTGCTAATCAACCAGTAAAATAGTGTCAGATTTGTAATTATCGCTTAAGAAGTTGCTGGTACACTAATTGCTAGTAACTCAATAAGCATTATTTTTTAGTTCTGGGAGGCAATAGTTCGCCTCCCTTTATTTGTAGTACCAACGACTGAGTTATGCAGACGTGGGAATAATAAAGAGTAAAGGTAGATGATGAAAAAAACTCTATTAGCAGTGGCGCTACTTGGCGCATCTTCTGCGGCAATGGCGGATTCTTGGATTTACGGTGGTGCAACAGTAGGTCAGTCTGACTACAAAGGTGAAACGGACACATCATACTCTGTTCACGTTGGTACAGGCATTCTACCTATCATTGGTGTTGAAGCTGGTGTAACACAGCACGGTGAGTTCAACGTAAATGGTCAAGACACTAAGCTAACTTCTTACTACGCAGCACTTAAGCCAAGTATCGACTTCGGTCCGCTACACGTGTACGCAAAAGGTGGTTTCCATCAGTGGGACAAAAAAGTGAAAGGCGGCAAAGACGATGACGATTTGGACCTAATGTACGGTGTGGGTGCTGAGTACTTCATTTTTGGCCCAATGTCTGTTGGTGCTAGCTACATGAACTACACTGCTGGTAAAGACGATATCAGCACGTTCTCTGTTAACGCAACACTACATTTCTTATAAGCGTCAAGCTTTCTAACACCATATGAAACACACCGGCTTTATGTCGGTGTTTTTTTGTCTGGAAGTCACAAAACAAAAGTTGAACATAAATTATTCACTTTTAGAGTCTTAAAATGCCTATGCTTTCCAATATATAGTGGCGATTAAATGCGCATATTTGCGTAATTTTTCGCTTAGGAATCGATCAGGAAGGGATAGTATGAAAAAAACACTCTCGTTATTCGCTCTAACGTTGTGCTCAACGTCAGCAATGGCTGACTCTTGGATTTACGCTGGTGGCCAAATTGGTCAGTCCGATATCGACAGCGAAAATGATACAACTTATGGTATTCATGTCGGTACTGGTATTTTGCCATTCATTGGCATTGAGGCAGGCTACTTTAACCACGGCAAAGTGGATTTATCTTTGAGTGGCAGCAGGGGTAGTGCTGATTTTGATTCATTCTATTTAGCGGCGAAACCTAGTATCGACTTCGGCCCGTTACACGTTTACGCAAAAGGCGGCATCAATGCATTCAACGTTGATTATGACGGTGGACTTAGAAACTTAGACAAAGATGATGGCGTCTCTTATATGTATGGTGTTGGTGCCGAATACTTCTTGCTTGACAATGTGTCTGTGGGCGCGAGTTATCAAGCGTTTGGCGTGGATATTGAAGGCGATAGCGATACCGTTAGCAGCGTAACAGGGAACATCACCTTCCATTTCTTATAACGCTCGCTGGATGAAAGGTTTGCTGATTTGGTTTCGTCGTTAATTGTGAAACCAAATCAGCGCAGGTCTTCTCTATTTGCGCAGTGACTGGCTATGAACTTAAGTATTTCTTGTGTCTTTTCTAGTCTACAACCTACGACAAAATCAATCGTTAGACCTCATAATTTTTGTGTTGATATTATCTCCCCTTCATCTGTCTCGAATTGAGCTTAAAATGCAATAAATCACGACTTTTTGCAAAAATATGTGATTGCTGCTAAAATTTGTCCCGCTTTAAAACTTTAGAGTTCAAATTAATGGAGGGCGGTATTGGAGTTCTTCTCACCTGAGGGGCGTTTCAAATTCACGTTAAATTTGTATTTATGGATAATGCATTTAAAAAATATAGTATTGATACAACCGATTATCAGGTTGGACAGGATAACGTTCAAAAGTGGGGATTCGATATACATAACCCGGTTTTTGGCATTAGTGCGGGGCTCGTTGTTTTCTGTCTGATTTCACTTCTTCTTGTTGAGCCAACCACTGCTCGTGACGTATTAAACGGTCTAAAAAACGGAATTATCGAACAGTTTGATGCGTTCTTTATGTGGTCGACAAACTTCTTCTTATTGTTCGCCGTTGCTCTTCTGTTTTCTCCGCTAGGTAAAATCCGCTTAGGAGGCAAAGAAGCAACGCCGGATCATTCAACCGTTTCTTGGTTGTCGATGCTTTTCGCCGCGGGTATGGGTATTGGTCTTCTGTTCTGGAGTGTGGCTGAGCCGACCGCGTATTTCACTGATTGGTGGGGAATGCCACTTAACGCAGTACCATACACCGAAGAAGCAAAATCCCTTGCGATGGGTGCCACTATGTTCCACTGGGGTGTACATGGTTGGAGTATTTACGCACTCGTTGCACTAGCATTAGCGTTTTTTGCCTTTAACAAAGGTTTACCACTTTCATTGCGCGCGGCGTTCTATCCAATTTTTGGTGACCGTGCATGGGGTTGGTTAGGTCACGTTATTGATATCCTTGCCGTTTTGTCGACGCTATTTGGTCTTGCAACGTCGCTAGGTCTAGGTGCTCAGCAGGCGACCAGTGGTATTAACCATGTCTTTGGTCTAGAAGGCGGCATTGGTACACAAATGATTGTGATCACCTTCGTTACCTTTATCGCGGTGCTATCAGTGATTCGTGGTATTGATGGTGGTGTTAAGCTACTGAGTAACGTCAATATGGTGGTTGCGTTTGCGCTGCTTATTTTCATTACCTTCATCACGTTTGATACGGCGTGGAGCTCGCTACGCGACACAACAATGGCTTACATTGAAAATATTATTCCATTGAGTAACCCTCACGGTCGTGAAGATGAAACTTGGATGCACGGCTGGACGGTATTCTACTGGGCTTGGTGGGTATCTTGGTCACCGTTTGTTGGTATGTTTATCGCGCGTGTGTCTAAAGGTCGTACGGTTCGAGAATTCTTATTCGCAGTCATCGTTATTCCTACAGTTGTTACTTTGATTTGGATGTCTGTGTTTGGTGGTATCGCGCTTGACCAAGTGGTGAATAAAGTTGGTGAGCTAGGTGCAAATGGCCTAACTGATATTTCATTGACTCTGTTCCATGTTTACGATGCGCTTCCGTATAGCTCAGTGATTTCAATGCTTTCTATCGTGCTGATTCTGGTATTCTTTATTACATCGTCAGACTCTGGCTCGCTGGTTATCGATAGTATTACCGCCGGTGGTAAGATTGATGCACCAGTACCGCAACGCATTTTCTGGGCGTGTATTGAAGGTGCAATTGCAGCCGTAATGCTTTGGGTTGGTGGTAAAGAAGCCCTGCAAGCATTGCAATCAGGCGTTGTTGCAACAGGATTACCGTTTACTTTTGTTCTGCTGTTGATGTGCGTAAGTTTGGTGAAAGGGTTAAGAACAGAACTGCCAGCTTACAAATAAATACAACACGATCCATGATTGAGTTTAAATGCCGAGCCTAATGTGCTCGGCATTTTTTATTTCTACTTTTCTTTTCCAATAATTTCGTTACAGTTTAGGCTTATTCCCACCTCATTAAACTGTATTATGTCACTGGCTAAACTCATTCTTATTCGTGGACTTCCGGGTTCAGGTAAAACAACCTTAGCAAAACAATTGGCAATAGTTCTTGGTGCTAAGCATTTTGAAGCTGACATGTATTTTGAAAATGATGAAGGTGATTATCACTTTGAACTGGTTCAATTACCTCAAGCGCATGAATGGTGTTTTCAGCAAACTAGAAAGTGGTTGAACAAAGGGAGAGTCGTGATTGTGAGCAATACGTTTGTTCGACATTGGGAGATGAAGCGTTACATGGACTACTGCATGAAGAAGCGCATCGAGGTGGAAATTAAAGTGTGCCACGGAGCGTATCAAAGCATTCATGATGTGCCACCAGCGACGATAGAAAAGATGCGCCGCCAGTGGCAAGAGTGACCGTTACCAGAACCGGAAGTTATTGACCTCGTCCGTCAATCATCACAACGAATGTTTTGCTCATGATTGAAAGGTCCATTGAAATCCAAGAGTAAAACGAACCTAAGCTTAGTGCGTAACTGTGGTCAAACCCAACTTTGCGTCTTACATCTTCAATGCATGCATCATAGCCTTGGTTAACCTGAGCTAAGCCTGTGATACCCGGTAACACGCCATATGTGCGCTCTACAAAATAGGGGATTTCATCTTCTAATTTCTGGTAGAAAGCTGGGCGTTCTGGGCGCGGCCCAATCATCGACATTTCACCTCTCAACACATTAAACAGTTGAGGTAGTTCATCTAAACGCGTTTTGCGTAAAAAGCGTCCTACTGGCGTGATGCGGGGATCATTTTCAGTTGCCCATACTGCGCCAGAGCGTTGCTCTGCATCAATATACATGGTGCGAAACTTCATGATTTGAAAAAGATCCATTTTTTCTGGTGTGCAGCGTCCTACTCGCAATTGGCGATAAATCACAGGGCCTTTCGATGTGGTTTTGATCGCTAGCGCGATAAATGGGAATAGTGGTGCAGTGACGACCAAAATAAGCATTGCAACCAGTACATCAAACGTTCTTTTTGCGTGGCATACATTTGAATCGTAGCGTGAGTTTTTCATGATGCTTTCCTTATTGGTTGACGCGTTTCCAACGTCCATTTTCCATTCCGAGCAAATACTTCATACCGCCGATAAAGTTGGCGAGATGACCAATGACGATGTAGCTAATCAGCTTAAAAGGTTTAATAGTGTTAAGTGCTGGCATCAAGTAAGTGATAAGCGCGATGCTATAAATACCAACTTGTGCGAACAGCATTACTTGAAACAGCGGATTGTGTGCCAGTAGTAGTGAGCAAATAAAGCAAACAATCATCAAATAGGGTGTTGCTAAGCGCAGGACCTTTCCCGATAGAAATGCAAAGGCAGTGCCACGATAGCGAGGTAGCAGTAATTTCTTTAATTGCATGAGCTGCTGCATGTTACCTGCTGAAATTCTTAGGCGTCGTTTGAAATCTGCGTCATCTGAGCTTTGTTCGAGCTCAAGCGCCAGCATGTTTGGCTCGTAAATAGCGCTATAGCCTCGCAAAACGATTCTCATAGGGAGAATAAAGTCGTCATTAATGGTGCTAACTTCCAGTGGTTCAAATAAGTGAGTTCTGAAAGTGTAAAACGCACCGTGGGAACCAATCGTTGAACCTAACAAGGATTCTTGGTGCTTTACTCGAGACTGGTATTGCCAATACGCCGCTTCACCTTGGTTATCAGTACTCATTATTTGATATGTTGCGTTAACCACTCCAACGTTCTCATTTTGATAATGCTGACTAGCTAGCAACAGAGAATCGCAAGAAATCAATGCCGACGTGTCACTCAGTGCGGTAATGTCCGAGCTAACATGACGCATTTCTTCGTTGAGTAGGGCAACTTTACCGCGATTGACTTGGTGATCATTAATAATGAACAGAGTATCAGAGCAGATTGCTTCTTGAATTGTCGCTTGCGCAATCTCGGCTGTGTTATCTGTGCAGCCATCACATGCGATCACTACCCTTAATTTATCCCTCGGGTAATCTAGGCTCGCAAGGTTACGGATCTTCTCTGCTATCCATTGTTCTTCATTGTAGGCGGGCACGATGACAGTAATAGAGGGTAGCTGGTTATCTGTTTTGGAGGCTTTGTAAGCTCGCTCTACAAATGGTGCTTTGGTTTCGGCTTGCCGTTTTAAAGGAAGCCATTTAAGGAGCAGTGGGTACCCAACGTGATGATAGACAATCAAAAATGCGGATAAACCAAACCCTATAATCCAAAGTAAATCATTCATAGCTAGCCTCCTTGGCCAAACGTGAGTAGCGACTCACCATGTCTCTGATATCAAAGTGTTTGAGAATAAAAGTTCGAGGAGAACGGTGTGATGATTCCAGTTGTTGTGATAACGCTTCGGCCAACAAAAACACGCGATTTGCTTCAACCAGTGTGCTGTTGTTCGGACAGAGCGTCTCTTTCACGCCGCCAACATCCGTCGCGACGCAAGGAATGTCACATGCTTGAGCCTCGAGGGTTGAGAGAGGAAAGCCCTCTTGAAGTGATGGTAAGCAAAACAAGTCTAGGCTTTGGTAAAAGCTGGGCATATCGTCCACCAAACCTAAAAAGGTTACTCGATCTTCAAGTTTTAACGTTCTAACTTGTGCTTCCAATTGAGTTCGCTGAGAACCATCACCGGCTATTGCTAGGTGTGTGTTTGGCGCAAGATGAGAGAAGGCTTCGATAAGCACTTTATGGCCTTTAACTGCTTCTAGACGCCCGGCAACGCCAATCACGATTTTGTCGGTTGGAAGTTCAAACAAGTGTCTTGTTGCCGTTTGGTCACCGCTTTTAAACTTCTGACAGTCAATCCCGTTATGGATAGTACAAATTTTGCGATACTTTAACTTAGTCTGTATTTGATGGGCGACAAAGTTAGCATCGGCAACTACTTGCGGGCGAATCATCGTTAGCAAAAGGGACTGTAGTCGAGCTGATTTTTTGTTATTAAGGTGCCATGCGTCGTGCTCGGTATGAATCACTACAGGTACGTGCGCTAAACGTGCAGCAATACCACCATACAGAAGTGGGCCGATATGATGGGTGTGGACCACGTCAGGCTTAAGTCCTTTGAGCATGGAAGTCAGCGTACTGATGGTTTTTCCGCTGAATCCAGGTTTCTTATTAAGAAAGTGCAGTTGGCCTTGGTAGGGCAATAGTTTTTGCCAGCCTTGTAGTGCATGTTCTTTGCTTCCTTCTAAGCTCACGACAAAAACGGAATGGTTTGGCTGCGCAAAACAAAGCATTTCTAGTACGAGCGTTTCTAAACCACCAGGAGCTAAGTGTTGCACGACGTGTAATATCACTTTTTTGCTGTGCTTAGTGTTATTGTGTTTTTGTCTGAATTCCATTTTCAAACCCTCGTTGAGTTCTTTGTTTATTTAGGAATTGCAGACTGCGTGCCAAAAAATTAATCATTTAAAAACAATAAGTTAATGTTGATGTTTGTGAGGCTTTATGTTTATTCTCAATTTGAGATTCATATTAGTGGACATGCTATGAGGCTGTATAAGGCAGTAGTAAAAGAAAAGCACTCGCCGACCGAGTGCTTGTAAATGAGTTCTTATGGCGGTTAGTTTCCGTACACTACGTTAGGTAAAGTGGTGATGACAGGAACACCAAGGTGTTTTTCTAATGCTCTTTTAGAGCGGATAGAGTTATCGGCTAACTCTAGTATCGTCGCTAATCCAATGCCTAAACCAGCGCCACCAATAAATCCTAAAATGACAAATACAAAACTAGGTAAGTTAGTTGGAATTGTTGGCGTGAACGGTTCATCAATGATTTTTACGCGCTTATTCTCTTCAAACTCTCCCAAAGAACCCGTTAGTTGGGCCATCTCATAGCGTTCGACGAGTTCATCATACATTTCTCTCTTCACTGCGACGTCACGAGCTAAGCGGTTTATTTCTGTTGCTGTGCTCCCAAATTGGTGCGCATTTCGCTCTAATTCTTGGATCATGTCTCGCAAGCTGTTGGTTTCTTCCGTAAGTGCTTCAAAACGTCCGCGCATCATTTGTAATTGATGTAGTTGGGAGACAAGTAGAGGCTGTGCTTCGCCAAGACTGTTTACTGTGGTATTGCTCGCGATATCCCATAGTTGAGCACTGTTTAGTTCTGGTTGTTTAGAGTTCAAGAGTACCGAGCGTTCCTGCTCCAACCGGTTTAATTCTCGCAACTTACCTTGCACTAAACTATGCGCCTCTGTGTATTTAGCGCGAAGCAGGGTAAGTTCACTACGAATGTCGATGATTTGCTCTTCCAGTTTACCGATAACCGGGTTCGTTTTGGATAGTTGTTGATCCAAACTGCCTAGACTTCGTGAAACACCAGCAAGCTCCGCCTCCTTTTCGGCTAGCGTTTGTTTGAGGCTAGCAAGGCGAGTAAGGCTTTGAGCTTGCATTTCGGGCGTCGCGTCTGAGTAAGTATTTTTATATTCTGCAAAGGCTTGTTCAGCCTTGTCTAGTTCTTCCCTGCGTTTGTTGATATGGATAGTCAAAAAATGGCTCGAATCTTTAATCGAAGAACGCTCAGGAGCCAAAAGCTGTTCGACAAAATGCTCTCTGACAGACAGCAGCATCGACTCCATTCCTTCTGATTTACCACTTTGCAATTGAATTTGAATGAAGTCTTTACCGAGTGGCTGAACAGACAGGCGCGACGCAAGATCTTTTATGATGAACTCTTGCTCTTTTGCACTCATCTCGTCATTGATCAGCGATTGTTCTTTTGCGACAGAATACAAAACGTGTCGGCTTTTTAGCAGAGTACTGAGTGCGCTCAATCGGTCTTTAAGCATTGTTGAGACGGCAAGGTCTTGAAGGAACGGGTTCATTTTCGCTGTCTCTTGAATAAGCATGCTGGTGTGAGCAACATAAGTCGTCGGAACCAGCTTACTTACGATGAAACCCAGCACCGGCAAGACAAGCATAGGGATAACGATCATGTAACGACGTCGCCAAGCGCCATGTAGTAATACACTAAGGTTTTCTCTTAAATCGTTCATAGCGCCCTCACTAATTTATCAACTTGGTTGGCTCTTGCTTCCCAGCTTTGCTGTTGAACGTATTGCTTTGAGTTTGCCGGGGGTGGGATCAGGTGATCGAGACTGGCGCATACATCTTCGACATTTTGAACTATGTGGAGCATATGCTTGTACGGCATTAATGCGGGAAAGGGTGTGCTGATAACAGAGGTTCCTGTTGCCAAGTACTCAAGAAGTTTAAGCGGATTACACGCTTTGATTTGAGCGTTATCAACAAAGGGCAACCAACTGGCATCCCAGTGTTGAGAGTAACGTGGCAGAGTGTGATGCGCTCTCGGGCCCAGGTAGTATATGTTGCTTCTTTGTGGAAGTGGATTGTCACTGAACTCGTTGGGGCCGATGAACACGAGATCCCAGTCAGGCGCTTGGTCTGCGACTTGGGCAATTAAGTCGTAGTCTAACCATTCAGACAAACTGCCATAAAAGCCCAGCACTTTGCGACCATTATTAGGAAAATCTTCAGCCTTAGGTGCTGGCTCAGAGAACAAACTAAAGTCGACACCGTGAGGTAAAGTGACGGTTTTATGTGATGGAAACTTGGTGGAGAGCGTATCGCTTGCCGTAAAGATAACGTTGGCCGCATTAACAAGAGTACGTTCGTGCTTTGTTACCGTGTCGTGGTCAACACCAGCTAAAGCGCTAAAGTCATCGCCACAATAGTAAATCAGTCCACGTGGGTTCATTTCTGCACAAACATCGGCAGCAGTCGGGAGCGACGTCCAAAATACAGGCTTATCAAAACCAAGAGCTTGTAATTGTTTGTTGAGTTGGTGTTTCATCATCTTAGCGGCCACTTTTCTTGCTAATGCAGAACTAGGGGCAGGAATCGTGAGCAAGTTGATGATGTGAATGTTTGGGTTTGTTTCAGAGTCCAATGTTGGCTTGTGTGAGCCTACGTTATGAAATACACGAGTGAGTTTGTTTAACGCACGTTGTATGTCTTTAGAATCCAGCTTAGGTTGACGAAGGCCAATGGAGTTCACCCAAAGGATTCGATGGTTCGCTGCTAGTCGCTTGACAATATGCTGAGTGGAAGAGGGTAACCCACCAAAATCTTCTCCAAATACTACGATGTCCGTCATGTGGCTCTCCTTGAGTCTTAGTTATTTGATTACTAATTAAGTGAGTAATCACAATGCGTGCCAAGGAATTAGCCATTTTAAAACAGTGAGTTATGGGTTTTGTTTATGTTTGAAACTAGTATTTCTCATTTTGACAGTCACTTTGAACAATTCGGCTAACGACAACTGTTAATGCCGTTAGAATGTAAATTGGCCAGGTGAAACCTTGAGTCAGAAAAGTGCCTGATACGATGGTACCGATAAGCCCACTTAACACGGCGTTTGCTCCTACAGAGAGGGTGTAATCTGATTTTGGTGTCAACAATGAGATGGAATGCAAAGAGGTGCGGATCAATGACACAATTAAAGTAATGAACACCGCGAGCCCGACAAAACCCGTTTCTGCTAACACGCCAAACCAAGTACTATGGACCGCGTGGTTGATACCATCCCAGTGTGGGCTGTAGAAATAGTAATTAAAGTAAAAGTTATCTAGACCTACGCCAGTCAACGGATGATGCAGCGCCATTTTAAATGCCGCTTCCCACGCATAAAGTCGCCCCATCGCAGAGGCATCTATACCATCCTCAGCGGCTCCCCCCGATTCTCGTCCTGAAATACCAGCGAATGCGTAGAGTACGATCGCTGCGATAGCGCCTAATACCAAGACTAATGTTTTGCTTTTGATGTGTTTAAAAGCAAAGTAGGCAAATACAGACAGTGAACCTAGTAACCCCCCGCGGCTCTGCGTCTCAATGATCGCAAAGAACAAAACCAAACAGGTGATAAGGGCAAAGAGCCTGAGATGCTTGGGGGAATGCTTCTCCATCAATTGACTAACGGTAAAGGCAAGGGGAAACATCAGCACTAGTGCCAAATCGTTAGGATCGCCAAGTACTGAACCTATGGATCGTCCTATCGACACGCGCGTCCCTTCAACCAAATCAATGCCATTCGCAGCGTTTTGTAATGCCACTAAGCCAATCAATAATCCGGCGAAAATAATTGCTTTTGACATCTGTGCGAGCTGTGAAGGTTTAGTAATAAGCCAGGTGATGGCCAACGTCATAATGATGATTTTCCAATAGGTGTTTTTGAACACCGTTATTGCGATATCACGACTGGAAGCGAATATGATTCCGATGATCACCAGACCCCAAAATATACACAGCCACTTTAATGAAGGGTGCCAAAAAGCTGTAATCTGGCGGCTTATAAGAAGGTGAAAAGCGAGTGCGGCGAGTGCCCCCAATGATAACAGTAATGGGATCTTGAAGTTATAGATAACAGGAAAGGCTTCGTGAATACGAAAGAATGAAAAAATAACGAACAGTGTGACAAGCCAAAACGTTTGATTGAGAACAAACAGTAACGCGAGTGGTGCGAAACACAACGCAACAATCAAAATGGGATGAGGCATAACAACCCAAAGCAGGCCGATACCGACAGTGATCGTCAGTGCTGCGATGGACTGTTTTGTTCTCACCTTGGTTTCATTCATAACGAGTATCTCTTCACCTGTCCACGCCGTTTCACTATGTATCGAGTGAGAGCATTGAGCGTCTCTTTACTCATGTAGCGAGTGGCTATCCCTGCCAGCAAACTGCATGTCAAAATGCAAATTGCGATGGCGATTCCTATTGATTGTGAAGAGTGAAGCAGGAACAGTGCCACACCGGATATAATCTGTAATAAAACCATCAGACTTAGGTGAAAAGGCAACGTCATACATTGTTGGCCTACTACATAAGTCAGGCCCAGCTTACACAGTTGTGCGTAATAAAGCGCAATGAACACACCATAAATACCCAGAGAAGATAAGCCAAACAGCAAAGCAATCGCAACGCACGCAGAGACGACATTTATACCCAGTAGCCAGCGAGTACGACGCTTGTACAAAATGGAGATGTTAATCAACTCACTCCATTCTTTTAACATGGCGATAGGTAGCAAGAATAAGCTGAATAGTACCGCCTCATGATAGGTTTCTGGCAGTAAGTAGGTGATCATCACCATTGCTAATGTGCCGACCACTACACTCAAACCTGTAATGTAAATCATACCTAAGTGTGTGATGCGCACTGCTTCAGTGCTCTTGCGCCCTTCTAAGTAGTTAAATCGACGTGGCATCCACCACATGCCAAACGGCTGCACTAAAATACACATGCCCACTGCAAATTTTACCGCTATCGCGTAAATCCCTAACGTCGCAAGAGAAGTGTTGGCACCAATGAACCAGCGTTCAGCGCCATTGAGACAAAATGCTACTAAACCGGCCATCATCATTGGTAGGCAGTAGTTTAGGTATTGTTTTGCCAATGTCAGCTTAGGAAGGGTGACATTGTAACGGTTAACGATGTGCAGCCAAACAAATTGAGTAATAGCAGCCAACAAGCCCCCCCACAAAACAGAAATAACATGGGGATGAACAGACAGCGCCGCGACGATAAAAATGACCTGAAAAATGGTGGTAGTGACCATGACGTTAAGCAGTGTTCTTGCTTTGTCGTCTTGTGTTCTTAACCAGGCAGTGCCGATTGCAATACTGCCTTCTAGAACGATGGCAAACATAACAATAGCAAATTCGACTCGCGTAAAAGGCGCGGGAATGGGGGCGATTAAAATGATAGTGAGCAAGCTAAGAGCGACGACGCCAGCGATGAGTAAAGCAAGTGAGTACAGCTGGTTTAGTAGGCTTGTGCGCGTATTTTGATCCTTTTCAACGCCGACGAATCGATAAAGCGCTTCATGCAAAGCGAAACTGACAAACAAGGTCGTAACAACACCAAAGGTTGTTAGAAGCTCAAGCTTGCCCATTTGTTCTGGTGAGAGAAAGTGGGGCAATACAGGCAGCATGATTAGGCTGATGCTTTTATTGATCACTAAGGCGATAGCAAATAGCGTCATGTTGGTCATTGCTTTAGACATGATCATATCCTTTGATGTCTCGCGGTGTCTTGAGTGTGCAATCATTGTTGGTAGCAATTTCGGCAGCAAGGTGCTGGGCGATTGGCAAATAACAACGTTCGGCTGTGTATAGTTGAGAAACATTGAGTGCTTCGATACCCATCGTTACTTTCATCCACGGCGATTCATTCAAAAGGCGAATTGCGTTGTGTAGCGAAGCCACATTGTTAGGCGTGTATTTAATACAATTTCGGCCGTGAGTTAACACGCGGTCCCAATAACTATCATCATGTGGAATGACGACACACATACCTGCAGCGAGAGCCTCCAAAATAGATAACCCAAAAGGTTCGTTGATACTGGTGGAAACAAACACACCACACTGTGAACGCAATTCATCTAAGTTGTTTGGGCACTCATGCCATTCAACACCTTGTGTGTTGAAGTCCGGTGTTGAATATTCCACACCTGCCACGTTAGGTTTGATGTAACACACGGTGGATTTGATCTTTTTCGACTCATCAAGTGTTAAAGCATCAAGCAAAAGATCGATGTTCTTCCATTTTAGTAAGCTAGCTGCCCAGAAAACGCGGCTTGAAATCGGATTCGCTTGTTTTGGCCAGCGATCTTTCGATAATCCATTAACAAACGTAGATGTATTCAAACCACACCAATAGCGTTCGGTGGCTGGCTTCTCTGTTTTGAGGTAGGCCTGTAATGCTTCTACCATTGATTCGCGGGTGTTTGCCAAGTAGTAAATTGCCGATGCTTTTACTAAGCAGTAGCCAGCAGATCTCGATCGTCCAATAGGGCCATGAACCATCTGTACCACAGGCTTTTTGCTAATTAATCGTAGTAAGTACAAAGGCATATCATTACTTGGGCAAGATAGGCCCAAAAAGCTATCTATTTTTGGCAGCTTCATGCACGCGTAGAGAAGTTGGAGAAAGTAGTAAGCGTTCATCAACCAGTAGGTCAGTCCATGAGTCGAGTTAAATGGTGATGGTTTTATTTTTATAACTTGCACACGCGGTGTATCACTAAGCAGTGACGCCCAATGCTCTGGATTTGTAGTGAGTAGATAACCAATCACGTTCAGCTTATCGCACTGCTTAAGGAGCTCTGCATTCGCGATTTTGGATCCACCTTGCATTGGGATGGCGTCGAACATCAATACACGTTTCATGACCGGGCTCCTCAATTGATGCTCAACCAGCGTGAAAGAGGCTTGATGCAGTGAGTCATCGGCATTGGTGTAATGGCGTTATTATTAAGTTCACCTTCGTAAATACGTTCAATAGCGTTGATAGATGCAGTCGTCGTTAAGTGCTGGCTAGCATGTAGGTAAGCGTTTTCCGCCAGCTTGTTTCTTAATGCCGCGTCTTGCATGACTTGTTGAATCGCGTTTAACAGGCTCGCCATTCCACTGTTCTGGTACAGCAATGCAGAGTGATTATGCTCGAACAACTCAGGAATGCCTCCCGTTTTAGGAGCCACGATAGGCAGTTGAGCTAAAGCCGCTTCCCCGAGCACGAGACCAAAGGCCTCTTCATAGGCGCCGCTAATAAAAGCGTCTGCATTACCACACATCCACTCTCCGGCATTGTGTTGCTCCCCGACAAAGTGCACTCGCTCTTGGATACCAAGATCCGCGGCAAGCTGTTGCAATGCTTCTCTTTCTTCGCCGTCACCAACAATAACAAGGTGAGGGTTGTGGTGGTGGTAGTTGTGCATGCGCATTGCGCGAATAAGGCGGTCGAACCCTTTGCGCTTAATCAGCGAACCCACCGACAGAAAGGTAAAGGCCTGTGATGGGATTCCGAGTCGATCTTTAATGTCGATGGGTGTATCCACGCCTTGAAGTGACACGCCGTTGTGTACGACATGAAGTTGGTTTTGCGGGTAGCCGTCCTGAAGAATTTCGCGTCCAACATCTTTGCTAACGCAAATCAATTTTGGAGAGAGGTGAAGTCCGAGAGAGAAGCGATCGCGCAATTTATAATGGCAATGAAGTTGCGTGACAAGTGGTATATGATTCATGCGAGCAGCCAAACACATCCATTGACAAGGGCCGCCGCTATTGACGTGTACCAAGTCGATGCTGTGCTTTTCGATCAAAGCTGAGCCTTGTTTGATAAGGCTATTCCACCCGCTAATATCCCAGCGTGGAGCGCTCCAACCACCAACCAAATTGAAGGATGAATGTTCCGCTTCAATTCCGAGCGATTGGCACTTATCGATTAATGGTTGGCAGTTGGACCATACGAATGGCTCAAACTTATCGCGGTCGATTCCTGAAATGAGATCCAGAAGCACCACTTCACTGCCGCGAATCCAATTATCACCATAATGAACATATAGAATGCGTTTTGGCGTAGTCATAAGTCACCTCTGTCTCATCATTAATCTGCGTTAACTGCTGAGCTGCAATAGAGATGCCAAAATATGCCATTAGTTTATGTGATTGAATCTTATATGATATTTATGTTTGGAACTCATCATTCTCATATTGAGAACCAATATGGATTAGTGATCCGTTTCAATTTGATATTTTTGTAGCAATACGGGAATCACACTTTGCGCTGAGAAATCATCAATGATGGTTTGTCGAGCATTCTGGCGAATGAGTGATTGTTGCGCTTCACCAATCGACATCCAGTCATGAAGACATTTAGCAAGAGAGGGAATGTCTTCGACGATAAAACCATTTTTACCCGTTTGGATAATATCTGGAAGACGACCTACACGTAAGCTCATCACGGCAATGCCTCTCGACATGGCTTCAAGCGCCGCCATTGGAAGACCCTCATAACGAGAAGAAATGATAAGTACACTGATATTTTCCCAAACACCTTCCATATCGGTTTGATGGCCGAGGAAAGTCACGTTTGAAGGGGCAGTTTGATTAAGCGACTCTTTTTCTGGGCCATCACCGTACACACTAAACTGTAATGTTGGACAGAGCCTCGCTACCTCAATAAATTGATCGGCGCCTTTTTCCTGACTCAATCGGCCGACAAAAGCGATCTCCTGATAGTTGAGTTGACTGTTGGGAATCGAAACAAAGTTATTCAGCAGTTCTGAAGAACAAAAAACTTTGCGCTGAATACTTGGACTGACAGCAAAGCAATGGTCAGATAGGCTGCCTGAGCTTCTATCAAGCCAATCGTATAGCCATAGTTTCCCTGAGGAAGACTCACCAGCATGATAAGTTGAAATCAAACGAGGAAACGTACGGGTGAGCAGTTTGGCGCAGCGCGACAAAATCGACGCTTTATAACCATGGGAGTGAACCACTGAGGGTTGGTGATTGGCGACGGCGCTTGTTAGGTGTTTAATTTTTAAAGCTTTATTGGGCTCGCCAGACAAATAGTTTAAGTAACTCACAGGGATCGCGGCTTCTTTTGCCTTCTGTACAATCTGAGCAGCTGGTGAATACTCAGTGGTTAGCACAACTCGAGCTTTGTGTCCAAAGGCTATTAATCCCCGAGCTAGCTCGATAACGTGACTTTCAATGCCACCGAATAGACGGCTATCAAGCAAGATCCAAATTTCACCAATGGCAGGTTTATCAAGATTGTTCGAGATTAATTTCATCCGCTTCCCACGCTTGTTTTTTTCGGTAAACCGTAGATGGGCTTAACTCCAGCATGACAGCGGCGTTGAGGACGTTGCCATCACAGTACGCAATTGCGTTTTGAATTGCTTCACGCTCTACTTGCCACATAGGGCGAATGGTTCCATCAGAGTTAAAGTACGGTGAGGTAGCAGCAGAGGACGGTGTACCAGGCAGCTCCGCTGCGGTAATCGACGGTTCGACCGCAGAAGGTGAAGGTTCCTCAGTATAAACAGGTGGTGGTGTGATTGGTGCAATGTTTGCTGACTCTTGAGCAACATGCGCAGGTGTCGTTGTTTTCGTAACTTTTGACTTTTTAGTGAGTTGAGCGGGTAGGTGGCTCACCGTGACTTTTTCGTCGTTATTAAGCACCACAATGTTACGTATGATGTTTTGTAGTTGCCTTACATTACCCGGCCATTCGTAATGCTTGATGATATGTTGAGCTTCGCTGTCGATTGTTGAGAATTTCTTTTTGTCCTGTTTGGCGTAAGTGGTCAAGAAGTGCTTGGCAAGCGTGACGATGTCACTTCCTCGTTCACGTAATGGGGGCATATCGATAGGTATAACGTGCACACGGTAGTATAAGTCTTCACGAAAACGACCTTCTTCTACTTCTGTTAATGGATCTCGGTTGGTGGCACAAATGATTCTCACATCCACTTTCATTTCTCGAGTGCCACCAAGAGGGGTGTAAGTGCCCGTTTGTAGAAAGCGGAGCAACTTCTTTTGCATCTCAAGTTCCATTTCACACAGCTCATCAAGAAAAAGCGTGCCACCATGTGCCAGCGTCGCCGCACCTTTTCGATCTGTTGTTGCTCCAGTAAAGGCCCCTTTAACGTGACCAAAAATCTCACTTTCCATCAAATCTCGTGGAATAGCCCCACAGTTAATTGCAATAAAAGGCTTGTCTTTACGGTCGCTCTGGCGGTGGACGGCTTCAGCACAAACTTCTTTACCTGTGCCGCTTTCTCCCACAATAAACACACTGGCAGAAGTTGGCGCAACAGCATCAATGGTCTTGTATACCGCCTGCATCGGGAGGCTTGAACCGATGAATCCGTGATAGTTGTGGCGATCAAACTTGGACTGAATATTTTCCACCAAATCTTCCAATTTGGCGCGTTTGAGGTGCAATGCGACTGATGTTTTTAGGCGATCAGCGTTTATGGGCTTTTCTAAGAAATCTTCCGCACCTTTTTGAATTAGATTAACGGCTAAGTCGACGCTGCCGTGTGCCGTAGCAATAATAACGGACGTAGGAATGTCATTCTGGTTGATCCAATCCAACACGTCTTCGCCAGACATGTCGGGCAGTTTCAAATCGAGAATGATGAGCTGAGGTTTGCTTCTTTCAATAAATTGAATCGCTTCGCGACCTGTCTCGACATGAAAAATGTCATAAGGTTCGTCTTTCACATACTGCTTATAAAGTATGGCTAGTGAAGTAGAGTCCTCTACCAGTAACACCCTTGGTCTCATAGTCCCATCCCAACGTAGTTTGTTTCATTTTTTATGATTTTTGTCAGCACTACTATTTGGCATTGTGAGTGGTTTATAGCTCTCTAGTGCTGAAAATTCTCAATTTGAGAAAAGCGTTATTTAAGTATTAGCACAAGGTAGGAAATTTGCGAAAAATCCATACTTTTTAATTGATTAAGTTATACCCAAATAATTTCAAGGTGTGTGGCTTGGCGAGGGTGACTGAATTTGGAGCCTAAATTTCTGAGATGATGTCGGCATCGCGCTTTATCAAACGCGATGCTTCGCTAGGGAGTAAGACACTGATACTACTCAAACCCTTGAGCTTTTCGCTTTTCTAACGCATCAAACGATTCATTGGCGAGTTGAGGAAGTGTTTCACAAAGCTCCAATGCTTTTGGTATTTTTCCTTCGACACAGTACTTCTCAATCATTCTTGCTTGTCTTGAAAGCGTTCGATTGCCTAGAGCGAGAGCAGAACTGCCCAGTGTGTGAACCTCGAACTCTAATGTTTGAAGGTCTTTTGTGCTTAATGCTTGCTCTATTTTCTCCATGCGATCGCGTGACTCTTCGACATAGTGATCAATCAAGGTAGGGATGATTTCGGCGCACGTATCTTTGATCATTTGCTGAAGAATATGCTCATCCACTAATTCTTGCTCGATAGTCAATGTGTTATTTATCGTCATAATAGCGCTCCCTATAACATAAACAGTTCGCTTTTTTTAATTTGCTGAGACAGTTTTTCTTTCCACTTTTTTGGTAAGAAACGCAGCTTGGAAACTTGGCGGATTAACTCATCTTTCAGGCTTGGAGTGTGCTTCATGTTCAGTACAGAACCAATCAAGTTCGCATCGCTAGCATCGAGTAGCTTTTTGGCTTGCTCGAGCTGGGTTGCAGTCGTAGAGCCATAATGCGCTACTAACAAAGTAGCATCACATACGCCAGCAATCACTTGAGGCGCAATATTGCTTCGGTTGACACTAAGAAGTGGTGATGTATCTATCACGACGCGCTCGTACTGCGTTAACCATTGTGCAATGTTTTGTTTCAGCGTTGTTGGGTCTCGGTACGCTAACTGAGTACTGGCGAGAGATGGAGCTGGGAGGCCGACTAAAGTTTGATGTGTATTCTCTCGTGTGATCAAATGGCCAACCTTCTCGTCATCATCAAATTCGTGAACAGTGTGATAAGCGGGTTTGAATAAGTTGAGGTCTACATACAAAGTATTGTGGCCTGCTAAAACCAAGCGCTCTGCAAGAGATGAAGCCACGGAAGTGACACCATCTTCAGATTTACAACCCACAACACAAATCGTTTTGTGGCCTTTCTGTTCACTCTGAAGATAAATTTGTTCAATCTCAGCGTGAGTTGCAGGAATAGTCATTACAACGCTCCTATTAACACGATGGTTGTGGTGATTTGTAAAATATCTCTTAATCCGGCCCTCGCTTTTTCAACAAAGCTTTCGTCTTTATGGGGAATGTAAATCGTGTCGCCTGCGCGAATGACTGGCAGCTCATAAATGTTGGCTGTTTTACTAAAGTTCACCAAATCAAATGTTCGGGCTTGGCCCTGGCAGCAAGACATATTGACCACACTGATCTTTTCAAGGTAGGCATTGTCAGTTGGTCCTCCTGCTTCCGCTAACAGATCAAGCACAGTCATGTTGTCATTGAATACGTATCGCCCTGGGTCTCTTACTTCACCTAATACGCGTACCGTGGACTCTTTTGAACGATCTAACCAGTTTTTGTTTTTTTCTGGAATGTAAATGGTATCACCAGGACGAACGTGGGGCAGAATTGATTCATCACCTGTTTCAAAGTACATCGATAAATTCAATTTACTCACTTTGGCATAACCTAGGCCTCGGTGTGTGACACGGATGTTGTGAATATCTGCATCCATTGTCGGTCCATCGGCGGCAGACAAAATATCCAGAAAATGCATATCTTCAGTGAAACGATAGCGCCCAGGTGCATTGATTTGCCCGAAAACGTATATCGATGCGTCAGAGCTTTGGCTTACCCATTGCGATTTATTATCGGATGGGTCGTCAGGCAATGCATGTACCCTTACGACTGTACCAGCGGAAACTTGAGGTAGGCTTGATGTTGGTGAGCCATCCAGAATGTATTGGTCTAAGTCAAATTGTGTCATTTGACCGTTATTGGCGACTTCAATTTTGGTGGTATCAGCTCGTCGAGTTGGGCCTCCAACGTGTGCAAGCAGATCAATCAAATCCATTTCGTCTGACCACTCGATGCGTCCAGGGCGAACAACTTCTCCCATCACTGCGACCGCTCGACTAGGTGCTACTTTTAACCAAGACTTCTCATTGAAATCGGTTTTCTCCGGCACGAAAATCGCGTCTCCTGGTCCAACATTTGGTGGTCTGGCTGAAGATAGTCCTTCTGTATGCGCGGTAAGATCGAATTTGATGACTTTGCCATCGGATTTTATAACGCGAATTTGGCGAGATTCTGCGTAGCGAGTGGGCCCGCCAGCGTTGGCGAGGATATCCATGAAGCTAGCGCCTTGCTTGCCTTCGTATGCCCCAGGATGGGCGACTTCACCCATCACGTAAACCACATTTGCACCTGCTTTGATTTCTTCTTCCTGTTTTGGGACAAAGATGGTGGCACCTGGCAGGATCTCCGGCAGTAGGCTTTGGTCTCCAGTATCAAGGTACTTTTTCAGGTTAAACATGGTTGGGTTATTGTTTGTTATCACGCGAATTTGCTCAACACTGGCATATCGTGTCACGCCGCCAGCTCGCATTACGACATCAACTAGCGTGGTGTTTGGCTTGTATGAGAACGAGCCAGGTGCGTTGACTTCACCAAAGACTTTGATTGCACGAGCGGAATCTGCGCTGTCACCTGAATTCGCGAGTTTTGCTGCATCAAACTCTTGCTCAATATTCCCTACGAGTGGGGAAGCGGGGACAAATAAGACATCCAGTGATTCTAGTTTTGGCAGTTGGCTATTGTCACCCGTATCAAGGAAGCGTTTGTAGTCAAATTCAATGTTTTTATTTCCACGTTTCACGATCATTTTATCAAGCTGAGCCCCAGCGCGCAGGCCGCCAGCTTCGTACACAAACATTTGAATGTTGGACCCAGAAGGTAAGGTATATTCACCGGGTTTGACCACGTAGCCTTGAACGGACACTAACAACTGTTGCTGTTTAATAAAAACTCGAGCGTTGTTAACGTCACGATACACGGTCTTTAGCCTGTCGATAATCACGTCTTGGAGTTGTTTTTCATTGTAGCCGGCCACTAATACAGGGCCGACTTCTGGTAAATTAATTCGTCCACGACGATCAACCTGAAACCCTTGGTTTAACGACGCCTCTCCAGGTAAGTTAATCTGTATTAAATCACCGACCTTAACAGTATTGCTCTCATCCGCTATGGAAGAAGGTACCCACGCGACCAGACACAACAACATTAAGAGGATAAATGGTTTCATCGTGTTCATAGCGCGCCTCCTGCCGTTGGGTTGCGGTTTATTGAGCTATCGCTATCTGAATTAGGGCTAATAACCTCGATGCTTACTCGACGATTAGTTAAACGCACGGCGGATGTTTCACCTTCATAGAGTGGCAGGTTATCTCCGACAGATTTGGTAGTGACTCTCTCTGAAGTGATACCAAATACGGTTAGGTAACGCTTTACTTGTTCCGCACGCGCTTGAGCAAGTTTCTGGTTGTAATCGGGTGTTCCAGTTGCATCCGCATGCCCCGTTACTACAAGAGATAGGTTGGGGTGGTCACGTAAAATGTAGGCTGCTTCTGCCAAATGTCCCATGTACTTCGGGTTGATTTCTGCTGAATCGACAGCAAACTGGTTGTCGATATTAAGTAGTGCATAGATATCCGAGACTATGTTTAGGTCGCTACGTAGAGCTTCAATATCATCGGGCGGTGTGCAAGTGGTTTGGCTCAGTACGTAGTCGAGTTGTTGTTCGAGCTGGTTTAAGCGTCGACGCTGAATCACAAGGTCGTTAGCAGCGTCGAGTAAAAGCCCACCTTCTAACTCGCGCGCAATTCTATTTTGTTTTTCAAGGGCCTGAACAACTGCCGCAGGAAAACACCAGCGCGCGCCCTCTTGGATTAGTGCGTCTAGATGTAACTTGGTCAGTTGCCAATCAAACCTTAACCCATGTTCTGGACCTAAAGGCTCGTCAGGCATCACTGGGGAAAACTGATAATTCTCGATCGAGATATCTTGATAGCTTTCCGCCAAGCCACCTTTCCCGTGTTCTGGGTAGTCAAACGACGAACAACCAAACATGCCGACAACAAGACCGCTTACTGCATATCGTCGTAAAAGATTTACCATGCCAACCTCCGTTTAAACCGGTATTTTTAGTGTCCTTTTGAGTTAACGGGAATGGCATGGTTGATACGAAGCAAGCTCATGATTTCTAAAGGTTGGCCTGATACGTTTTCAATACTCATGCTTCTTTCACGTTCAACTAGACGCTTATATAAGTAAACAATGGCACCAATCCCTGAAGAATCAAGAAATTGGACGTGCTGTAGGTTAATTTCGACTTCTTTGTGATGATTGTTGTGAATTACTTCATCAATGTGATGTTGTGCTTGTCGACAGCCACTTGCGTCTAAGTCACCAAAAAACTCAATGGCTAACTTGTCTTGATTGATTTCTAGTTTGCGTAATTCCATGACTCTGTCTCCGTTTGTTTTTCTAATTGGATATAGAGCAGGTAACGTGCCAATTTGAAATTAATTAAAAATCAAATAGTTAAATATTGTTAATGATATTGTTCAATTTGAGAAAGGACTGATTCTCAAATTGAGAATCAAAAACGCACAGAGAAATGGTTTGCTTATAAGAGGTTTTGAGCCGAAAGAAGTCGTTAGACCGGGGGAGGCACGTCATGATTAGATTCCAACTCGATTGACGAACCATCCGCCATACGAGAATAATGTGTAACGACTAAATGCAAAACCTGTCTAAAGTTTATGATTATCTTTGCAAATTATTACTAATGTTGATTGTTATGAGTCGAAGAATAACTAGTAATAAATAGGTCATCGAGAGGACTTACGTTTCAATAAAGGCGATTTTTTGTACAAGGTCTTCTTATGCCATTAAAAATGACATTAATTGCGCTGGCTGTTATGGCAGCGTCTTCACAGCCTCAAGCGGATACGTCTCTCGCACCACCAGTTTCTCTTGCACAAAGCTATCAGGATGGCATTGATGTGTCTGAATATTGGTATAGCGAAAAACTTGATGGTGTTCGCGCTTATTGGACTGGGCAACATCTCGTGACGAGAAATGGTAATCGAATCTACGCCCCAGACTGGTTTACAGGACCTTTGCCTGATTATCCGTTGGACGGTGAACTTTGGGCTGGGAGAGGTAACTTCCATCTTGTTCAGCAAACGGTATTAGATAAAACTCCTGTAGAGTCTGCTTGGCGACACATCGACTTTATGATCTTTGATATGCCATATTCCGCTGGTGATTATCGGAAGCGTTATTACAACATCAAAGATTTAGTGCTTGAAGTCGACCAGCCTCATATCAAATATGTCGAGCACCGAGCGATTCAAAATGAAGCTCATCTGTTTACACAGTTGGATAAAATTTCAATATCCGACGGTGAAGGGGTGATGTTGCGGAAGGTATCAAGCCGCTATCAGGCTGGACGCGGTAGTGATTTGCTTAAACTAAAACGATACGCAGATGATGAAGCGTTAGTTGTGGGTTATAAGCCAGGAACAGGGCGCTTATTAGGTATGATGGGAGCAATGTTAGTTCGCTTACCAAATGGCATTGAGTTTTACATCGGTAGCGGATTTACCGATGAAGTGCGTCGCCAGCCTCCGAAAATTGGTTCAACCATTACATTTAGATATAACGGTTTTACACATACTGGTAAACCGCGTTTTGCTCGATTCTTGCGTGAAAGGTTGAAGGAATAGAACGCTCTGCACTTACTAGTTGCCAACGGTTACGCCACATCGTTTGAAGAGACCCTGCCAAAACTGAACGTGGTTTAGGGTTTCTTGCCTAAATGTCCTATGTGCCTCAATTATGCCATACTGGTGACCATGGAGTTGCATACGGTTCTCCACCAAAGTGGCACCATCATTAAGTTGTTGATAGGTACTGTCTAAATAAGCCAAATAAGGTTGCACTTCTTCAACGTAAATGGATTGAAAGACATTTCTTAAGTAGCGGAACTGAGTGGTGTCTCTGTTCGGCCCGCACAATACATTGCTCTGGTTCTGCTCAAGTAGCTGAGTTGTCGCTTTTAACCAAAGGGATGTATTTACCATTGAATAGTAAAGTCGTCCGAGTAAACGAGATTTCTCTAACTCTTCTTGATATTGCGTAACTTCTACATCGGGTAGACGTGAGACGGCGCGGTGGGGTAAATCATACATTTCGCTGAAAATACGATAGACATCGTTAATGCGTGCAATATCATTCGTCGTATTTTGAGATAGCCAATCAGAGGCAGTTAGTTGCTTTTGCATGGCGTCACTTACGAGTAGTAAGTTGTCGAGATGAATGTCTAAATGTTGCCACTTGGTTGCGTAAAGCTCTGCCAATGTCGCGCGTTCTTCATCGCTAAGTGGAAATTCGGATAAACATCGATTCATGACTCTTAAAAGGGCAGTTTGATAATCAAAATCATGAAAGGCATCCTGCACCTTGCCAAGTTGTGAGTTTTTCTCGGCAAGTAAATTAAAGAGTCCGCACTGTCGTAATTGATAGCTCTCTAGCAGGCCAATAGATAGCCTTGGCAATGGCTCGAACAAAACGCGTTTCGCAGGAATCGTTACCGTAGACTGTAGTGTTATTGGAATAGCAGGAACGTCCAATACATTGGCTACACGTTGATGATACTTATCAAACATGGCGTTCTCTGGATTGAACCAGTTATCACAACCATTAAGAATCAAGATTAAGAACAATAAAATAGACCGCACAAATATCCTTTTTTCTAACTTCGTATCCGTTGTCTAGAGAGCAAAATCAACCGCTTTGTAATCTTGTTATAAGTATACTCAACCGTGTGATTATTCGATCAAAAAAGCCAGCGGATGCTGGCTTTTTTTACTTTTTATTGAACTGAAAAGTTCAATTGCACTTCTGGCTCTTGGCGATGCATCCAACGCATTCTGACGCCTAACATAAAGGCCGCTGAAGATAGGCCGATGATAAAACCAAGCCAGAAGCCTTGTGCTCCCATTGGCTCGACAATCCAGTCTGTACGGCCAAGGACGTAACCAATTGGCAGCCCAAGAATCCAATAAGCAATAAAAGTACGGTTGAAGATAGCTCGCATGTCTTTATAGCCGCGTAATGCACCAGCTGCGATCACTTGAACCGCATCCGTACATTGATAAACAGCGGCAAACACGAGCAGGTGCATCGCTAGAGTGATTACCTCTGGGTTGCTAGTGTAAAGCTCGGCGATCCACTCACGAGACAAGACGGTTAAAATCGCTGTGAGAACGGACAAAGCTAGACCAACCATAATGCCGACTCGTGACGCTACGCGCGCGCCATCTACGTTTTCTTCACCAAGTCGATGGCCGACACGAATGCTTACTGCTGCACCAATACTCATTGGTAGCATAAATACCAACGAGGAGAAGTTAATCGCGACTTGATGCGCTGCCACAATGATAGGACCCAGTGGTGAAACGAGCAGTGCAACAACAGCAAACAGTGTCACTTCAAAAAACAGCGCTGCTGCAACAGGAAAGCCGAGCTTGAATAGACGAACTTGCGCTTTCCATTGTGGGCGATGCCATTCTCCAAATAGGTTGATGCTTTTCAATCGCTCTGATGTCATCACATACAGCAATAGCATGGCAAACATGACCCAGTAAACAATCGTGGTTGCGACACCACAGCCAACACCGCCTAATTCAGGTGCACCAAACTTGCCGTACACGAAAATCCAGTTTAGAGGAATGTTGAGCAGCAAACCGATAAAGCCAATAACCATTGCCGGTTTCGTCAATGACATACCATCCGTAAAGCTTCTAAGCGTTTGGAAAAGTAAAAAAGCGGGTACTGCTAATATAACGGCATGAATGTATCCCACCGTTTTTTCAGCCATCAGTGCTTCAACATCCATCAGCCCGAGAATAAACTGGGTTTGAAGCAGGACTGCAATTATCGGCACACTGATCAGCAATGCCAAAACGACGCCTTGCTGAATTTCAAACGGGATTTTCACTCGACGACCAGAGCCATTTAACTGTGCGACAACAGGGACCAATGCCATTAATAAACCCACCCCAAACAAAATGGATGGTAGCCAAATACTTGAAGCGACAGAAACCGCAGCCATGTCGGTGGCGCTAACGCCGCCAGCCATTACGGTATCAACAAACCCCATACCAGTTTGAGCGACAGATGCGATCAATACCGGGGTCGCCAATTTGATAAGACTTGATGCTTCTTCTTTATAGCGATGCACGAAAAATACTCCAGAGCGGAACAATAAGTTGAAAGAATGAGAGTACTCGAGGGCAAAAGATGTGGTGAACGGATCTGATGGTTGATTTTAGTCACGATAAGGTGAAAAAATGCCTCGGAGAAACTCCGCGCAAATGATAAACAATTGTATGTTCATATTCCATAGCTAGGTAGCGAATAGTCGATAACACTGACTGGACGCTCTCCACGCTAAGGATACGCTTTTACTGAGAACAGCAGCGAATCATGGTAATGTTGAAGCATGCATGAGAACAAACCAGTGTTCATTAAGCCATGGCTTTATCGTCTGCGGTCTTTATTTCCGACCTGTAGCGCAGTGTTTAGGGCTTAGTCTTCGACTACAGTTGGTATTAAATCAATAGGTAAAAAGAAATGTTTACAGGAATAGTTCAGGGTACGGCGAAGGTCGTTAAAATTGATAAAAAAGAACGCTTTCAAACGCACGTTGTCGAGTTAAGCGATGAACTTTGTAAAGGGTTAGAAATTGGTGCATCCGTTGCACACAACGGATGTTGTCTAACTGTGACTAAGATCGAAGGCAACCTTATCAGTTTTGATTTAATGCAAGCGACATTGGCTCTTACTAATTTAGGTCGGCTGGTGGAAGGGGATAGCGTAAACATTGAGCGCGCGGCTAAGTTTGGTGACGAAATAGGCGGGCATAGCATGTCTGGTCATATTAGTTTAACGGCAGATATTGTCGATATCATCGATACGCCCAATAACCGCACGATTTGGTTCCAACTGCCGCAAGAATCAATGAAATATGTATTAGCGAAAGGTTACATTGGTTTGGATGGCTGCTCGCTAACTATTGGTGAAGTTGAAGCGTGTCGTTTTTCGGTACACCTAATTCCAGAAACCTTGCAGCGAACGCTTTTCGGAGTGAGACAAGTAGGGGAGCGTGTTAATATTGAGTTTGATCCTCAGACTCAAGCAATTGTTGATACTGTTGAGCGCGTTCTTGCAGCAAAACAGCTTTAGAATGAGAAAAAGGAGCCGAGTGCTCCTTTTTCATTTAAGCGTTTTTATATTTCTGATGTTCACATGCTCGAGCTGCTATTCGTAATTGTCATCGATAAATAGTTCGACCTTGTCTTGTAGCTCATCCACTCGCATATTTAGGTGGATAGCGTGGCAACAAGCTGGGCAATCATCATAAAATTCTTGGTCACCATTACTTGCATCTAATGTAATGCTGATAGAATGTCCGCAATGCGGGCACTTTACATACCTTTCGGTATAATTTTTCATACAACAACTCCTAATCTCGCAGGGCTTTTAAACACACTATTCATCAAGGAAGTACAGCCCTTTACTTACTTTGCCTACAAGGAAAATAGGCACAATCCAAAGTTAAGTCTCCTTTGATATTAGGTCGAGTTGTTGCTAATTGAGTCGAAATAAGTACAAAACTTGACCCCAAACTCAACCTTGAGCTTAGGGTGATTTTCTGTAGTGATGTGCCTCGAGATTTTACATCTTGAAATATGCAGTGGCTTCCAAATTAATAAGAAATGATTTTATTAATAACCAGTTGAGCCTGTTCCAAGTAATGGCCGCCAAACAAATTACAATGGTTGAGAACATGGTAAAGGTTATAGATATCTTTACGCTCTTCATAGCTTGAAGAAAGTGGTATAACCGATTCGTAGCCTTGATAAAATTCTGGTTGAAATCCACCAAAAAGCTCTGTCATCGCAATATCACACTCCCTGTCCCCCCAATAGCATGCAGGATCGTAACAGATAGGACCGAATGCAGTGAGTGCCGCATTTCCATTCCATAAATCGCCATGCAACAAAGAAGGTTCCGGAGCATGGTTTGCTAGCCGCTGTTTTACGACGTCGATAAAGTCATCGATATCAACCAAGGTGACGCCTTTTTCTTTAAGGAGCTGTAATTGCCATCCTATGCGTTGCTCAGTAAAGAATACACACCATTTCTTGTGCCATTTGTTGGGCTGTAGAGTCGAACCGAGATAGTTGTCGGTATCAAAACCAAACTCTTTTTGCTCGCCCCACTGGTGTAGGTGAGCTAATTGCTGCCCAAATTTAAAGCTGTTGGGACCATCTTCTAATGGTTTCGTTGGAAGGTAGTTAAGAATTAGGAATGAGGCATTTTTGGTTTTACCAACCAATACCACCTCAGGTACAAATAGGGTGGATGTTTCACGCAAAAGATGCAGGCTTTCAGCTTCTACCTCAAATTTAGACAAAAACTCGCGATCGTTAATTTTCACAAAATAACGTTGCTCGCCATCATTGATCATGTAGCTTTCACTGATATCCCCACCAGACAGCCTTACTTTTTCCGTGATCTGGTAATCGAACAATAAAGTATCAGAAAGCTGTTGCGATATTGCTTGCCACATACAAAACCTCGCGAATCTATTTGACCACCAATAGTTTAGGATAAATAGCAGGGAGTTGGCGCTATGTTGAGCATACTTAGTAAAGAAACCTTCCTCTTAGTGTAGTCAATTTGTATAAATGTGAATCAAATCGCTTATAAGCCTCTGATTTGTTGGCTTAGCATATGGAGATGAACGTTTACAACAGGTATTATGATTTTTTTGACGTTAGTTCCATTGGTGGCATGAAAATACTGATATGTGATGACTCAGCTGTTGCAAGAAAGCTTATTGCGCGTTCTATCGTACAAGATACATCATTGCATCTTATTGAAGCGCAAGATGGTTATGAGGCGCTTAATATTCTTGCTGAGCAAAATATCGATATTTTGTTTCTCGATTTAACGATGCCCATAATGGATGGTTTTGAGGTCCTCGAATCATTACCTGTTAGTCAGTACCCGACCAAAATCGTCATTATTTCTGGAGATGTTCAACAAGAGGCAAAACAGCGCTGTCTCGATCTTGGTGCTCAAGCTTTTATCGCTAAGCCTCTGACAGAAGAGCAGGTGCTCCCACTATACGAACAATTAGGGCTGCATTATGCGTTCAAACCTAGTCATTCGGTTGATTCTAAAAACCAGGGTTGCGAAGAGCTTTCCTTACTAGCCAAATTCCGTGAAATTGCGAACATTGCCCTTGGTAAAGGGGCTGCGATTATGGCCGACCATTTACATGAGTTCATCCAACTTCCTGTTCCTCATGTTGGACCTTTGTCCTACGGCGAGCTTCATATGACACTGGTTGATGTGGTTGGGCGTGACAGTTCCGTTGCGGTAGCGCAGAGGTTTGTCGGTGGTGGTATTCACGGAGAGGCACTGGTGTGCTTACGTGGTAGGGATATCAATCAGATTGGGGAAAAATTAGGTTACCTCCTTGAGTTTACGCCTCATAATGAAATCATCTTGAATATCTCTAACCTACTGGTTTCGTCATTTCTCACATCATTGGGCGATCAACTCGACAAGCAGTTCTCACTTCGTCAGCCAGGCATTGTGGATACCTTAACACCTTATTGTGAAGAGCAAGGCGAGTTGGGTGAGCTCTTTACTATCGAATACACCTACATGGCAGAAGCGCTCGATTTCGAGTGCGAGGTACTGTTTTTAATTGATAAGCCATCCGTAGAAATAATCTATGAAATCATGGAGCTAATCTAATGTCCGATATCACGCTGGACATAGCAGACTTTCATTGGGTCACACAAATTCTCGATACGATGGATTCAGGGCTTATTGTTTTGGATCAAGAGTATAAAGTGTGTGTGTGGAACAGTTTTATGCAGTCATACAGTGGCATTCTATCACAAGAAATTCTTGGTGAATGTTTATTTGAGCATTTCAAAGAGCTGCCAAGAACTTGGCTAGAAACCAAGATAAAAGCTGCCGCCGATCTGGAAACTCGTTCTTTTTCTAGCTGGGAAAACCGACCGTACCTTTTTAAGTTCAACAATTTTTCTCCGGTTTCAAACAGCAGTGATTTTATGTATCAAGATATCGTGATCACGCCGTTAATTGGGCTTTCAGGAGAGGTCAGCCACATAGCGATTCAAGTCAATGATGTTTCTGAAACTGCGAGAAATCGCATTCATTTGAAAGAAACAAATCAACATTTGTCGGAAATCAGTCGCAAAGATGGTTTAACAGGTTTATTTAATCGCGCTTATTGGGAGCAATCATTGAAAGATGAGTTTGCTCACTTAAAAGTTATCGACGGACCATGCTCATTAGTAATATTCGATATCGACCACTTTAAGAAGGTGAATGATACTTATGGTCACCCGACAGGGGACGAAGTCATTCGTCGAACCTCTGCCTTGTTGAGAAAAACAGCAAGAAGCAGTGACATCTGCGGTCGTTTTGGTGGTGAAGAGTTTACGGTACTACTTCCTCACACAAACCAGGAGCAAGCTTGCTATTTCGCAGAGCGTTTGCGCAAAAGAATTGAGCAAGAGATCGTGAAAGTGGAAGATTTTTTGATTAATTACACGATAAGTATTGGTGTTTGCGAGTATAAGCCTTATTTTGAAACTCACACTCAATGGTTAAAGAGTGCCGATGCTGCGCTGTATCGTGCAAAAGAAAATGGTCGTAACCAAACCTGTTTGCATGAAAATGACTGAAATATAAAAAGGTTTGAAGAAACCCTGTATCCGAATTCAGTGAAGCAAAGCTCAATTGTTTGAAAATCATCCAGTTGGTTCGTGAATGTTTGTTAATATGAAATAAGTTAATGAAATTTTCTCGGCATGTCTTACTATTGAAACTATTCTGCTTTCAGCTTCGAAGGCTTGCAATAAACGGAGAAAAACAGTGGTTTTAGAAACCGATGGATATCTCGCTCTTATCGAGCACTTGTCTCTAAATCTAGATATTTTTACGACCGAAATTGGCGACACTGGATCCGAAAGCATCGAAGATGTTGTCACCGATATGGTGGCTTCAAACATCATGGCGATTTTTGAGCAAAATCCAGAACTTCACTCGAGCGTACGCTTCAAATTGTTGAAAGAGGCTGATGTAGTTGTTGAAGATCTTGGTGAGATATTGGCTGGGGTATGGCATAAAAAAGCGACCAATGAACAGATCACGTTCCTTGATGAATACATCGCTCTGGTCAAAAATCTGTTCGATAATGCTGTTGCGACTTACGACTGATATTGTTTTAACTTACAGCAATGTCCGGTTAAAGAGTGAGAGGAGTTACATTGTAACTCTTCTTATTTGCCAAAACTTAGATGCCCAGTATGGGTTGTCGATTCTTGAAATAATCACACCTCTAGACGTCGATGCATGCATGAACTGCTTGTTACCCAAGTAAATTCCGACATGATAAGTTGTTCGTCTTGTTTTAAAAAACACTAGATCCCCTTGCTTGGCATCCGTCCAACTTAACTCCACACCTTGCTTTGATTGCTGCTTCGTTGTCCTTGGTAACGAGAGCTGATAAGCCTCAATAAACGCTTTTTGTACAAATGCTGAGCAATCAATTCCAGATTTCTGTGTCCCGCCTAAGCGATAAGGCGTGCCGTGCCACTCTGTGTAAAAGTCGAACAAGTCTGGGTTGTCCGACAATAGCTGATTTGTAGGTGTTGTCACCTGTGCTTGCTCACTAGGCTCAGGCCCAGAAGAGCAGGCGCTTAGTAGCACACTGATTATCAAAGGAAAATATACTCGACGCAAATCACCACCTGTCATCTCTATGACTCACAACTGAAATATTAGTGTCATAACCAATCCATAGTATGGGCTGCAAATCACGGTTTTGTCTCACAAATGTGACGGAATCACTGCAGAACCGATTCAACCTTAAGAAAGAATAAAAATTGATTATGGCAAAGCGAAAACGCTCACGCACATCACTTTCACTGATTCAGGCTGTCAGTGCAACATTTTTAACTATCATTGCTCTTGTTATAGCCCTTTCTGTCTCAAGTTTCAAAGGAATGGAACAGGTAGGGGAACAATTTGAAGACTTGTCGCAAAAAGCGTTACCAATCGCGATGGCAAACGCAAAGTTAACCAGGAATGTATTGGAGATGGTTAAGCTACTCAACCATGGTATGCAGATTACTGAGCCGAAAGAGTTGCCTCTCATAAAAGAGCAAATCGACTCTCTTGCAACTCAAAGCACGACTTTGGTTGTGGAAGCGTCTGGTGTAGCTCAGCAACTCTCGGAGGAGTTAGACACCAAACTAGCGCGTTTACATAACATCACGCAGTCCATTTTGTTGAAGCAATCTTCGGTGATACAAATTCAAATGGATATTGATGCCGCTGTTGGTGGTTTTCGCTATGGGCTTAGCTCTATCGGTCCGGAAATGAATCGAATCAGTTCATTCCTTAGTGCTGATAATCCTGAGTCGAGCGATGCCGCTAACCGTTTCATTGCTTCTGCAAGCTCAATGGAAAGTACGTTCTTAGTCATGATGATGCACTCAGAATTAAACAAAGCCGAAAAAGAATACCGAGAAATGCGAAATCGCATAGCAGGTATTAAACTCGCCTATGAAGACTTCCAATCTTTTCATCCTGAAGTAAGTGAATATGCAAGCTTAACCGCACCATATGAGATGGTGAAACAAGGCTTTAGTGAAAAGGGCGTGCTGCGTTTGATCCTCGCCAAACTAGAACAAGGGGAATTGCAACGTTCAGAGTTTAAACAGGCTTCGATGCTTGCGGATGAAACCATGCGGTTACTTGATCAAATCTCCCAAACCGCTGGTCAGTTGATCGATGAAAAAGAGCGGGTGGTCAACGAGACCATTGAATCGGTGAGCGTTGTGCTCGTGTTTGCGGCGTGTGTGATTTCTTTTATTATTCTGGTTACTTGGTTTAGTCTCAAGTCATGGACAAACCGAGGGTTAAGGAATGTACTAACGCGTCTTTCAGCACTTACCGAACATGATTTTCGTGACAAGGCAGAAGAAGTCGGCCCTTATGAGCTGAAAGAAGTAGCACGAAAGTTGAATCAAGTAATCGATTCCACACACGACTCCATTCAAACGGTGACGCGCAATTGTGAAACGCTTTATCAGACGGCAGAAGTAAGTCACAGTGCAGCCGAACAAACAAGTGATGGGTTGGCAACACAAAATGAAGCGTTGTCTAGTATGATCACGACCATAACGCAGCTTGAAGCCTCTATTCGTGAAATAGCAATGGTGACAAATGCATCTTCACAGGACTCGCTCCTTGCAACCCAGCACACTGAAAAAGGGGTTCAAGTCGTGGAACAAAACCGCGAACGTTTGGAGTCATTAGAAAGCTCTTTGGATGTAAATGAACAGTCAATGTTAGAGCTAGACCAGCGTGTAAAACAGATTCGTGAAATGGTCGATATGATCAGTGGGATCGCGGACAACACCAACTTACTTGCTCTCAACGCAGCAATAGAGGCTGCCCGTGCTGGTGAGCAAGGGCGTGGATTTGCGGTTGTCGCTGATGAAGTTCGCAAACTTGCAAGTGATACCTCTCAACAAACTACGAACATCCGAGAAATGATGAGCGAGCTTATTACTGCCGCAGAGCGTTCGCGCCAAGCAGTTAATGATTCAAGAGAAGAAATGACCCACGCGCTACAGTCCAGCAATGAAGTGAAATCGACATTTTCTGATATCAACCTCGCGGTTAAGCACATTCAAGAACGTGTTGAGCAAATCTCAGTTGCTACAGAAGAACAAGAACGAGCGACGGCAGATGTATCTCAATCCATCACGCATATTTCTGATCTTGGCGAACGCACAAAGCTGCAGCTTGAGTCTATGGTTGAGAGTTCTGAGCAAGTGGCGGAAATTGCCGGGCACCAGCAAGCAATGCTGCACAAGTATGAGCTTCATCAGACCAAGTAAATGAGATGTTTCCACCGACTAAAAGCAGAACCTCGGTTCTGCTTTTTTGTTACGGCTACCCATTCAATGGCTCCTATTTGCATTGCAAGAGTGAGTTACATCTCATCTCGTTCATTTCTAAAGGGTTTAGTTATCACAACGTGATGTTAATGCTTTGTTCGAGGGACTCGTTGACTAGAATGTCGCCAGAATTCAAAGGAACGAATCATGCAGTTATCACAAAGAGCCAGCCTCATACTAGTTAATCATCACCAAGAGCTTTTGCTTATCCACCGCGTTCGAAACGACAGACAGTATTGGGTTTTCCCTGGCGGCAGTGTTGAAGCAGGTGAGAAACCTTTTGAAGCTGCTAAAAGAGAAGCGCTGGAAGAAACCTCAATAGAACTTGGCTCGGTTAAGAAAGTTTTGGAACTCGAAAATCAAGGTCGCTTAGAAACCTATTTTCTTTCTTATGTAGGGAACTTAAAAGTGAAACTTGGGAGTGGGCCAGAGCAAATCAGAAAATCAGATGTTAATCAGTACCATTTGAAGTGGGTGCGTGTAGAGCAACTTCACTCGATTTCTTTATATCCAGAGAAAGCTAAAGCCTTTTGCTTGAAGCATAAGGAGTGGTTTTGTGATCGATAAAGTTTGCCCCGTTGTTCTACGTAATCAAAATCAAGAGATCCTACTTTTTAAACATCCGTTGGCGGGTGTTCAGCTCGTCAAGGGCACTGTTGAAGTGTTTGATGAAAGTTACATCATAGCAGCCAAGCGGGAGCTCGCTGAGGAGTCTGGTATCACACATGTTCGTTCCGCACGATATTTATGCTCATGGGACAGTGGCTTTCAAAATCAAGTATGGCATTTTGTTTTGTGTGAGTGTGCTGGCCTCGCTAATTCATGGCTGTTTCATACACAAGACGATGGCGGACATGATTTTGCGTTTTTTTGGCACGATATAGGGAGCGATATTTCCTCACAGGCGCATACTGTTTTTCAGCACGGACTGGAAAAAGTTCGAAAACTGATAGACCAAGGCGTGATTTAAAGGAGGATTCTGTCATTGCATTGGCGGATTTGGGCGAAACGCCAAAGCAAACACTATGCTTCTACTAGAAGCAAATAAAGAAGGTAGAGTAGCCGTTACTGTTCTCATCGTGTTGATAATGGCACTGTCGATCTCAAAAATGGCGATGAGATTACAAATGTTTAAGTGACTTCTATATGCTTTGCTCATTCATTCAGATAAGGAAACGGTAATGGATAAATTCGTCGTGTTTCTCTTATGCCTTTTTATGACAGTTGGCGGAGTGGTTCATCTTTATGACAACATTGTTGGTGGCTTTTTACCTTACGATTTTGCGCCACGCTGGTTGAATATGTATTGGAGCGCTTTGGGACTATTGGACTTATTAGCAGCGTATCTATTGGTCAAGCATCGCCGCTCTGGCCTAGTCGTTATGTTATTGATTCTTATAACCAATGTTATCTTTAGTTCCCACGCTCACTATACATTAGAAATATTAGATAACAACGTCGCCCTACAAATGAAGACACTGTTTTTAGGGTTCTCATTTGGGGTATCTATCTGGTTATGGAATGCGCGAAAACATAGTCAATCGCGCAAAATATTTCGTTAATTATTATTTTCACAACACTCGATTAAGGATTGTAAACAGGGACTCGTTATGAACGATTTTAAAGACTTGGCCAGTTTTGCTGGTTTCAGCGTACTGACAGGTTTGAGCTTTGCCACCACTTTCTTCAGCCTTGCTTTTCTATACAGCTCAATAGAGGTACAGCAAGTAATGAACACCAATGCTTTGGCATGTGCAGTGCTTGGTGTTGTTGGTTTATTTGTTGGTATTACTCAGTTAAACAAAAAGCGTCAGCTAGCAGAAAACTAATCTGTTCTTACACATCATGAGGATGAAGTAGTGTTTAACAGGGGTTTAGGCTTGGTCTATTCGTTTTGTTGACATACTTCATCCAACAATATTTTTTTCAACCATTACTTCTTCTCTTTATTGTAGCGAAAGGGCTGCGTTAAAAGCTTATCTAATCTTTGCTCTTCTTCGTCTCTAATTTCCGGCACACCAATAACAACATCATCATGACCCAACTTAGGCTGAGCTCGGTATGTCCCAAAAAAGCGGTCCCAAACTGAAAGGAAAAAACCAAAGTTTGAGTGGGTCTCTTTTACTATCACTGAATGGTGCACGCGATGCATGTCTGGTGTAACGATGACGTTTCGCAGTTTTTGGTCTATGGATAAAGCCAGTTTTGCATTACTGTGATTAAACATCGCGCTCGCATTAAGCACAATTTCAAATACCACAATTCCGATAGGTGAAACACCTAAGATAAACACGGCTGCAATTTTTACTCCCATTGAAATGATTATTTCGAAGGGATGAAAGCGTGCGCCTGTAGTGACGTCTATGTCGAGATCGGCGTGATGCATTCGGTGAATCTTCCACAGCGGTTTTACATGATGAAAGACAACATGCTGAGCGTAAATGACGAAATCAAGCAAAATGACGATTAGGAAAATGTTTAACCAATCGGGGAGGGACAGAATATTCAGCAGCCCCCATTGTTGCTCCTGAGCTATGACCGCAGCTTGAAAGGCGGCGATAGGCATGATTAAAGCAATAACTAGGCTGTTAAAAGCAACCAATGACAAGTTATTGACCCAGCGAAACCTGCGCGAAGCGGTCAGTGTTTTTCTAGGCAATTTGTTCTCCCAAATGGCACAAAGCAATAATACGCCAAGGAAAAAGCCTAATCTGAGCCATGAGGGTTCTTGAAATGTCGTTTCTGTCACTGTCATTCCCTTATTTATTTCTTTATCTATGACCGAGATAAGTGTGAAATTATTTCAACACACTGCTGATGGGCTTATCTTGAGGCGAAACCATAATATCAGTAGAATCGCGCTCTACTTTTTACTTGGCATTACTTACCATGAGAATTCACGCTTTCCACCGTTTATATCAGTACCGACAATCTATCTCAACCAAGCCTTTCAACGCGCGTGGATGTAAAGTGGTTCGTTGCCAATATTGCCAGGTTTCTGAGCAACACTGTTTGTGCGACCTTCAGCCAAACATTAAGGCTAATATTGCATGTATGTTGATTGTTTCTGAAAACGAAGTATTTAAGCCAAGTAATACCGGTCGTCTAATCGCTGATACGATTCAAGAGACTTACGTGTATCAATGGAACCGAACAGAACCGTCTGAAGAGATGCTAGCGCTACTACAGGATGACAGTTACCAACCGGTGATTGTATTTCCTGCAGACTATGTGGATGATCCCTCTCGTTTAATTGAAGATCTAGAGCCAGGGCGATTGGTAAAAGAAGATGTCGAGAACAAAAAATGGTTGCTGATCTTTATTGATGGTAGCTGGCGTGAGGCACGAAAGATATTCCGTCGTTCTGATTTTCTTAAATCTTTGCCTGTGCTTTCCATTGAGCCGGAATCTCTGTCTGAATACATCATGCGCCGCTCCGAGAATGATCAGCATCTTTCAACCGCCGAAGTCGCGACATTAGTTTTAAAACAAGCTGGTGAGCCTAAAGCTGCGGAATGCCTTCAATTGTGGTTTGAAGCCTTCAGAGAAACTTACATGCTGAGCAAGACTCGAGTCAAAAGCGACCCTAACCAGCCACACTTGAAACGTTTCAAAGAGTGGATGAAAACCGAGAGCTGACTCTAAGGAATGAGCTTTTGTTGATGGTATGTTGTTCAACTGGCTTCGGTGAGGGGATAAATCTGCATTCGGTCACGGTTTGCAGGCGTACAGATATGGATAATGCCATCAGTTTATACTTTTGACTCTAGCCATTTTTGAGAGTCGTTTGAAGCATTTTTTAGGAGAGAAATACATGTATTACGGCTTTGATGTCGGTGGCACTAAAATTGAATTTGGTGCATTTAACGAGAAGCTTGAGCGTGTAGCGACGGAACGTGTACCTACACCAACAGACAACTACGAGCTGCTGGTTGATACCATTGCGGAATTGGTGAATAAATACGATACAGAGTTTGGCTGCGAAGGTACGATTGGTCTTGGCCTACCAGGTATGGAAGACGCCGATGATGCAACGGTACTAACAGTTAACGTTCCTGCGGCAAAAGGCAAACCACTTCGTGCTGATCTAGAAGCTAAAATCGGTCGCAGCGTAAAAATTGAAAACGATGCAAACTGTTTCGCGCTTTCTGAAGCCTGGGATGAAGATCTTCAAGATGAACCATCTGTACTAGGTTTGATCCTTGGTACTGGTTTTGGTGGCGGCTTTATCTACGAAGGCAAAGTATTCTCTGGCCGCAACCACGTAGCGGGTGAGGTGGGTCATACACGTCTTCCTATCGACGCATGGTTCCACCTGGGCGAAAACGCACCATTACTTGGCTGTGGCTGTGGCAACAAAGGCTGTTTAGATAGTTACCTATCTGGTCGTGGTTTCGAGCTTCTTTACGCGCATTACTACGGCGAAGAGAAGAAAGCGATCGACATTATTAAAGCGCACGCAGAGGGTGAAGAGAAAGCAGTAGAGCACGTCGAGCGCTTTATGGAGCTGCTAGCGATCTGCTTTGCAAACCTGTTTACTGCAACAGACCCACACACCGTTGTACTTGGTGGCGGCTTATCTAACTTCGAATTGATTTACGAAGAGATGCCAAAACGCATCCCTAAACACTTATTGTCTGTGGCTAAGTGTCCTAAGATCATCAAAGCAAAACACGGTGATTCAGGTGGTGTACGCGGCGCTGCGTTCTTAAACATCAAGTAATGACTTAAACCTTACTCGATATAAAGTAAGAAGAAATTTAAAGCCCCGTTTAGACTTTCAAGGTTAAACGGGGCTTTTACTTATATACCGAAGTAACTTGTATACCCAAGTAACTCATATACCTAAGTAATTTCGGTATGCTCGGGTATGGATCATGAACAAAAGTAGCATGCATAAAAAACTCACGACGAATCGTGAGTTTTCTGTTTGCAGCTAAGCTTATTTGTTCTTTTTGCCTACGCCCAGGTTTTCTTTTTGAGCTAGGGTGATTTTGCTAAAGCCTAATTTTCTGAAGTAGTTGTCGCGGTAGTTTCGCACCGCTTTAGTGTCAGACACTGCTTCGATTTGTTGCTCCATCTTTAGGAACTCAGTGATATCGATACCTTCGGCTTCTGCAACTGCTTCTTGAATGTTGCGGTGCTGCTGGTATGAGAACGTCAGTTCTTTGTCTTGGTCTTTGTAAGTGTAAAGAATGGTGCGAGCCATAGCTGTCTCTCTGAAAAGGTTTCTGTATTAAACAAAAAGGCCAGACTCGCTGACCTTTGAATTTCTAGTTTGAGCTAGATTCTGCCTTGAAGTGGGATAATTGTCACGCTTTCTCCCGCTTTTACTGTATCAATAGCTGGGGAGATTTCGATCAAACAGTTCGCCTCACTCATTGAGCGTAAAATACCAGAGCCTTGCTTGCCTGTTGTACGAACGGTTAAACGGCCAGTTTCATCCAGCTCATAGACGCCACGGCTAAACTCGGTACGACCTTGGCGAGAGCGAAGATTCTCAGTCGCGATGGCATTCACTTTCAGAGGCTTCCAGCCTTGTTCGCCTTGCATCTTACGCAGTGCAGGCTCAACAAAGTTGATGAATGAAACCATCACTGCCACAGGGTTGCCCGGCAGACCAAAGAACGGCTTGTTGTTGATTTGACCAAACGCTAATGGACGTCCCGGACGCATGTTGATTCGCCAAAAATCTATTTGACCAAGTTTATCCAAGGCAAGTTTGATGTAATCCGCATCACCAACAGATACGCCACCAGAAGTCATAACCACGTCCGCTTGCGCCGATGCGTTTTCCAACGCTTCAATCATTAACTGTTTGTTGTCTTCCAGAATACCGAAGTCCAAGATCTCGCAGCCGAGCTTTTCAAGCATGCCCATGATGGTAAAACGGTTGGAATCGTAGATAGAATTCGCTTTTTGCTCTGTTCCCGGCGCTTGTACTTCGTCACCGGTGGAGAACACGGCAACTTTCACTTTGCGGAACACATTCGCTTCACCAAAACCAAGCGAAGCGATCATGCCCATTTCTGGAGAGGCTAGGCGAGTGCCTGCGGTAAAGACGTCACTGCCGATAGCGAGATCTTCACCTGCTTGACGAACGTTTTGGCCTGCTTTGATATTCGCACCGTTAAAGGTGACCTTGTCACCTTCTTGAGAGGCTTGCTCACGCATGACCACTGTGTCGCCGTTACGTGGTGTTGGTGCGCCAGTCATGATCTTCACCGCTTGACCAACGTCCAGAGGTTGATCGTAAGCATGGCCCGCCATCACTTCAGCAACCACTTGGTAGCTATCGCGCTCAACATCATCACTGCGGATGGCATAACCGTCCATCGCGGAGTTGGTGTATTGCGGCACATTTACTGGTGAAACGATATGTTCCGCAAGAACGCGCCCGTAAGCATTTTCAATCTTGCATGCTTCTATTTCCGAAACCGTGTTCACCAAAGAAAGGATTTTCTCTTGGCCTTGAACCACAGAAAGGAAAGCTGGAGAAAGAGTGTCGCAACATGCGGCGTCTTTCTCTTTAGATTTTGGTGCTTTTGCATCTTGAACGTATTGAAGAACAAATTGAGCGATGGCATCCAAATCATTGATGTTCATTTGAGGGAGCTCAGAATCTAACCCCGCAGTGTTTGAAGCGATAGCGATGATGTTTTCATCGTTTGGATAAAGCCAAGGCTTGCCGACTTCTTCACGGTGCAATTCGATTTTAGGAAACGCGATGTTTTTGCAGCCTTCGACCAAAACCACATCAAGCATGTCTTCATCAAAACGTGTTAATAGGTATTCAAACTCCGCTTCGGCTTCTGGCGTTTCTGTCATTAACGCAAAACGGTTGCGAGAAGCAATCAGCATTTGAGATGCGCCAGCTTTGCGTAAACGGTAGCTGTCTTTACCCGGCTTATCGACATCGAAGTTGTGATGAGCATGTTTTAGCATGCCAATGCGCAGGCCCGCTTCAGTTAGCTTTGGCAATAGAGCTTCAAGTAGTGTGGTTTTGCCTGTGCCTGAATAAGCCGCAAAACCAAGAATAGGAATGTTTAGCGTGTGTTTCATGATTCTAATTGTCCAAATTGCGCCAGTTCTTCCGGAGTGTTCAAGTTGACGAAACAGTTTGGTGAGTCGCTAAAGTCAACGTAACTGGTATTGCACTCTTTGTAGAGTAGAATGATTTTGCGGTCGCCACGTTCTAAAAATGCGGTGAGTTTTGGCAGTACGCGCTTGTGGTAGAGCGTAAAAACAGGTTGCTGATGGTCACCATCATGCGCGACCAAAATATCGCTGTCTTCTTTGACGAACTGGCAGAAACGCTCGACAAGGTCGGTGTTGATTTGTGGGCTATCGCAAGGTACAAATCCGACCCAGTCAGTTTCAGCATGCATCAAACCCGCGTGAATACCGCCCATAGGCCCAGGGAAATCTTTGAATTGATCACTAAATACGAAACCAAATTTGCTGTACGCATCTTGGTTTCGGTTGGCATTAATTAAAATGCGTGGAGTTTGTGGAGATAAACGTTCAATAACGTGCTCGATGAGTGGCTTCTGATTTAACTCAATCAGACCTTTATCTTTTCCACCCATACGGCTGGCTTGGCCACCAGCCAAAATGACCCAACTAGTTTGTGTTGGTTGAAGCATATGCATTCTCTTGGGATGTTTCTTTTGGTATGACATACAACAGAGGAGACTCTATCAAAGTCTTGTCTTTAATCCACCACTGTTTTTTACATAAGTCGGTCAGTGCGTTGGCCTGATGGCTTGTCACCACGATACTGGAACCACGATCCAAAAGATCTTTCGCCATCACCACCAATCGTTCAATGGATTCTTGGTCTAAAGACGCACTTGGCTCATCCATCAACAAAATCGACGGTTTTAAGATCCAAGCCCTTGCCATGGCAACGCGCTGTTTTTCACCGCCGGACAACACGGAAATATGTTCGTCCGCTAAGGTTTCTAAACCTACCATGCGCAGCGCGTGAATAACTTGAGCTCGCTTATCTTTTTGCGTGTCTTGTTGATATTTCACTCCATAGACTACGTTTTCATATACAGTGCCGTCAAAAAGGTAAGGGGATTGGTGGAGATAAATCACATCGACACGACCATTGCGACGCGTCAGTCTTTTTAGCCACGTATCTTTTGGCGCAACAACATCACCAGTAGAGGGTTTGAGCAAGCCAGCAAGGATTTTGAGTAGGGTAGTTTTGCCCACACCATTGTCACCCTTGAGATAAATGGCATCATTTGGGCCGATGGCTAACTCAGGGATGTGGAAAAGCACACGCTCTTTAAAGCGCATGGATAACTGTTCGGCGGTGATTTTTATAGTCATAATTCGCCTCGACATGGGGTTAATGGTGAGTCGTTTGTTTGCTTCATGTTCTATGTTCTGAGGTAGCCTTTGCCTCTCATGCTTGATAAGAAGAAGTTTAGAGCCAACGCTAAAGATAGTAATACAATTCCTAATGCAACTCCTTGCGCAAAAGCACCTTTACTGCTTTCCATTGCGATAGCCGTGGGAATATTTCGCGTCACGCCCATAATGTTCCCACCAACCATCATTGAGCAGCCCACCTCGGTCACGATACGTGAAAACCCTGCAATGATAGCCGCAAGTAGAGGAAAGCGGGTTTCCCAAATCATCGTAGCTGCCAAGCGCGGAATGGAGACGCCCAGCGTGATGGCAGTTTCCACTGCACGACGGTCGCTAGATTGTAATGCACCATGCATCATCGATACCAAAACAGGGAAGCAGATCACCATTTGGCCGAAGATCATTGCCTTCTGAGTGAACAGCATTTGCCAGTCTCCCCAAGGGCCAGCACGCGACAGCAACATGTACAGCAACAGGCCAATCACCACGGTAGGGACCGCTTGCAGCGTATTTACGATCGACAACAAAAACCATTTACCGCGAAAGTCGGTATACGCCAGTACAAAGGACATCAAAATAGCCGGCAATACCACTAGGGATATTGCCGTGATAGAAACACTAAAGGAGACCGCAACGATCTCCCATAGGTCTGCATCAAAATTCACCAGTAAGCGAAGCGCTTCCAGTGTTGTATCAGCAAGATTCATATTGCGTTATTTGCTCTCAGCATTCGCAACAAACAGTTGTTTACCGTTTAGGCGGAAACCATTGATAAGTTCCTGTCCGCGAGGGTTTACCAACCAATCACTGAATGCCTTCGCACCTTGGTAGTTAATCGTTGGGTAACGCTCAGGGTTAACAAGAATAACTTGGTACGGGTTAAACAGTTTTTCATCGCCTTGGAACAGAATTTCTAGATCCAATTTGTTTTGGTAAGCCAGCCATGTGCCGCGATCCGTCATGGTGTAGCCTTGCATTTCAGACGCCATGTTTAGAGTTGGGCCCATACCTTGACCTACGCTACGGTAGCCACCAAAGTTCGGTTCGATTTTAGTTTGAGCCCAGAAGCCCATTTCTTTTTTGTGTGTACCAGAATCATCGCCGCGAGAGATGAACGTTGCGTTTTTGTTTGCGATCTCTTTGAATACATCTAACACGCCTTCGTCATTTTTGATTGTTGCTGGGTCAGCTTTCGGGCCTACAATCACAAAGTCGTTGTACATTAGCTTGCGAGGTAAAACGCCGTAGCCTTTCTCAACAAATGCGCCTTCAGCTTTTGGTGCATGTGTCATCACCAAATCTACGTCACCGTTTTCGCCCATTTTTAAGGCTTTACCAGTACCTGCAGCAATAACATCGACTTTGTAGCCCGTGTCTTTTTCAAATTGTGGAAGCAGGTAATCAAGTAAACCTGAATGGTAAGTACTGGTTGTGGTTGCAAGGCGAACGTGTTCTCCGTCTTGAGCAGAAAACGCAGAGTAACTTACAAGCGTGATTGACGTTGCAGCCAGAGTTAGCGCAATTTTTTTCATTTTTATGTGTTCCTTTCCAATGATTCTTTGGAATCTCTCCAGGTTTTAGGGAGAAGCCTTTTTGGACGAGAGCGATTAGCGTAATACGCAAGTTGTCTCAGGGTGTTGGAATAAGCAAACATCAACATCCTGAGATCACTTAAATGCGCTCCGTATCCACCTTATAGCAAACAAGATGCCAACCTTTTACAAGCTTAAAGTGCTTGGTTTATGCACTAAATCATGGGGTTATTTGCATAAAAGTTTGCGTTGGTACAAAATGTCGCACTTTTTGTAGGGTATCTCTGTTTAAACTTGGTACACTCTGTCCCATCGAAATCCATCTGGGGTAAATATGTCTACTCAATCCCATCTTAGTACAAACCAACAATATAGCGCCTTTTCCGTACTGGTCGTCGATGATGAATTAGGCATGCAAGCCATCTTGAAAAAGGCATTGGGTAAGCTTTTTTCACATGTCGATACAGCTGGTAGCATCGAAGAAGCAGAACAACTGCGTAATTCTCGACATTATGATCTGATCTTACTGGATATTAATCTGCCAGGGCGTTCTGGAATTGAGTGGGAAGAAGCGTTTGAAGATGATGACAAACGTGCCGATGTGATTTTTATGACGGGTTATGCGGATTTAGAAATTGCCATTCGAGCGCTACAGCTCGGTGCTTCCGACTTTATCCTCAAACCATTCAACCTTGAGCAGATGTTAAAAGCGGTCAGTCGCTGTATGGATCGCCGTTTGAACGAACGCATGCAGTACGCCATGACACGCGATTACCAACGTCACAATACCTCAGAGATCATCGGCGGCTCAGAAAAAACGCGCCTGCTTAAGCAACTTATTAACCAATTTGCACCATCACGCGCTTCTGTTTTGGTGGAAGGTGAGTCGGGTACGGGTAAAGAGCTAGTTGCACGAGGTATCCACCAGGCGAGTGGGAGAACGGGCCCGTTTGTGCCAATCAACTGCGGCGCGATTGCACCTGAGCTTTTAGAGAGTGAGTTGTTTGGTCATACATCGGGCGCGTTTACCGGTGCAAAAAAATCGCGTGAAGGTTTGTTCCGTGTTGCTAACGGTGGCACCTTATTTCTTGACGAAATCGGGGAGATGCCACTTGCAATGCAGGCATCATTATTACGTGTGTTAGAGCAGCGTACGATTCGCCCTGTCGGTTCAGAAAGAGAGATCAGTATTGATGTCCGTATCGTAGCGGCAACCAACCGAAACCTGCAAGAAGAGGTCAATCAAGGTAATTTCCGCAGTGACCTCTATTACCGTTTAAACGTTCTGAAAATTGAAGTGTGTCCGCTGCGAGAGCGCAAAACCGACTTATTTGAGTTGGTGCCATTTTTCAGCAACATGCTGACGCGCGAGCTCGGTATGCCTGCGCCCAAATGGGCGCACGAGGACATGGAAGCCATGAGTGAGTACGATTGGCCGGGAAACATTCGTGAGCTGAAAAACTTGATTGAGCGTTGTATCTTGCTTGGCAAACCACCTGCACACTATTGGCGAGAGCTGAATGGCGGGCATTCACTGCCTAATGTATCGATTACTGTTTCTCACTCTGCTGAGTTACCAACCTTTAGAGAAGGCAAAGAATTTACTGGCGAAGGCTATCCAAACAGCTGGACGTTAAAAGAAGTCGAGAAAGCACATATTAAACAAGTCGTTAACTTGCATGAAGGCAATAAGTCTGCTGCTGCTCGTGACTTGGGCGTAGCTCGCAAGACCTTAGAACGTAAATACAAAGAATGGGATTCTGAGGATGAGGAATATGCCGACTAACGGCCCACAGTACAAAGGATTGTCAAAATGGACGCACCGTTTTAAAACCATGGTGCGTTATCGCTTGTTATTCTTAACCTCTGCGCCGATTTTCCTCACATTGTTAGCTCTGATCGGCATTACCATTTATTGGTCTATTCATTACACGTGGCAAAATGCGCTGCTTGATGTCTCGGAGCGTCTTGGTGTTGCAAATAACAGCGTAACGTTGTTACAGCAAAAGCAAGCCAATTACGTGCGGGCGTTTGCCGATTCGTACGATTTCCGTATTCGCATTAATCAAGGAACGCCACAAGGTGACCTGCAAAAGTGGGTCACAGAGCAGAAGAAAAGATATGCTTTAGATTTTCTCTCTTTCCAACGCGTTAATTCCATGGAAAACAAATTCCGCTTTATGGATCTCACCAAGCGCGAATCGTTTTTTGATGTACTTAATAAAGAAGAACTCGAACGCCTCGATCCTGAACTCGCCAAACGAGCAGAAGTGCCTATTCTTGCTGATGGTGACAGGGAGGCGCGTGGGTTAGTCAGTCGAACCGTGATTCCGGTATACAGCCAAGCGAACGATTTGATCGGCTTTCTTGATGGTGGTTTGCTCCTTAACAACAGCACAGTGCTGGTGGATCAAATCCGCGATCTCATTTACTTAAGTGATAATGACCGCCTTCGCCCTGTGGGTACGTTGACGGTATTTCTCGATGATTTGCGTGTGAGCACCAACGTTCCTTTAGACAGCGATCATAGACTAGGGCGCGCTATAGGCACTCGCGTGAGCGCCGAAGTGTATAACCAAGTACTTTCTAAGGGTGAACAGTGGGTTGATCGCGCTTATGTGTATGACGCTTGGTATATTACGGCGTATCAACCAATCAAAGACCAATACGACAATGTTATTGGTATGCTTTATACCGGTTACCTCATGTGGCCATTCGTTAAAGCCTACATGACCAACATTGCCGAAATCAGCTTGATTACGGTTATGTTATTGCTGGTTTCTGGCGTGATGGTATATCGCGGTTCTTATGATCTGTTTCGACCGATCGAACGCATTCACAAAGTGGTGAAGCAGGTCCAACAAGGTAAAGAAAAACGGATTGGCCCGTTAGGATTAGATGCCGATCATGAACTTGCGCAGTTAGCCAGACAGTTTGATGATATGTTAGACGCGCTAGAAGAGCGCAAAATTGAACTGAAAAACTCCGCAGCTCAACTTGAATGCAAAGTTCAAGAGCGTACGGCAAGCCTGAGAGAAAAAACCCAAGATCTTGAACTGCATATTCAATTGCTCAACCAAACCCGCGACAAACTCGTTGTTCATGAAAAACTGGCAGCGCTGGGAGAACTCACCGCGGGGATTGCTCACGAAATTAATAACCCAACCGCCGTGATTCTTGGCAACGTAGAATTGATCCATTTTGAATTGGGTGACGATGCAAGTCGAGTACAAGAAGAAATTGATGCGATTCACGCGCAAATTGATCGTATCCGCAATATCACACGCAGTTTATTGCAATACAGTCGCCAAGGCGGTGTTCAAGATGAAATCACTTGGCAACATGTCAATCCTATTATTGATGAAAGCATCACCTTGGTTAAAACTGGCACCAAGAAACGCGACGTTGAGTTTGTGACTGACCTACAAGCGCATACGTCCGTTGAGATAAACCGTCACCACTTGCTACAAATCTTAGTTAATTTGCAAATGAACGCCATTCACGCAATGAGCGGTAAAGGAACTTTAACAGTAGTCAGTGAAGACTGGATTGAAGAGGGTGAAGTGAAAGGAGCTGCGATTCATGTTATCGATGAGGGCTGCGGTATTAAACCAGAAAACTTGAGTCGAATCTTCTCGCCATTTTACACAACGAAACGAGAAGGCACAGGGTTAGGGCTATCGGTCTCCCAAAGTATTCTCAGCCAAACGGGTGGTGAGTTAAAAGCTGAGTCTGAATGGGGAACAGGCAGTAAATTCAGTATTTATTTACCTAAAAAAGCCGAACTGATCCTAGAGGTGACGAACATCGCTTAGTCACTTTTTTGAAGCATTAATGGAAAAAGAGCCACTGACGATAGTGGCTCTTTTTTGTATTTAATGACGCATTTATGTTTACGCTTTTGCTTCTTAGAAACCTTACAATGATTTCACTTGGAGTGAATTAATAAAAACAACACTTGCAGTATGTAGCATGAACAAGTACCGTTGCCCGGTTTTTCTAAATACACCCCAATTGCTAAGGTAAAGGTTTTGATCTCCACAGCGAATATTACTCAACAATTCGGCGCTAAGCCGCTATTCGAAAACATTTCAGTTAAGTTCGGCGAAGGCAATCGCTATGGCTTAATTGGAGCTAACGGTTGTGGTAAATCAACCTTTATGAAGATCCTCAGCGGCGAGCTTGAGCAAACCAGCGGTAACGTAAGCTACGATCCAAACGAGCGCGTTGCAAAACTGAACCAGGACCAGTTCGCTTACGAAGAATTTACGGTAATCGATACCGTCATCATGGGCCATAAAGAGCTATGGGAAGTGAAGAAAGAGCGTGACCGCATCTACTCACTTGCTGAGATGAGCGAAGAAGACGGCATGAAAGTGGCTGACTTAGAAGTTCAGTTTGCTGAAATGGACGGCTACATGGCAGAAGCCAAAGCGGGCGAGCTTCTTCTTGCTGTAGGTATCCCAATGGAGCAACATTTCGGTCTAATGAGTGAAGTAGCACCAGGCTGGAAACTTCGTGTGCTTCTAGCGCAGGTTCTATTCGCAGACCCAGATGTGATGCTTCTTGACGAACCTACCAACAACTTGGACATGGACACAATCCGTTGGTTGGAAGACACGCTAAACGCGCGTAACTGCACAATGATCATCATTTCGCACGACCGTCACTTCCTAAACTCAGTATGTACACACATGGCTGACTTGGACTACGGTGAGCTACGCGTTTACCCAGGTAACTACGACGAGTACATGACGGCGGCTTCTCAAGCTCGCGAACGTCTACTAAACGACAACGCGAAGAAGAAAGCACAAATCGCTGAGCTACAAACGTTCGTTGCTCGTTTCTCTGCAAACGCATCGAAAGCAAAACAAGCGACATCTCGTGCTAAGCAAATCGACAAGATCAAACTGGATGAAGTTAAAGCGTCTAGCCGTCAAAACCCATTCATTCGTTTCGAACAGTCGAAAGAGCTGTTCCGTAATGCTCTGATTGTTGAAAACCTAAGCCAAGGATTCGAAGAGGACTTGTTCTCAGACTTCAATGCAATTTTTGAAGTGGGTGAGCGCGTTGCGATCATCGGTGAGAACGGTGTGGGTAAAACAACACTTCTAAACACGCTTGCTGGTGTACTTGAACCGCGTGCTGGTGAGTTCAAATGGTCTGAAAATGCAAACATCGGTTACTACGCGCAAGACCACGCGCATGACTTTGCAGAAGATATGAATCTAACGGATTGGATGGGTCAATGGCGTCAAGAAGGTGATGACGAGCAAGTCGTTCGTGGTTTCCTTGGTCGTATGCTGTTTGGTCAAGATGACATTAAGAAGTCAGTAAAAGTACTGTCTGGTGGTGAGCAAGGTCGTATGCTGCTTGGTAAGCTAATGATGCACAAGCCAAACATGCTGCTAATGGACGAACCAACCAACCACATGGACATGGAATCAATTGAATCTTTGAACACGGCGCTTGAGCAATACAAAGGCACGTTGTTCTTCGTCTCTCACGACCGTGTATTCGTAGACTCGCTAGCAACGCGTATTATCGAAATCCGCGATGGTAAAATCACAGACTTTAAAGGCACTTACTCTGAGTTCCTAAAATCGCGTGGCGTTGACGCGTAATTACTCGCAAAGCGTTTAAAAAGCAAAAGCCTCGCTATTTAGCGAGGCTTTTTTAATATTTGGCCTTAATCCTTAAACTGACCGGTTATATACGCATAGATTCCGACTACGCCAAAGGTAATAATCATAGAAAGCATGATACCGCTGGGCGTAAGCAGAAAATTCCACAATTGGTCATTATTCATAGTCCACATCCTCTGTGAATCCGCATTATTGGTTTTAGTTTACACTGAAAAGGTGTTATTGGTTGCCTTTTACATCAAATTCAACCTTGTCGGCTCCTGTAAACACTTGGAAGCGCAAACCTTTCGCACGTGCAATGGTCGTAATACCAAATTGCTTCGCTAGATCTAACCCCATTTGAGTAACGCCAGAGCGAGAAAGCAGAACAGGAATGCCCATTTGAGCCACTTTAATCACCATCTCTGATGTAAGGCGACCAGTTGTGTAGAAAATTTTATCTTCACCTGTTTCTTCTTTGAGCCACATCTCACCTGCAAGTGTATCCACTGCGTTGTGACGGCCGACATCTTCCACAAATGACAACACTTCATTACCTTTGCAAACCGCACAGCCGTGTACTGCGCCCGCTTTTTTGTAGGTGTCGTTGTAATGAGTTAACGCTTCCAGCGCAGAATAAATTTCTGACTGCTTAAGAGAAACTTGAGGCACTTGATAATTTTCAAGCTGCTTCATCACGTTGCCATACATAGTGCCTTGGCCACAACCTGAGGTGACGGTTTTCTTTTTCAGGGCGCCTTCTAAGTGTTCAGTGTTTTCTTTAGTAATCACCGCTGCGGAATGCGTTTCCCAGTCAATAATAACGGATTCAATCGCGGCTGGATCGGACAGGAAGCTTTGGTTTTTTAAATAACCCAGTACTAGTGCTTCTGGACGCGAACCTAGCGTCATGAGCGTGACCACTTCTTTCCAGTTCAGCATGACCGTAAGAGGACGCTCGCAAGCGATTTGCTTCGTGAGCTTTTCGCCGTACTCGTCGTACACATCGACTTCAATGGTTTGCAGGGGATTTTCACTGGTTTTAATAATATTTGGTTTCAGCACAGTCGTGTCCTAGTGATTAAGAGCGTTAGGTTGCTACGCATTTTAGCTTGTTAAGTGGCTAGCAAATCTCATTCCAAAATAGCGGTTCCCACAGAAATTGCGAGGTTTTATGTCAACAATGCATTAAAACTGCGAGTTCGCAGTAATGACACATCAATACATTTGAGTTTCGTCTAGTTTGGTACTTATAGCCTGAGGGAGTATATAGACTAAGTTATATCAGCTTGGCGCGTTTATTGCTTCGAAGACAATAAAAATGGTCGAAAACGGGGGCAAAATCTCTTGTGTGTTTTCAGGCCAAAAATAGAAAGACTGGGTGAGTTATGTCGGATAAGAAAGATTTCGAAAAAAATTACGAAAAGACTGAGGATACATGGCCAATCGGCGTAGAGCTTGTTGAGCATGAGATCAGTACAGGGATTTGGGTGACAACCCAATGGCAGTTGACAGGATTTGCGCTGAATCCGACGGAAGAGACTCCAGATGTTTGTCCGTTGCAATTACATAAAGATGAACGTACAGACTACCGCTTTAACTTAAGCTCTCAGAAACCTAAACTCTTTTTAGTGATGGATAACGTCGAGTCTGGTGAAAAACCAGCGATACAGTTACTGACGGCTTCACAATCTGTTGCGGCGCAATATATGGATGGTGATAACCTTGTACTATCTAACGATATGCCGTTAGCCGTTCAGGCTTGGATGGAAGCCTTTATTGGTCGTCACGGTGAGTTGTTAGAAGTAAGACGCAAGAAACGCAAAGGAGCAGGCAGAGCAAATGGCAACTAGTTTTTTAAGCCGTTGGTCGAAACGTAAATTAGAAGAATCTTCCCAATATGATGAAGAGATCACGCCGATAGCAGAGACGGAGCAATCCGAAGATAGTGTCACAGCGCTTTCAAACGCTGACGAAAGCTCAGATGCTTTGAACGTCAATGAGGATAGTCAGTCTCCAGACATTACCGCGAGTGTAGAGGCTGAAAAAACCGAAGAAATGTCTGTGGCGCAACTGCTGGTTTCTGAAGCTTCAGAAAGTGTTAAGAAAGCCGCGCTGCGCAAAATGTTCTTGTCCGAAGAATTTAACGTGCGTGACGGCCTAGACGATTACGATGATGATTACAGTAACTTAAAGTCACTTTCTCAAGACGTCGCTGAGACGCTGCGTGATTGGGTTAAAGACAAAGTGGAAGACGAACCAGACGCTGAAACTGCGCAAGGGTCTGAGCTTAACGCTAACGATATCGCATCTGAGGTAGTTGAAGACGCAGAGTCAAACACCGACAAAAGTGGCCAAATTACTCAAGATGAAAATGAACTGTATATAAATACAGTATCTGGCGAAAGTGATACTTTTGCTGAAGAATCACAGCCTAACGAGGTGAGACAAAATATACCACATAAATAATAGGTACATTTTGACTAAACACTCAATGAGCCGGCTGAGACAAAATGTCTCAACCGGTTTTTTTATCCCTACTATTTGTCAGTAAAATTGATAACCTATTGATTTTAAGTTGATATTTTATTGGCATGACACTTGCTATTTGTTGCTCAATACCAATCTGGTTGAAGTTAGTACGGACGCACTGCGTAGTATTCATCGCCTATAGATGGCGGAATAAGAATTCTCATTGATAAGTTAATCAGCAGAATCTCCGGCGCTAACTACACTAAGAGATGGAAAAGACTATCCATGTTCATAAATGGAATTGAGCAATGCTGAAACAATTATTAGAACAAGCAACTTCCAATAACGGTAAAGCGAGGCTGTACGCTTTCGAAAATACCGTAGAGTTGACCAATCTTATTCCACCAACCGTAAGCTATGAAAGCGGCGGTAATACTTTGATTGTGGGCCCAACAGCAATCATCGAAAGTGCGGCAGCGCAATTGTCGCAAATGAACAGCCTAACGCTGCTTTCTACCGATGGCGAAAAGGGCACAAATCCCGAGCTTTATTACGCCAATTCGGTTCAGGTTTCAGGGTTCTTAGGTACGTTTGAAGTTCTGATTGAAAATCATGGTTTGACCAACAATCTTGCCAAGGTCGCGATCAATAGCGATTGTTTCGATATCGTACTCGATCTTTGCCTTAGCAGCTGCATGTCGGAAGAAGTCCCAGTACCGGGCTACTACCCAGTAGGTCGTGGCTATCCGAAACTGGCTGAAGCGTTGGAAGAGATTCCAACCTTAATGGGGACGTTCGATAAACCGAAATTCTTCCGTTTAGATACCGATTTATGTGCACACAGCTCTCGTGGCGTAAAAGGTTGCGAACGGTGTGTGGATGCTTGTCCGGCAGGGGCACTATCGAGTGAAGGCAGCGACAGAACGGGCCATCGCATCGAGATCAACCCATACCTATGTCAAGGCGTGGGTACTTGTGCTACAGCGTGTCCGACAGAAGCGATTCATTACGCACTGCCAAACCCTGAAGATACGCAAAAGTTTATTGAACGTACGCTCGCCAACTATGAGCAAGCGGGTGGTTTAGATCCTATCGTATTGATTTGTAGTTCTCGCCACGAGAGCTACAACGTGATGGCACTAAAAGCACTGCCAGATAATGTGATTCCAATTGTGGTGGAAGAACTGCCTTCGGTTGGTATTGATACTTGGTTCGCCGCGCTTGTGAATGGTGCTACTCAGGTGCTGTTTGCGGCTTCACGTTTTATGCCTCAAACCATTATTCGCGTGCTTAATAGCGAAGTAGGTATTGCTCAAGAGCTGCTCGGTCAGCTTGGTATCGCCAAAGAAACCATCGACATTCTGTATCTAGAGTCACTACGTGAAGGTGCTCCGACACTTTGTACTGAGTCTTTTGATTTGGCATTAGGTGATTTGCAAGGTAACAAACGTCAGCGTCTATTTACGGCGTTGGATGCGTTGTCCGCATCACGTATTCCAGTTGAGAACATTGTTGAACTTCCAGCGAACGCACCTTACGGCACAGTCTCTTGTGAAAGTAAAGGTTGTACGTTGTGTATGAGCTGTGTGGCGGTGTGTCCAACACGTGCATTGCATACGGACGGTCGATCTCCGTCGCTTAAATTCGTCGAGCAAGACTGCATTCAATGTGGGCTGTGCGAGAAAGCGTGTCCAGAGAAAGTGCTGACGCTTACTCCTCGTATGAACTGGGTGAAAGAAGAACGCCAGAAAGCGGTTGTGATTCATGAAGAAAAGGCAGCCGAGTGCATTCGTTGTCACAAGCCTTTTGCTCCGCAATCGATGATCGACATGCTACAAAACAAGTTACGCGGTCACTCTCATTTCTCTGATGAAGCGGCGATCAATCGTATCGCGATGTGTGAAGACTGCCGTGTGATCGACATGTTTGAGTCGATGGCAGAAGACCCAATGAAACAATTGAAATACTAGGAGCTCGCAGTGGACACACAACAAGAACAAACACTGAGAACAGACATTTATCTCGTTCTATCTGCACTTTTTCGTAGTGCGCCTAGTGATGAAATGCTGACGTTCCTGAAATCGCTAGAAATTGAACCGTCTGAGAGCGCGATGCAAAAAGCTTGGCTCGCACTGCAACAAGCCGCGAACGAAGCGCAGCGAGAAGCGTTAGAAGAAGAATATCAAGATCTGTTTATTGGCATTGGACGTGGTGAAGTTGTGCCATTCGGATCTTGGCATCGCACTGGCTCGATGATGGAAAAACCGTTAGCGGAAATTCGTCGCGATTTGGATCTTTTAGGCATCGAACGAGAAGAGAACGTGAAAGAGCCTGAAGACCATATTTCTGCACTGTGCGAAGTGATGGCAATGCTGACAGGTGAAGAGGAAGAACTTCAACAAGCGGTGTTTAACAAACACATCGCCCCTTGGTTCCAATCTTTTACGCGCCAACTAGAGAGCGCAGAAAGCGTGAACTTCTACAAGCCAGCTGCACAGCTTTGCGATGCGTTTTTAACGTTAGAGCAAGTGCGCTTTAGCGTGAACACCAAAAGCAGTAAGAACAAATTAAAAATTGATGTGAAAAACGTCACTGATTACGAGTAATCGAGCAGTACTTGGTCATATCGATAGAGAGGCATGAGTCTCCAAAGATCTACCGTAAGGTAAGGAAGCAATGATGAAAGATAATAAAGAAATAAACACAAGCCGTAGGGATCTCCTAAAAGGCTTCACAACCGCTGCCGTTGCCGGTGCTGTTGTTGCGGGAACCACGAAAGTGGCCGTTGCTTCAGAAACGGTTGAGCCTTCTGAAAACGACGTGAAGAAGAAAGGGTATCGTGAAACTCAACACATTCGCGATTACTACGACACACTTTAGGAGATAACGGATGAAACTTGTCAAACGCTCCGACAGTGTGAGCAAAGAAACGAACCAGCTTGGCGTATCTCGTCGTGCATTCATGAAAAACACTTCGCTTGCCGCTGGTGGTGCAGTGGTTGGTGCTAGTCTATTCGCACCGGGAATGATGAAAAAAGCGCAAGCAAAATCAGTCGATCCAGAAGCGAAAACAGAAGTAAAACGTACTATCTGTTCTCACTGTTCAGTGGGTTGTGGTATTTACGCAGAAGTTCAAAATGGTGTTTGGACGGGTCAAGAGCCTGCATTCGACCACCCATTTAACGCCGGTGGTCACTGTGCAAAAGGCGCAGCACTGCGTGAACATGGCCACGGTGAGCGCCGTCTTAAATACCCAATGAAGCTTGAAAACGGTAAGTGGAAAAAGCTTTCTTGGGATCAAGCGATCGAAGAAATCGGTAACAAGGTGATGGACATCCGCAAAGAGTCTGGGCCTGATTCGGTTTACTTCTTGGGAAGCGCAAAGCACAGCAACGAACAAGCGTACTTGTTCCGCAAAATGGCATCACTTTGGGGTACGAACAACGTTGACCACCAAGCGCGTATTTGTCACTCAACAACCGTGGCGGGTGTAGCGAACACTTGGGGGTACGGTGCGATGACCAACTCTTTCAATGACATGCACAACTGTAAGTCGATGCTATTCATTGGTTCAAATCCAGCTGAAGCACACCCAGTAGCGATGCAGCACATTCTGATCGCGAAAGAGAAGAACAACTGTAAGATCGTCGTAGCGGATCCTCGTCGTACACGTACGGCAGCAAAATCGGATCACTATGTATCACTTCGTCCTGGTTCTGACGTAGCATTCATTTGGGGTGTGTTGTGGCACATCTTCGAAAACCAATGGGAAGATAAAGAGTTCATCCGTCAACGTGTATTCGGTATGGATGAGATCCGTGCTGAAGTGGCGAAATGGACGCCAGCAGAAGTTGAGCGCGTAACAGGCGTAAGCGAAGAAGACGTTTACCAAACAGCAAAACTGCTTTCTGAAAATCGCCCGGGCTGTATTGTTTGGTGTATGGGTGGTACTCAGCATACTACTGGTAACAACAACACACGTGCTTACTGTGTGCTTGAGCTAGCGCTTGGAAACATTGGTAAATCAGGCGGCGGTGCAAACATCTTCCGTGGTCACGATAACGTACAAGGCGCAACCGACCTTGGCGTACTTTCTGACACGCTACCGGGCTACTACGGCCTTTCTGAAGGCGCTTGGCGTCATTGGTCAAAAGTGTGGGAAATCGATTACGAATGGATCAAAGGTCGTTTCGATGACAACGCTTATAGCGGTCAGAAACCAATGCACAGTGCAGGTATTCCTGTATCTCGTTGGGTTGATGGTGTACTGGAAAACAAAGACAACATTCGTCAACGCGAAAACATCCGTGCAATGTTCTACTGGGGACACGCAGTTAACTCTCAAACACGTGGTGTTGAGATGAAAAAAGCGATGCAGAAGTTGGACATGATGGTGATTGTGGACCCTTACCCAACGGTTGCTGCGGTAATGAACGACCGTACCGACGGCGTTTACCTGCTTCCTGCAACAACACAGTTTGAAACACACGGCAGCGTTACCGCATCTAACCGCTCTCTACAATGGCGTGATCAGGTGATTGAACCTTTGTTTGAATCAAAACCAGACCACGAAATCATGTACCTGCTTTCGAAGAAACTGGGCTATTCAGATCTTCTGTTCAAAAACATCCGTGTTGAAAACAACCAGCCGGTGATTGAAGACCTGACGCGTGAATTCAACAAAGGCATGTGGACGATTGGTTACACAGGCCAAAGCCCAGAGCGTTTGAAAGCGCACCAACAAAACTGGCATACGTTCCACAAAACCACATTGGAAGCGGAAGGTGGCCCTGTCAACGGTGAAACCTATGGTCTACCTTGGCCATGCTGGGGCACACCAGAAATGAAACACCCAGGTACACACATTCTGTACGATACGTCTAAGACGGTTGCAGAAGGTGGCGGTAACTTCCGTACGCGCTTTGGTGTGGAATTTGAAGGCAAGAGCCTTCTTGCAGAAGACAGTTATTCGAAAGGCTGTGAAATCAAAGACGGTTACCCAGAGTTCACTGACAAGTTGTTGAAACAACTTGGTTGGTGGGACGACCTAACTGCTGAAGAGAAAGTGGCAGCAGAGGGTAAAAACTGGAAGACTGACCTTTCTGGCGGTATTCAGCGTGTCGCGATCAAGCACGGTTGTATTCCATTTGGTAACGCGAAAGCGCGTGCGATTGTTTGGACGTTCCCAGACCGTGTGCCACTGCATCGTGAACCACTTTACACACCACGTCGTGACCTTGTAACGGACTACCCAACTTGGGAAGACAAAGATGCAATCTTCCGTGTTCCTACGTTGTATAAATCCATTCAAGAGCAAGACAAATCGGGCGAGTACCCAATCGTTCTGACTTCTGGCCGTCTGGTTGAATACGAAGGTGGTGGTGAAGAGACGCGTTCAAACCCTTGGCTTGCCGAGCTTCAACAAGAAATGTTTGTTGAAGTGAACCCGAAAGACGCGAACGATCTTGGCTTTAGAGATGGTGATGATGTTTGGGTTGAAGGTGCAGAGAAAGGACGAATCAAGGTGAAAGCGATGGTAACACGTCGTGTGAAACCTGGTTTGGCGTTCATTCCGTTTCACTTTGGCGGTAAGTTCGAAGGTGAAGACCTACGTCCTAAATACCCAGAAGGTACACAGCCTTACGTTGTTGGCGAATCGGCTAACACGGCAACCACTTACGGTTACGACCCGGTTACCTTGATGCAGGAAACCAAAGTAACCCTATGTAACATTCGTAAAGCGTAAGGAGTCTGACAATGGCACGAATGAAATTTCTATGTGACACCAAACGCTGTATCGAGTGTAACGGCTGTGTTACTGCATGTAAGAACGAAAACGACGATGCGCTTGAATGGGGCATTCAACGTCGCCGCGTGGTAACACTAAACGACGGTGAAGCTGGTGAAAACTCTATCTCTGTTGCTTGTATGCACTGTACCGATGCGCCTTGTATGGCAGTTTGTCCAGCTGATTGTTTCGAGCATACCGAAGACGGCATCGTTCTTCACAATAAAGATCTGTGTATCGGTTGTGGTTACTGTTTGTTTGCTTGTCCGTTTGGCGCACCTCAGTTCCCTAAACAAGAAGCGTTTGGCGAACGTGGCAAAATGGATAAATGTACTTTCTGCGCGGGCGGCCCAGAAACAGAGCCTGGCTCTGAGGAAGAGCGCCAAAAATACGGTGCGAACCGTATCGCAGAAGGCAAGTTACCGATGTGTGCATCGCTTTGTTCAACCAAAGCGCTGCTTGCGGGTGACGCAGAGAAAGTCTCTGACATTTTCCGTCAACGTGTGGTAGAACGCGGCGCGAAAAACGCAGGTTGGACAGACGGAAACGATCTTTCTTACGATGCGACGAAAAGCTAAGTAAGGAGAGGCACATGTTAAACACGCTTAAACGTGCATCTCTAGCAATGCTGTCAATGATGACGGCATTGCTGCTGACTTTTGCAATGCCTGCTTCAGCAGAGGAACAATCTTCTAAAGTTATTCAACAGGAGATCACGCAACTCGCCGGGGCAGACTATTGGCGCGAAGTCAGAGAGGGGCAAGAAGGCTACACCACGTCTCAATCGCCAGAACATGGCGTATTGATCAGTAAACCCGGTGAGACTTGGTACATTCTAAAAGAGAAATGGATGTCTCCTGCTGGTGCTGTCGCGATTTTCGGCAGTATCGCGATGGTTATCATGGCTTACGTATTTGTTGGCCCTTTGATGCTAAGTAAGCCTCGTACAGGCAAAAAGATGAAGCGTTGGTCTCGTTTAGACCGCGCGCTTCACTGGAGTATGGCGTTTACATTCTTAACGTTGGCATTCAGTGGTTTGATGCTGGTTTACGGTAAGCACTTCTTAAAACCGTACGTTCCTACTGAGTTCTGGGGCTTTATCGTCATGTTGGCGAAGCAGTACCACAATTACATGGGACCATTGTTCTTCATTTTACTGATGCTCGTGCTCTTTAAATGGTGGCGCAAGTCGATTCCAAACATGACAGATGTTCGTTGGTTTATGAAAATGGGCGGCATGGTTGGTAAACACAAAGGCACACATCCGTCAGCTGGTTTCTCAAACGGTGGTGAGAAGGCAATCTATTGGTTGTTAATCTTCTTTGGTGCTATCGCGGCAGTGAGTGGCTTAGTTCTGGACTTTCCTATCTTTGGCCAAACTCGCCGTGACATGGAGCTTTCTAACTTAGTTCATGCGATTTCGGCGCTGATTCTAATCTGTGGCTTTATCTTCCACATCTATATTGGTCTATTCGGTATGGAAGGTGCGCTAGAAGGCATGGTGACAGGTGAAGTTGATGAAACATGGGCGAAAGAGCATCACGATCTTTGGTATGAGGAAGTGAAGTCCAAAGAAGCGATGGGTGAAACAGATACGGCACAAACGGAAGTAAAAGGAGCGAAAGCGAATGAACAAACCTCATAACGGGATTTGGGTTGCGTACATCCTGAGCTGTCTGACCCCGTTTACGTTTCTGATCTCAGGCGTTATCGCAATTATCTATGCGGGTTACCGATTAGATAAGGGAGAAGACAGCGACGTAGTGATTTCTCATTACTACGGTTTAATTCGCACCTTCTTTCTCTACCTGACGTTTTTTGTTGTGTTGATCGTCACCGTCGCGACTTCTAACGGTGTACTCGTTGGCGTGAGTGATTATTGGTTGCATAGTACTTTGCTTGAAACCATCGCTTACTTTATTCCTTGGGTAGGGATGGTGTTTGCTGCATTAGCCATCTTGGTGTGGTTTATGCGAATGTTTCAAGGGATGCAGCAACTGCTCAATAACCAACCACACAGACCATCGACAGGTCCAAACCTTTAATCAGTATTCTTTAAGCAAAACCGCCGTAATAGGCGGTTTTTTTGTTGCTGTTTTGTCTCAAATATGAAGCGTTGAGTCGCAGTGGTGATACTTGATGCAACTTATTGAGTGAATTTACGTAACTGGGCAGAAAATCATAGTTAAGTAAGAAACATGTAAAAAAATCGCGTCACGATGAGACATTAGTCTCACTCACGCTATTGTTCATTTACTCAGGATTCATCGTCCCGTTAAAGTACGCTGCGCTCAGAAATTCAAAGAGTTGCATACGTGAAAATTGCCATCAATACATTCAGTCTACGCATACAGAGGAATCTCTATCGGAGGATGTTTGATTAAGGCATCTTGCTCTCACAAATAAAAAGAGCGAAACGAGCATTAAATGATGCGGCAAGGTAAGAAAAGGACAAACACGTTACGGCTATGATCCCTCAATTCGTCATTCCTATCACGAATCGCTTTGGCGAAAGTTATCACTTCTCTGGTCAGTTACTTACTAGCGGCGAACCTAAAACATTCGTGACCAAACAAGAGGCAATAGAGTTTCTTGAGAGCTTTGGTGAGCTTGACCTTCGCTCTGTCGAGGACTTGTTCTATACGATTGGTCAATTCAAGCCAAACATACCTGACGGTGAGCTTACTTCCCAACACTATAATTCAACGTTTGCCAATGCTTTGGTGAACGGTGATTTGCATGTCGCTCGAATTGTACCTACCGGCGAAAACTACGCACTCTCGTCAGCGGTTACGCCTCCACCGACTCAAAATACCGTCAATGCAAAACCATCGAAGGGAAAGGGGAAGTCGAATAAAAAGAGTGGCAGAAGTGCCGCATCCGCCAAGCCTCAGCAACAAAGCAGCGAAAAACATGAGAAAGCCGGTGATCCTGTATCACTTGTGACGGGTGAAGAAATTCTCGAACTCTATGATATCGAGCTACAACAAGGTACTACTTGGCAGCGTACTTACCGCTCTTCGCAGTCGGATGTAAATCATGGAATGGGCTTTGGTTGGCGACATGCATTTCAGTTTGAATTACGCGAAAAGACGAACGAGAAAGACAATGTTATCGCTTGGGAGTTTGTTGACGATAAGGCCGATATCACAGAATTTGAGCCAGTAGATATTGGAGCAACAAGTTATCAAATATACGCTGGTGCGAGCTGTTATTTCCTGAGCTCAACAACTCGGATTGTAACGCTCGCTAATGGGCATCAATATCGGTTTGAGCAAAAAGATGATCGCTGGCTTGTTAAACAAGTTAGAAATGGCACGTTTTCAACGTTTCAATTGCAGTATTCTCGAAACCATCGATTGATCGAGATCGCATATAACAAGCGTCCGGTTCTTGAATGTCAATATGATAAGCAAGGACGCCTTGTAGAACTGCTTAATGCAAAGTCCCAAAAAGTTCTGACAACTTATACCTATGATGAGCACGATGATTTGGTCAGTGCAACTAATCATTTAGGCTTAAAGGAACAGTATCAATACCGCGGCCATTTAATTGTTAAGCGTGTACGACCAACTGGCTTTACTCATTATTTTGAATGGGATGGCGAAGGTGCTAACGCGAAATGCATCAGGAACGTTGGGGACGCAGGAATTTATGACTATCGCTTCCATTATCAGGGAAATCACTCTTCTTATTCTGACTCGTTAGATCATCAATGGTCTTTCTTGCATGACGAGCAGGGTAACTTACTCGAGAAAATAAGCCCCACAGGTAAAACTTGGCGATGGCAATATGATGAATTAGGAAGAAAAGCACAAGCTATCTATCCTGATCAGTCAACGGTCAATTATCAATATAATCAGCATGGTCAATTGGTTTCTAAGTTTCATTCCTCTGGCAAAGAAATTCAATATGGCTATGACGGCTTAGGTAAGTTAGTTAAAACGGTTTCGCCAGATGGGGATATCGAGAAGGCTTACTACAATAGCCTCGGTCAAAGAGTTTGGGATACCGACCAGTTTGGCTGTGTCACGGAATATGATTACGATAAACACGGGCAAGTCGTCAAAAAAGAGTCTGAAGATGGTAAGAAAAGTCAATGGTGGTGGGATGAACAACAAAGACTTATCGCGAATGAAATAGACGGTACATTACTTCGTTACAGCTACAATGAAGAAGATTTAGTGAATGGCGTTGCTTATCCCGATGGGTGTATTGCTCAACTCGCTTATGATCAATTTGGCAGGCGTACATCAGTTCGTTATTTTAACGACGAAGACAAAGTCGGTTATAGCGAAGAATATTCTTACGATGAGCACAGTCGTGTTGCTCAGATTCGGACGCCAGCAGGCATTACCTCGTATCAATGGGGAGCACTCGCGCAACAAGAAGCAGTCATCTTTCCCGATGGCAGCCATATTTCTTACGAATACGATCAACAACGTAACCTGACTAAATTAGTTCGGAGTGACGGCTTAGAGTTCGAATTCCTGTATGACGATGAAGGCCAGCTATCAGGAACTATTGGGTTTGATAATCTACAAAGCCAATTTGATTATGATCATATGGGGCGGCTCCATCGTAAGCAAGTCGCCGATAGAACGGTGCTGTATCGCTATGACGCTGCGGGTTATCTCATGCACGTCAAAGCAGGAAATGGTAGCAGTATTGTAGAGAACCACTTCAATTATACGCTTGGTGGGCGACTTACTTTAGCATCCAATCGCCATCAAACATTGCAATACCAATACTCTTCATTTGGGCATTTAACAAAGCGCATTCAAGGCCAGTTTGAGATAGCGCAGGAGTTTAACAGAGTTGGCCAACGCGTATCTCAGGTACTGCCAGATAATACGGAACTGAACTTCTCTTACGATCGATATGGGCGTTTTTCAGCGATTCGGTTTGGAAACCTAGATTTACCTCAAATCAAATTTCATTACGATGAAATGGGACGAGTTTCCCAAATTGAAACGGCATATTTTAATGAGCGCATCATTTATGATGGTGTTGGTCGTTTGGTTGAACAGCATTGGCCAGATAGAGAGAAAAAGTACGTTTACAACGCACAAAACCGTATTTCATCAATCATTGATAATACGGCAGGAGCAACGCACTATCAGTACGATACCTTAGGGCAACTTAAACGAGTCAATGCTTCCGGAGATGTGACTAAATTTGAATACGATAGTTTTGGCAATCCTACTTTGCCAACTTCAGATGTATTCGCTGATCGTATTGAAGTACACGATGATGTACGGTTCAAATATGACGCGCAAGGAAACCAGACAAAACGTGAGGGGCAAGGACACGTTCAGACTCGCGTATTTGATGCGTTAAATCAGCTCATTGAAGTTCACACCGACGATGGTATCAGTCAATATGAATATGATGCATTAGGGCGCAGAACGAAAAAAATTACACAAAAAGGCGTTAAGGAGTTCCTGTGGGAAGGTGAACGTTTAATTGGTGAACGCTCTTCAGGTGCTTTCCGTTGGTACCTATATCAACCCGAAACTTACACGCCAGTGGCACTGCTAGAAAATGACGTTATTTATTGGTACCAGTGCGATCAAGTTGGTAAACCAGAGCGACTAATCGATTGCGAAGGGAATGTTGTATGGAGTGCCAGCTACGATGCTAACGGCTTTGCTCATGTACATATTGAAAATGTAGCAAATCCACTGCGTTTTCAAGGACAGTACTTCGATCAAGAAACCAACTTACATTACAACCTCGCTCGGTATTACGATCCTAAGCTAGGACGCTTTATCCAACAAGATCCGATATCTATTGCTGGTGGTATTAATCATTACCAATATGCAGTCAACCCAATTCAATGGATTGACCCAACAGGTTTCCTATGTGAAGAAGGGCTAAAACGCTTGGGTCAAATGTTGGCAGAGTATCAGGCGCAAAGCGACGTCCCCCAAGAGGTTTGCGATCAGATTTTAGAGGCAGCAAAAGAGTCATCCGTCGGAGAAGATGGCGTTCGCTCGCAAGTCAAAATCCGAAAACCCAAAGGTAAAAATCATATTCGATATGAATACGATTTAGACCATATTGATTGCGAAAGAAACGAGATTACTTTTTATCGTCATATCAATCATTCAGATGGCAGCCGACACGAAGTGCAGTATGTTGTTGGGATTGAGGAGTTTGTCAATGCGCATGTTTTTGACTCAGAGAAAGTTGGCGGGGAAGAAGGTTGCACGATCTTTACTGAAGATCTTGTGCTAAATAAAGCAGAGTATAAAGAAAACTCTGAACTCAATACGAGTGATTATGAGCTAACAGAAAGAAACAAAGCAAAAATTGATGAATGCTTGAAAGAGCGTCAAGAGGCAATGGACGCTCGATCTGGCGAAGAGGGATATAACGCTCAAATTGGTAATATTAACCAACAGTCTGCAAAAATAGGTGAGTTGGCCGCGGATGACTTTGTCCGGAGTAAACGTCCTAATGCTAAGCTGCTTCATCCCAAAGATATTGGAACCTCAATTTCGAAGCCGGGCGACTTTGATATGGTTTACGAGGTGGAAGAGCCACCACCAGGTGAAATTATCATTGTTGAGGCCAAAGGGGGGAGCAGTCCTTTGGGTAGTAGAAAAATTGGAAACGAAGCGTATCAGCAAGGGACTAGTAAATATGCTGAAGAAATCACTAAGCTAATGTCTGAAAACGAAGATGAAACGACAGAAAAAATAGCTGCGAAAAAAATCAGAGATGCATCTTCATTCGGTATTCCGATACGGTATATTCACACCAAGGCGAGTATTCCGGAAACAGGTGATGCATCAGATATAAAAGTAGGAATAGCTGAGTTTAAAATTGATTAAGAAGGGTTAGTTCAACAATGCAAGGTAAAAAGCCAATCAAAATTATAGAGCGTACAGCAAGGCCCAAGTTAGATGATAATAGCATTGCTTCTGAGAAAGATTATATCAATCGAATCTTAGATAAAAGAAAAGAAGGGCTCAAAATTAGGCGAGAGAACTTGATTAGCTTTGGAGATTATGCATTCGAGCAAGTGCGCTGGTTTACGTGGTATCAAGCTTCATCTGAAGACGAAAAAATTTGTACATTACGCCTTTACGAAACTTCGTTGATGAATGCTTGTTATCATAGCCTTGCAATACATCCCAGTGATGAATTAACCATAAAGATCCTCGGCTATCCTGAAGTAACATGGAAAGGCGAAGGTATTTTAAAAACAGGCTTCATTTGTCCTTCAATGTGGTTAGATGCCTATTTTACCTCTGTCATCGTCCGTGACAAAGCTAGCATGGATGTGTTGGCAAACTTTCCTATTTCTTTGATGAGACAGAGCTCTACCAAAGCGGGTGAGCTGTCTTATATGCTAGTAGACGTCATTCAGTCGTTCCACAATCGCACATCAGATTATCCTGATAAGCTGGTTTCAGCAATGGACGCGGCGGTAGCTCAAGGAGATAACTGGGCGTTGGAAATTGCGATGGGGATCCTAGAAACCTTCGCAGCGCTCACTACTAATATTGGTTATGATTTTGAGGAAGCGCTCGTTAAAAACCTACAGTTCCAAGAGAAATATCATCTTAGAGAATTAGGACCAGATAGGATAGGCATCAGAACTTTTATCAACTTCCCTCTGCTTGGCATGGCTTGCATGTGGTACGACAAAGGCAACCGTCTATCTGTTGAAACTGGTTGGCTTCCTCCCTATCTTGTCGAAGGACGTTGGTTAGAAGATGTAAAAGCAGGGAAGATCACTCGATAAACCCCTTTAGTTAGCAATTCCGTATATGAGCCACCTCTCATGGGGTGGCTTTTACGTTTATGGTAGAGAGTTTGCTGTTTGTTGAACCATATAGTGCGCATTGTGTTGGTGCACTAAAACCATATTGGTGCATTTATTAGCATGTTAAACACCATTTCAAGAATACGTAATTTTATTAAAGTTCATACAAAACAATAAATTAAAGCGTAAGTGTTAGAAATATAAATTATGGAATGAGAATTGCTCTGTTAGACGCTCTATAAATTAAGTTCACCAAATTGGTGATGAGCCTAACTTTGATGCACAGGATAAGTGCGCTACAGATCAACGGAGACAATCATAATGAGTGTAACTGCCAATCAGGTACACGGCGCTGTACAAACTCTCACGCAAAGTTCCGACACACTTTTCTTACTACTTGGCGCAATCATGGTTTTTTTGATGCATGCTGGTTTTGCTTTTCTTGAAGTAGGAACCGTGCGCCAAAAGAACCAAGTTAATGCTTTAGTTAAAATCTTGGCCGATTTCGGTATATCCGCCATCGCGTATTTTTTCATTGGATACTGGGTCGCTTATGGCGGCACCTTCTTCGCTGATGCTGAGACATTATCTCAAGGCAATGGTTACGAGTTAGTGAAGTTCTTTTTCTTGCTGACCTTCGCTGCAGCGATTCCCGCTATTGTTTCAGGTGGTATCGCAGAACGAGCTCGTTTTTATCCGATTTTAATCGCAACATTTTTCACTGTCGGTATTGTATACCCACTATTTGAGGGAATGATCTGGAACGGAAACTTTGGTGTTCAAGCTTGGTTTGAAAATACCTTTGGTTATGGCTTCCACGATTTTGCAGGTTCAGTCGTTGTGCATGGTGTTGGCGGCTGGATAGCGCTTGTTGCCGTCGTGTTTTTGGGCATGAGAAAAGGCAGAGTTCGAGCAGGAAAGCACACCAACTTTGCACCTTCGAATATTCCGTTTTTGGCTTTGGGAGCTTGGGTCTTATGTGTGGGGTGGTTTGGCTTCAACGTCATGTCAGCTCAAACTGTGTCAGGCATAAGTGGCTTGGTGGCTATGAACTCATTGATGGCAATGGTCGGGGGCATTGTCGCGTCACTGTTGGCTGGTAAGAATGACCCTGGCTTTATTCATAACGGCCCACTAGCTGGCTTGGTTGCTGTATGTGCGGGCTCAGACTTAATGCATCCTATCGGTGCTTTAGTGACAGGTGCGATTGCTGGCGTGCTATTTGTTTATCTTTTTACCCACCTACAAAACAAAACCAAGATTGATGATGTGCTAGGTGTCTGGCCTTTACACGGTGTATGTGGCGCTTGGGGTGGTATTGCCGCTGGGATTTTTGGTCAAAGCGCATTGGGTGGGCTAGGTGGCGTGAGCATTATCGTTCAGCTTCTAGGAACGCTTTTGGGCCTTTCCATCGCAGCGCTTGATGCACTTGTAGTCTACGGTGCGATTAATACCAGTATGGGACTGAGGCTTTCAGAAGAAGACGAATTCAATGGCGCTGACCTAGCCATTCATAAAATATCTTCGACCAACGAGGATTGAGGCCAATATGGGAGCGGCATAAAGCCGCTCTTTTAGCAATTGTCTTTCTTGGCTTGGCCCGGAGGACAGAAATTACCATTACCTCGATGGTCATCATCATTGGTGCTGACTCTTACCTTTACATCATCGACTTCGCCTTCAACATTGGTAAGTTGACAGCCTGCCAAAGTCAGAAGCAATGTAAACGTTAGAGATACTTGTCTCATTGCTGTTCCTCTTAAATTGTAATTCTAATAGTGACCATTACGACTATGGTCTAATCCATATTACTACTGTTGCTATTCTTTCAGTGTTAAGCTAATGAAAAAACAGCAAGGATGAGTTATGAATTTCCCTTATAGAAATATTGTAGTACTTACTGGTGCAGGTATCTCGGCCGAATCTGGTATTCAAACATTTCGTGCGCAAGATGGCCTATGGGAGAATCACCGTATCGAAGATGTAGCAACGCCTGAAGGGTTTGCTCGCGATCCGGACCTTGTTCAAGACTTTTACAACCAACGCCGCAAGAAACTTCAAGATAATGCGATAAAGCCTAATGCAGCGCATGAAGCATTAGGTCGTTTAGAGGCTGAGTTAGAAGGTAAAGTGACGGTCATCACTCAAAATATAGACAACCTTCACGAAAGAGGCGGCAGTCAGAATGTGATTCACATGCATGGTGAGTTGCTCAAGGCGCGCTGTAGTGAATCTAACCAAGTAGTAGAGCACAATGAGGACATTAAGACAGGCGAACTTTGTCACTGTTGTCAGATCCCTTCACAAATGCGACCACATATTGTTTGGTTTGGTGAAATGCCACTGCGAATGGGTGATATCTACGCGTCATTAGAAGAAGCAGATTTGTTTATTTCTATTGGGACTTCTGGCGTTGTGTATCCCGCAGCAGGTTTTGTTCATGATGCAAAAATGCACGGCGCACATACCATTGAAATTAACCTAGAACCTAGTGCGGTAGAAAGTGAATTTGAGGAAAAACGCTACGGAAAAGCAAGCGTTGAGGTTCCAAAATTAGTTGACGAGATACTGGCTCTAGAAGGAAAAGAAAGAGCGTAATAACTTCAACAGGAAGAGTTTTTGTCTTGTCATTAAGAACAAAAAAGCGGCTCATGAGCCGCTTTTTCATATCTTTAAAACTAACGAATTAGTTGTTCACTTTTAGCTTTTGGAAGTACTCATCGTACATTACGCTCGCTTCGCCAACTTCATCTTGCCAAGTACCGCTGTCCATCACTTCTTGTGGTGGGAAGATGCTTGGATCATTAGCAAATTCTTTCGGTAGCAGATCGTGTGCCGTTTTAACTGGCGTAGGATAACCAATCTCTAGTGCAATCTTAGCTGCGTTCTCAGGACGTAGTAGGAAATCGATCATCTTATGAGCTGCGTCAACGTTCTTCGCACCAGCTGGAATTGCTAGGCTGTCCATCCAGAAGATAGTGCCTTTTTCTGGCCAGATGATGTCGATGTTCGCACCTTCTTGACGAGCCATGTATGCAGAACCGTTCCAAAGCATGCCTAGTGAAACTTCACCCGCAAGGTAAGGGTTTGCAGGAAAGTCTGAGTTAAATACTAATACGTTTGGCATTAGCTTTTTCAGTTCTTCGTAAGCGGCTTTGATTTCTTCTGGGTTAGTCGTGTTTGGTGAGTAACCAAGCTTAGTCAATGCAATGTGGAATACTTCGCGAGAATCATCCATCAGCATTAGTTGACCTTCCCACTTACTATCCCAAAAATCATCCCACTTAGTAACCGATGATTTGTCTAGCATGTCAGCATTGATACCAATACCGGTCGCACCCCAAATGTATGGGATAGAGTAGTTGTTGTTCGGATCGAACGGTTTGTTTAGGAAGTTAGTATCAAGATCGGCAAAATGAGATAATTTCTCTTTGTCGATCTGTTGTAGCATGCCTTCTTTACGCATTTTAGAGACGAAATAGGTAGACGGTACTACCAAGTCGTAACCAGAACCTTGAGTTTTTAGTTTTGCGTACATACTCTCGTTAGATTCGTATGTAGAGTAAATAACTTTGATTCCGGTTTCTTTTGTAAAGTCTTCAAGAACTTCGTTTGGAATGTATTCCGACCAGTTGTAGAAATACAGTTCTTGATCAGCAGCCATTGCAGGGGTAGCGATGAGCGTCGCTGCACATAGAGCGCTTGCGTAGAATTTACTTTTCATTTGTTTTCCGTTTTGTTTCGCGATTGGACAAGTCAATACTAGCTGGAGTTATCGAGTTGAGCCAAATCGCAGTAAGCACAAATATGTTCATTTAGCTTGAATATCGTTGTCTCCTTGTTATGAGACGATAAATCTATGATACCAAGACAAATAAACCTAGCAACGCGCGATTATATCAGCCTAAGACAAAAATAGGCAGCGTATTGCTGCCTATTTTCCTATGGTTGATGACTTGTTACACAAGCTAGATTATTGTCCCGCTTTCAGCTTGAGGAAATAATCTTCGTACTTAACGGTTAGATCACCAACCGCATCTTGCCATTCAACACGGTCAAGGTCTTCTTGAGAAGGGAACAGTGGGGCAACGTCTTTAAACTTAGCATTCGATTCTTCCACCGCCGTTAGGTAGCCAGTATCACGAGAGATTTGCTCTGCGATTTCTGGGCGCAGTAGGAAGTCAATCATCTTGTGAGCGGCTTCTACGTTCTTCGCACCGGAAGAGATAGCGAAGTTATCAACCCAGCCGATACCGCCTTCTTTAGGAAAAACGAGTTTAAGGTTCAGGCCTTCACTTTGTGCCGCTGCGGCGCTACCGCTCCAAAGCATACCAACGCCCACTTCACCAGACATGTAAGGTGCGCCAGGGTTGTCAGAGTTGAAAACTAAAACGTTAGGCATCAACTTTTGTAGCTCAGCGTACGCTTCATCGATTTGCTTAGGGTCTTTTGAGTTACCTGAGTAGCCAAGTTTACGCAGAGCGATATGGAACACTTCACGAGTGTCGTCCATCAACATTACTTGACCTTCAAGCTCAGGCTTCCATAGGTCAGCCCAGCTTTGGAAGTCGTTTGGATCGTACATATCTGCGTTAACCGCTAGGCCTGTAATCGCAACAACGTGTGGGATAGAGTAGTCGTTACTTGGATCGTAAGGCTTGTCTAGGTAGTTTTTATCTAGGTTGCCGAAGTTTTTCAGCTTAGTCTTATCGATCTTTTGTAGCATGCCTTCGTCACGCATCTTCGCCACGAAGTACGTTGAAGGTACTACTAGGTCATAACCTTGGTTATGAGTTTTTAGCTTTGCATACAAAGTTTCGTTCGACTCGTAAGTCGAGTAGATCACTTTGATGCCAGTTTCTTTAGTAAATTGCTCTAGGATATTACTGTTGATGTAAGGACCCCAGTTCATAAATACTAGTTCTTTATCATCCGCTGTCGCTGTACCAGAGAACAGAGAAAGCGCACATGCACTACCAGCTAATAGAGTAGCCCATTTTTTCATTGACGTTAGCTCCAAACCAAACGTTGTCCAATTTTGGACGATAGATAGAAAAACAGAATGGCATGTAACCATTCTGTTTCGTGATGTTAACAGGTGCGGATTCTACTTCACTTTTTCTCTTGCTAGCAACTGAGAAATTACTACCAAGACCAAAGAAACAATCAACATCACCGTTGCTAGGGCGTTCACTTCCGGTGAAATGCCCACCTTAACCATGGAGTAAATCTTCAATGGCAAGATTTCGTATGTTGGACCCGTTACAAACGAGCTGATGATCACATCGTCCAAAGACAGGGTAAAGCTCAATAACCAACCTGCGGCAACCGCTGGTTTAGCGAGAGGAAGGATGATCTGTTTCAAGATAACCCACTCGCTTGCACCAAGGTCTTTTGCTGCTTCCAACATTTTCACATCAAAGCCATTTAAGCGACTGTATACAGTTACCACAACGAATGGTAGACAAAAGGTGATGTGAGCAATCAATAGAGTAAAGAAGCCTAGCTGTGCGCCCAATACAAGGAACAGAGCAAGTAATGAAATCGCCATTACGATATCTGGAGACATCATTACGACAAACAGCATGCCGTTTACCGCGCCTTTACCTTTGAACGAGTAACGGAATAAAGCAACAGCCGTCAAGCTACCAATAATGGTTGCAGCTGTCGCTGAAAATACCGCTACGCTCAATGAATGCCATGCAGCCTGCATTAGGCTGTCGTTATTTACTAAAGTTTCGTACCATTTCGTGGTGAAACCGCCCCATTTCATACCAAATTTATTGGCATTAAATGAGTTAACAATTAAGACGATGATTGGCAGATACAAAAATGCATATACCAGCGCCATAAAGCTAAATCTAACTGTGCGTCCCATTAGTCTAGCTCCACTTTCTTATTCAATAGTTTGCCTGCTCTGTAGTAAGCGTAAAGCATCACAGCCATTGCGAAGGTGAGGGCGATACTGGTCGCAGCACCAAATGGCCAGTCACGAGCGTTCAATACTTGGCTCTTAATAACGTTACCAATCAGTAGGTTCTTCGCACCACCAAGAAGGTCAGAGATGTAGAACATACCTAGTGCTGGTAGCAGAACCAACAAACAACCACCGATAATGCCAGGCATTGTAAGAGGTAGAATCACTTTCGTAATGGTTTGGAACTTGTTCGCACCAAGATCTTTCGCCGCCTCGATATAAGTGTTGTCCAACTTCTCGATTGCCGAGTAAAGCGGCAGAATCATAAATGGAAGCAGGATGTACACAAGACCAATCATTACTGCTGTTTCGGTGTACATAATACGTAATGGCTTATCGATGATTTCCATCGCCATTAATGATTTGTTCAAAATACCTTGTGTACCCAGAACAATCTTCAGGCCGTAAGTACGGATAAGAGAGTTTGTCCAAAAAGGTACGATAACTAAGAACAACATGAATGGGCGCCATTTCTCTGGCATTTTCGCTATGATGTAAGCAAATGGGTAACCAATTACTAAACACAACAACGTCGCCACAATCGCCATGTAGAACGAGTGCATCAGCACTTTCGCATACAAGGGATCGAGTAGACGTAAGTAGTTGTCGAAAGTAAATGTCATTTCGATTAAGTTTGCTTCATCACGCGTTAAGAAACTCGTACCGATAATCATCACATTTGGTACCAACACGAAAAGTGTTAACCAACCGACGATTAAGGTAATGATCGCGTTTTGAAGATTAATCTTCTTGCTTATCATTGAGGACTACCTCCCAGCTCTCAACCCAAGTGATAGCGACTTTCTGGCCAAGTGAGTGGTCCACATCAGGATCATCTTCGTTAAAGAATTCGCTAACCATTACACGCATGCCTGAATCCAATTGGATAACTGAATCAAGCGTCATACCTTTATAGGTACGCTCTGTTACGTGACCTACGATGCCTTTTTCTTCAGACTCTTTGATCTCTTCGATACGTAAGTCTTCTGGGCGAAGTAGTACTTGCAGTTTTTCACCTGCTTGCGCTTCCTGATCGTAGTAAACAACAGACTCGACACCTTCGATTTCTGCACGGATACGTTTCTCGTCGATACGCTCTAGCATGGTTGCGTTGAATACGTTGATCTCACCGATAAAGCGAGCAACAAATAGGTTCTTCGGCTCTTCGTAAATCTCACGTGGAGAACCATCCTGCTCGATAACACCATCGCGCATTACAATAATGCGGTCAGACATCGATAGGGCTTCTTCCTGATCGTGCGTAACGAAGATAAAGGTAATACCAAGCTGACGCTGAAGCTGTTTAAGCTCGATTTGCATTTGCTTACGCAGTTTGTAATCAAGTGCAGATAGAGATTCATCTAGCAGCAGTACTTTTGGCTTGTTCACAACCGCACGCGCAATGGCGATACGTTGTTGTTGACCACCAGAAAGTTGGTGAGGCTTACGCTGTGCCATTTTTTCTAGGCGAACCATGCGAAGCGCATCCATAACTCGTGGCTCGATCTCTGCTGCAGGTGTTTTCTGCATGCGAAGACCAAAAGCAACGTTTTCAAATACGGTCATATGAGGGAAGAGTGCATAACTCTGAAATACCGTGTTGACGTGCCTTTGCTCTGCAGGAACCTGTGTTACATCCTGGTCATCCAAAATAATTTGACCGTTATCTGCCGTTTCAAAACCTGCAATCATGCGTAAAACTGTTGTCTTACCACAACCAGAAGGCCCGAGAATCGTCAGAAATTCACCATGATTAACATCCAGATTTAAATTACCGATGATTTCCTTCCCATCGAAACTTTTACTAATACCAGATAAACGAATAACTGGCTTTCCTGCTTGCGGTTTTGCGTTCAACGTCTGTATTTCCCCCACGTTCAAGCCGGGATTATCCCAGCTGATGTGACACTAACCATTCACTTTTGAGGCGCGCATCATAATCACCAAAAGTGTGAAATTAAAGCATTTTCTTATCTTGAAACAGAAATAATTTTGCAGGAAAAAGCCATCATTCCTTACCATACTGTTTTTATGAGATTAATTGGCATCTAGACACAGTTTGATAGCACTAAACTTTGTTCAACAATTGTTTCAATTTCATGACCTTGAAAGTGGTCAATTATCAACCATACAGTTGAGATTGCAAGGATTGTAGGTGAGTTGTGATGTTAGATGTGGAAAGATTTCTTTATAATGACGATTACATTAATTGACTGGAATTCCAGTCAAAATTTTACAAGTTAGTCTTGGATAAACTATGAACGACGATTTTGAGAAAGATTTCAATCTTGGGGGGAGTGTAGAGCGAGCTTTGTCTGGCAACTACGAGCTTAAAGCTGGCGCGGTTTTTAACGAAGCTTGGCGAGCAACCATCCAGCACTTTTTATCATTTTCTCCTGCCATTATTGTATTGCTTTTTGTCCAGTTAGGTATTTTCTATATTGCATTAAAACTGCAGTTGGGCGATTTGACCGTTATTCTTGATGCGTTTGAGAACCCAGAGTCGTTCACAAACGATATTGTGTCTTCTATTTATGTCGCGAATTTCAGTTATGAGGTGATTAGCGCCCCAATTTATGCGGGGATAAGTTTGATGGCTATGAGTCATGTCGCTGGCCTGAAGACTAAGTTGCGCCATGTTGGAAAGGGGTTGCAGTTCACCATTCCTGTTATCCTAGCAACGCTCATGAGCTTGATGCTACAAGGTGTGGTTGGTATGATTTTTCCTTTACTGTCGCTGTATCTTTCCTTGGCATTTAGTCACTCTATCTTGTTGATTTGTGAGAAAAGGGTGCCACCAATGCAAGCGTTGCTGTTATCACTTCGCGCAATCAACAAGAAGATTTTTGTGGTCGCGGGGCTTTACTTAGGCGTGATGTTAATGTTTATTATTGCAGCAATGTTCTACGGTATTGGCTTGATTTTTGTGCTGCCATTCTTCTTCCATTTGAAAGGCATACTCTACCGCGAAATGTTTGGAATTAAGCTTAAGATCGTTACAACACAGAAAAACGATAATGATCACGATGGTAACTCACAGGTGTTTGATGCCTAATTCTTTGAAATCAATAAGTTTACGAGTGGCGGCAACCTGTATAGCCGCCACTTTCATTTCTATAGGCCCATATTTACACTACGAGAAACAGTTTAAATATGTGGAAAATCCTGACGTACTCTCTGGCAAGATTAAGCATGTCGATTTATCACACTTGCCATACATCGGTGATATCCCAGACTTCAATTCAATAAAAGATACGAAAGAGAAAAAAGCTGCTTTTTTTGATTTTTTAAGGCCTAAAATTGCTCTTGAGAATCAACGAATTCGTCATGAGCGGGCCTTTCTTACCTCTTTAAAGGTGGGACAAGTGACGCAAGAACAACAAGAGTATGCTCAGCGGTTATCATCTCTGTATTCGTTGCCCTTGAGTAACGATAAGATTGATCAAGCATGGCTAGACGAGATGCTTGTGAGAGTGAACGTCTTACCAGAAGCGTTGGTTCTAACTCAAGCGGCAAATGAATCTGCGTGGGGCACTTCTCGTTTTGCTACTCAAGCAAACAACTTGTTCGGCCAATGGTGTTATAAAAAGGGCTGTGGAATTGTTCCAGCGCAACGTGGCGCTAACAAAGTTCATGAAGTTGAAAAATTCGATTCTGTACAACAGTCTGTTCATGGCTACTTTATGAATGTTAATCGAAACCCAGCGTATGCAGACCTGCGTGAAATCAGAACATCTCTGGCTGAAAAGAACAAGGGCTTGTTAACGGTCGCAACCGCGTCAGAGTTAACGCATGGGTTGCTAGCCTATTCTGAACGTGGCATCGCCTATGTACACGATCTTCGCGCTATGATTCGTCATAACAACGCCTACTGGACGCAATAAAATAACGGATAAAATGAAAAAGTTAAGCCTAAGTCTGTTGGGAAGTGCGGCGCTAATTCTTGCATCGCCGATAACCCAAGCTCAAGAGTACATGTTCACGTACTCAAAGTTATATACTCAACTAAAAAACAACAATAAAGAAGGGCATGACGATGTGAAAGTTGGTGTCTTTTTTGTGGACGCAAAAACTAAACAAATTTGTATGATAGAAAAAGCTTGGATGGAAAAAGAAGAGCACTATGAAGAGTTTGTTATCCCTGCTTCACAAGAGTTGCCTTTACCTGTTGATAAAAACTTAAAGTCAGCGAATCCGTTGGTTTTTGTCGATACCCCAAAAGATACACGTTGCGATTACTCACTTGTTGTGATGACCAAAGAACCATTACAGGGTAACGTTTCTTACGACCAACTTAAGCCTCTTCTACCTCAAATGCAGACGATGCTGGAAGATTTAGGCGGTATGTTTGCGGGTTGGTTTACACCGGAGGTTCAAGGTGTGACGATGGAGTTTGCAAATCAACTGAATGATAAAGTGATTTTCTCAAACGGAACCGAAAAGCCAATTGTCAATGGCAAGATACAAGTCGCACTAAGTGAAATAGGGCAAGGTGGCACAATGACACTACCAGAACCGACGATGCGAGTGTTACCTTATCTACCTAACGCAAAGAAATGAACACTGAACGTTTAGAAAGGGCTGCAATCGCAGCTCTTTTTTAATTTTGACCGTAACTAAAGTATCTTTCACACTCTTTTCTTAAAGACTCAATAAGACAAACATTTAATCCTGCGTAAAAAGCTCGTATAATCCACGCCCCAAAGAAACCCATGTTAGGAAGTCCTAGTCGATTTATCGGCGATGTGAGAGCCCGCAATGAACCAAATAGATACAAGAAAAGAAACCCTAGAATTCAACAAGCTTCAGAAACGCCTAAGAAGACATGTTGGAAATGCCATTACTGATTACAACATGATCGAAGAAGGCGATGTTGTAATGGCATGTATTAGCGGTGGTAAAGATTCATTCGCGATGCTTGATATCCTGCTGAATCTTCAAAAAGCCGCACCGATCAAATTTGAAGTGGTTGCGGTAAACCTAGACCAAAAACAACCGGGCTTCCCTGAGCACATTCTGCCAGAGTATTTCGAAACACTGAATATCCCTTACTATATCGTCGATAAGGACACGTATTCCGTCGTAAAAGAGAAGGTACCAGAAGGCAAAACCACTTGTGGTCTGTGTTCACGCCTGCGACGTGGTACGCTGTATTCATTTGCAGAGAAGATTGGTGCAACTAAGCTTGCGCTAGGTCATCACATGGATGACATCGTCGAAACAATGTTCTTGAATATGTTCCACGGCTCTCGCCTTAAAGCGATGCCACCAAAGCTACGCTCTGATGATGGTCGTAACGTGGTCATTCGTCCATTGACTTACTGTCGTGAAAAAGATCTGATCAAATACGCTGAGCACAAGGATTTCCCAATTATTCCGTGTAACCTTTGTGGCTCTCAAGAGAACCTTCAGCGTCAATCTATAAAAGCAATGTTGATTGAATGGGATAAGAAGACGCCAGGGCGTGTGGAAGCGATTTTTAAATCAATTCAAAACGTAAGCCCAAGCCAACTAGCAGACCGCGAATTGTTCGACTTTGTTAACTTACCGCTAGATCGTGAAGGTAACCGCGAAGAGTATGAATTTAATGAGGCTGTCGTTTCTTCGACGAATATTGATGAATCAATGTTCATCGATGTTACGAACATCTAACTCGTAAAAAAGGAGGTCAATTAGACCTCCTTTTTTGTACCCAACGCTTTAACTGTTCCTAAACAAAAATCCCCCCTGTATTGGGGGATTTATTAGCGCTTATTTGAAAGCGCTCAATACATAACAATACTAAAGAGAGATTAGGTTGCTGTATTTGGGTCGAGAGGGCTAATGTAGCCTTTTGGTTTTAGAGCCAACACGTCGCAATTTATTTTATCAATTACGTGCTCCGCTGTATTACCAATAAAGACAGCAGAAAGCCCTGTTCGCCCTGTGGTACCTAAAATAACCATTGCAGCATTCAAGCGCTCTGCAGCTGCCGGAATGACATCTTCAGGTAAACCTTGCTCAACTATCGTTTGTTCTTCATCAAGACCATGTTTTTGGCGTAGTGCTTTCATAGCCGTTAAATGATGACCTCGCACTGCATCGGTATAAGTCGTTGGGTCAAATTCAGGAAGTTCAATCGTAATGTTCGCCGGTGTAACGGGGTAGGCGTTAACAAGATATGGCTTGGCCTCAAGCCGAGTGGTGATTTCTTTTAATCGCTCGACCATCGTATCGTTGAGATCAATATGAGTCGGGTTTTCTGAGCCCACATGTACTGAGGCAAGGATACTTGCTTGTTCCGGCCAAGCAGCATTCTTAATAAGAAGCACTGGAATAGGGCATTTTCGCAACAAGTGCCAATCTGTCGGTGTAAAAATGACAGACTCTAAAACATCATGCTTACGTGTGCCTTTGATGACTAGGTCATGATTGCCTGCGTAGACTTCAGCAATAATCGCCTCATAAGGACGGTTGTGCCAGACAACACAAACATCAAAGTCGAAGCCATCGTTTAGGTATGGTTGAGCAATTTTACGCATCCACTGCTCACGCTGATGAATGACACCTCGACGCATAGCATCTCTTTCATCCACTGATAGCATTGACGTCATGTCATACGAGAAATCGTAAATGGATAAAAAGAAAGTGATTCGGCTTCTAGATACACTTTTCTGAGCTAATTGAACAGCTCTTGCAAGTGCGGGCTGCTCATCATTATTGATGTCAGCTACAACAAGGATCTTACTGTATATACTCATAACTAAGCCCACTTCTATTGCAAAACCAGATACTGAATGTAAATTAAATCAGTATTTTGGAGTACTCACCGTACATTTTTACTGTAGCTTAGTTTGGAGAACTTTTTGAGGACTTTCGAAAGGAATTTATGAGAAATATGATGTAGCTCATTTTCGAGCTACATCAATAATTAGGGTGTATTATTCTTTAGTTACACCAGCAAGTTCCATCAATGCATCGTGGTCTAAGATAGTGATATATTTACCTTTTACGCTTAGGATCTCAGATTTCTGGAAACGACCTAACAAACGACTGATCGTTTCGACTGTAAGACCAAGGTAGTTGCCAATATCACCACGAGTCATAGTTAAACGAAACTCTCTAGGGCTGAAGCCACGCTGAGAAAAACGCGTTGATAGGTTGTAAAGGAAAGCAGCTAGTCGCTCTTCTGCGTTCTTTTTAGAAAGAAGCAAAATCATTTCCTGATCACCTTTAATTTCGTTACTCATCAAACGCATGATTTGCTGGCGAAGCTTAGGCATTTTACCCGATAGATCGTCTAAAATTTCGTATGGGATTTCACATACCATCGACGTTTCGAGTGCTTGAGCAAAGCTAGGGTGGGAGTCACCAGTGATAGCATCGAAACCGACTAAGTCTCCAGCTAAGTGAAACGCTGTGATTTGCTCATCACCTTGCTCTGTGATCGTATAGCTCTTGATGGTACCAGAGCGGATAGCGTATAGCGATTTTAGCTCATCACCGGCCTTAAAAAGCTCTTGTCCTTTTTGAATAGGCTTCTTACGTTCGATGATTTGGTCAAGCTGGTCAAGTTCTGCCTCATTTAGAGTGAACGGGATACACAGTTGACTAATGCTACAATCTTGGCAATGAATGGCGCAACCGCCTGATTGGATACGCTTTGTTGCAGGTTTTTCAGAAATCATAACAACCTTTCACTATTTGATATACATCAATATTTTAGCATCGCTTAATCCTAAAGGGTAGCAAAAATGTCACCTCAATAGAGTTTAACGTTATATGAAACCGAGTAATGCTAAGGCTCCTACAGCGGTATACGTACCATAGCCAATAAGGATTAATGCTGAAATATTTCTAAATATTAATGATTTTTGTAATTTCTGAAAATGATTGGCACCGTATCCAATAATAAGCATTGCAGGTAGCGTTCCGAGCCCAAACGCAAGCATAATTAGGCCGCCGTTCATCGCACTACCAGAAACCGCCGACCAAGTAAGCGCTGAATAAACTAAACCACATGGTAACCAACCCCAAATAAAGCCAAATGGCAACGCGTGAAGAGGATGCTTTAATGGCAACAAACTCTTCCCTGCCGGCGAGATAAAGCGCCAGAGATACTGCCCTAGCTTTTCTATTAAAAGTAAGCCTTGCCACCATTTAGCAATATACAGCGCGACCAGAATCATGAATAACGCAGCAATCAGCCTTAACCAAGCAAGAGAATTTGTTAACCCACTAAGCTCAGATAAACCTGATATAGCACCACCCACTAATGCTCCTATTAAGGTATAACTGATCAATCGTCCGAGGTTGTAGAAGAGGGGGATAAGAGGGGTGGTTTTATTTTTAGCAGAAGAGCCCATGGTAAGCAGAGACGCGATACCACCACACATACCCATACAATGACCGGCTCCTACTAAGCCGATCATCAACGCACCGATAAAATCAGGAGTCATAAAGGTCGCTACTTTTTATCACTATTAGATTGGTCTTCTTCGTCGAGAAGAATGTTGTGCCCTTGCCGTTCAAGATCTTCAAACTGATCGCTTCTTACCGCCCAAAGAAAAACGGCGACAGCAACACAAACGAGAACGATAGCGATGGGAATCAATATATAAAGACTTTCCATGTTTGCTTTCTCTACTTATTTCTCTTTGAGCAGGCGCAAAGAGTTAGATACAACGATAATTGAGCTTGCAGACATGCCAACTACTGCAATGTAGGGAGCCACTAAACCTGCGACCGCCAAAGGCAAAATTAACAGGTTGTAACCCAAAGACCAAGCCAAGTTTTCTCGAATAATCTTTCTTGTACGCAGTGCAAGCAAACGTGCTTCTAGTAGCTTTTCGAGATTATCCCCAAGTAACGTCATATCTGCAGAAGCTTTAGCGACATCTGTACCACCGCCCATTGCGACAGAAAGGTGAGCTCCGGCGAGAGTCGGCGCGTCATTGATTCCATCACCAACCATCATAGTGATACTGTTTTCGTCCAAGCTCTTAAGGTATGCAAGCTTATCTTCTGGCTTTGCTGACGCGACGATGTGATCGATACCAATTTCATTCGCCACTGGTTGGGCGTTTGAGAGAGAATCACCAGTTAGCAGGGTTGTCTTAATTCCAGCGTCAGCAAAACGTTGAATAAAGGCTTTGCTTTCTTTTCGGATAGGGTCGCGGTAGTAAAAGCTAGCGACATGCTTGCCATCAACCGACAGATAGACCGCCTGGCTTTCACCACTTTCTTTGCCTTGAACAAAAGCCGCACTGCCTATCTTAACGATTTTGCCATTCCATATCCCTTCAATCCCTGACCCAATCACGTTTTGCACATCAGACACGATAAAGTCATCATTGGTGAAAGTTGCAAAAGAACGAGCGATAGGGTGGTTTGCATGAGCCTCTAAAGCTGCAGCTAGTGATAGACAATCTTTCTGTGGGAGATCACTAAGTACCTTTGTTTCACAGATCTCAATATCACCTTTCGTTAGAGTGCCTGTTTTATCTACAACTAAGTGGTTGATCTTACATAATGTCTCAAACACATGGCCTTTACGAAGTAAAATGCCAAAATTACCCATTCTAGAGGTAGCACAAGTGAGTGCGGTCGGTGTGGCCAGAGATAGCGCACATGGACACGTAGCGACTAACACAGACAGCATGATCCAAAACGCATCATCTGGTTTTGTTTGATGCCAGTAAAACCAAGTACCAGCAGAGATGATAAGAATCACACCAACAAAGTAACGGGCGACAATGTCTGCAATTTCCGCAATTTTAGGTTTGGAGTGTTGAGCTTCATCTTGTAAACGCACGATGTTAGAAATCATTGAATCGGCCTTTGAGCTTACTACCTCAAGTTCAAATGATTCGTCTCCGTTTAGCGTTCCCGCATAAACAATATCGCCTTCTCGTTTCACAACGTGCACTGACTCACCCGTTAGCATGGATTCATCAATATGAATACGGCCTGAAATAACTTTACCGTCAGCGGGGATATGTTCACCAGGTAGAACGCGGATACGATCGCCAACTTTTAGCGTCTTCACGGGTATCTGATCACCGTCCAGCGTTGTAGCAATTGCCGGAATCAACTTAAGAAGGTTACCACTCGCTGCAGCAGCTTTGCGACGAGCGCGCATCTCTAAGAATCGACCTACTAACAAAAAGAAGGTAAACATCGAGATAGATTCAAAGAAGACTTCGCCTTGTTCAGTTACTGTTGCAACTAAACTTGCAACATAGGCAAAGATCAACGCGATAGAAACCGGGACATCCATACCAAGGGTTCGGCCTTTGATACTGCGCCATGCGTTTAAGTAAAATGGAAGAGCGGAATAAAGCAAAACAGGAGTAGCAAAAATCAAACTTACCCAACGAAAGTAACTTTTAAACTCTGGCTCTAAATCACCAAAGACTTCGAGATACAGTGCAACGGCGAGCATCATGACCTGCATGGTTGCTAAACCTGCAATACCTAGCCGATATAGATATTGCTTCATCATTCGATGGTAAGAGGCTTCTTGCTTATCTGCTTCAAAAGGTGCAGCTTTGTAACCAAGTTTATGTATAACGGAAAGGAGCTCGCTTAACCGTACCTGAGTTTTATCCCAGGCTAGTAACGCTCGATTGGTGGTTGTATTAACACGGATAGATACCAACCCGGCCGTATTAGAAACTTGCTTTTCGATTAACCACGCACAAGCGGCACATGAAACGCCTTCCAAAGAAAGGGTTACTTCAGAAACATTTTCGCGATTTCGTACGAATTCAGATTGTACATCCGGATTGTCATAATGAATTAAAGCTTGGAGTTGCTCTGGTACTAGATCTGCCTTTTCTGCAGGCGCAGTGCGGTATTGGTAATATGAGACAAGACCACTATCGACAATAGTCTGCGCCACAGTTTCGCAGCCCGGACAACACATGTCGCGAATTTCACCCAATATTTCTACTTTGAAATCCGTGTTGGCTGGTACATCTTCACCGCAGTGATAACAGGATTTACACATATGCTTACTTCATTAACGGTGTTGAAGAGGCAGGAAACTCAACTTTACCTTGGATCATCCATTGCTTGTCGTGTGGTTGTAGTTCAACAAACCATGGTCCTTGAATAGATTCCTCAGCTTTTAGTCGGTAATTACCAGATGCATCCGCTGTTACAAGCTTTGTGAAGTCACGATCAGGAAGAGTACGATGAGTGAAAGTGGCCGTTAGAGCAGGGTAATGAGGTAGCTTCCCTTTAGCGAAAACAATCACAACATTGTTATTTTCAGAGGAAATCTCAGCGTTAAGACCTAGGTCACGAGCGACATTCATTTTACTAATGTCGATATTAATGCCTTTGCCTTTTTTATAGTAATCCTCGGCGACTAAAGAAACAGAGTTGTTCGAGAAAACGACCACAGTAATCACAGTCCAAACTACGACAGTAAGAGGAAGGATGATTAGGAACCACGGCCAAAATTGTTTATACCAAGGCTTTACCATAAAAAAGTTCTCAACAGCTAAATGAAAAAATGTAAGGCGTTAAATTTAAAGGAAAGACAGCCCCTATGAAAGGGGCTGTTATTGCTATGTTACGTAATATCTCAGTTACTTACTCTCTGAGTTACTTAAACTCCAGACATATGAGGCAACGAGCTGAACTTTATCTTCACCCAAAATGTCTTTCCACGCAGGCATTACGCCTGAGCGTCCGTTCATTACGGTTTCTGTTACAGCTGCACGAGAGTCACCAAATAACCAGTCTTGGTCTGTAAGGTCAGGCGCACCGACTGCAGGGTTACCCTTACCATCGGTACCATGACAAGCTGCACACACTACGAAGCGTGCTTTACCTGCCGCGGCTTCACGAGCATTTACTTTACGACCAGATAGACTAAGTGTGTAACTTACAACTTCTTGAACACCTTGCTCACCAAGGGCATCTTTCCATGCTGGCATTTGACCAATACGGCCGTGCATGATGGTTGTAACGATCGCTGCTGGCTCGCCACCATATAGCCATGCATCATCAGTCAGGTTAGGGAAGCCTTTCTGACCACGTGCATCAGAGCCATGGCATTGAGAACAGTTTTGCAAAAACAAACGCTGACCAACTTTTAATGCTTCAGGATCTTGCGCAATTTCAGGAATTGGGCGTAGACCACTGTCATTGTGCGCAAGTTTACGGAATGCTTCGCCGAAGTAAGCGTCGGCATCATCCAGTTCTTTTGCATATTGGTTTAGTTGCTTGTTCTCTTGTGCTGCAGCGATGGCTTCTTTTGACTCTTCTAGTGAGCGAACGGTTTGAGCCGAACTCTGCCAGTTTAAAAAGCCCTTGAAGCTACCTAGGCCTGGGAATAGGGCAAGGTAAACTGCTGCGAACACAAATGTGCTTACAAACAGGTAAGTCCACCACTTTGGTAGAGGGTTGTTTAGCTCGCGAATACCATCGTACTCGTGGCCCATGTCTTCCCCTTCCTCGACGCCCATTTTATCTTTAGCGCACCAAGTCAGGAGAATCGCACAGCCTACTAGCGTACCGACAGTAATCACGATAATCCAGAGACTCCAGAATGTAGTCATTACTTCTTCACTCCTTGGTTATTAGGGGTCTTTTGTTCTTCGTCAGCAAACACCAAGTTGGCATCTTCTTCAAAGCGTGCTTTACGCTTTTTACTAAATGCCCACCATACGATGCCAATAAAACTAGCGAAGAGTACAACGGTATAAATACTATGAATTGTACCGAAATCCATATGATCCCCTTACTTCATTGCATGACCAAGAGACTGAAGGTAAGCGATGATTGCATCCATCTCTGTTTTACCTTCTACTGCTTTAGCCGAATTCGCGATCTCTTCATCAGTGTATGGAACGCCGAACTGATCACGAAATAGCTCAAGTTTCTTCTGAGTTAGCTTACCGTCTAAAACGTTTTCAGCTAGCCACGGGAAACCTGGCATGTTTGACTCAGGTACAAGCTCACGAGGATCTAACAGGTGAACACGGTGCCATTCGTCAGAATAACGACCACCAACACGAGCTAAATCCGGGCCTGTACGCTTAGAGCCCCAAAGGAATGGGTGTTCCCAAACACTCTCACCAGCAACAGAGTAGTGACCGTAACGTTCAGTCTCTGAGCGGAAAGGACGAACCATCTGGCTGTGACAAACGTTACAACCTTCACGGATGTAGATATCACGGCCTTCCATCTCCAAAGGAGTGTAAGCGCGCAGATTTTCTACAGGTTCAGTCGTTTGCTTTTGGAAAATCAGAGGAGTGATCTCTACAAGAGCGCCCCAACTGATAGCAAACACGATAAAAATAGCCAACAAACCGACATTACGTTCTAAGATTTCATGGCGATTATTAGAATTATTACTCATTCTTAAATCTCCTTATGCCGGATGTGGGATAGCTTTTAGGCTTTCTTTTGGTGCACTTACCGTTTTGTACGTGTTATATGCCATTAGGAACATACCAGATAGGAAGATAAATCCGCCTAGGAAACGTACAAAGTAGAACGGATAAGACGCTTCTACAGACTCAACAAAGCTGTAAGTTAGCGTACCGTCAGAGTTAACCGCGCGCCACATAAGACCTTGCATTACACCAGAGATCCACATCGCAACGATGTAAAGAACGGTACCGATTGTTGCTAGCCAGAAATGCACATTAACTAGACCAACAGAGTACATACGCTCTTGGCCAAATAGGCGAGGTACCAAGTGATATACAGAGCCGATAGAAACCATCGCAACCCAACCTAACGCACCAGAGTGAACGTGACCAATGGTCCAGTCTGTGTAGTGAGAAAGTGCGTTAACCGTCTTAATCGACATCATCGGGCCTTCAAAGGTAGACATACCGTAGAACGACAGTGAAACGATTAGGAAACGTAGGATAGGGTCATAACGAAGCTTATGCCATGCACCAGATAACGTCATAATACCGTTGATCATACCACCCCAAGAAGGAGCAAATAGAACCAGCGACATAACCATACCTAGAGACTGAGTCCAGTCTGGTAGCGCTGTATAATGAAGGTGGTGAGGGCCTGCCCAAATATATAGAGAAATAAGTGCCCAGAAGTGAACGATAGATAGACGGTAAGAATAAACAGGACGTTCAGCTTGTTTAGGAACGAAGTAGTACATCATACCTAGGAAACCAGCGGTCAGTAGGAAACCTACCGCATTGTGTCCATACCACCACTGAACCATCGCATCCACTGCGCCCGAGTAAATCGAGTAAGATTTACCAAGTGACACAGGAATAGCCATGCTGTTCACGATGTGAAGTACTGCTACTGTGATAATAAAGGCACCGAAGAACCAGTTTGCCACATATATGTGTGACGTGTTTCGTTTCACCAGTGTGCCGAAGAACACCACCGCATATGATACCCATACTAGCGCAATTGCGATATCAATAGGCCATTCTAGCTCAGCATACTCTTTACCCGATGTTAAACCGAGAGGCAAAGTAATGGCTGCTGCCAGGATGATTGCTTGCCAACCCCAAAAGGTGAAGGCAACGAGTGGGCCACCAAAAAGACGTGTTTGACATGTGCGCTGTACAACATAATAAGACGTTGCGAACAGAGCACTGGTACCAAACGCAAAAATTACCGCATTAGTATGCAGTGGACGTAAGCGACTGTACGTCAACCACGGCGTATCAAAGTTTAGCTGTGGCCAAACTAATTGAGCGGCAATCAAAACACCAACAGCCATACCAACTATGCCCCATAAAATGGTCACAAGGGTAAATTGGCGAACGACTGTATAGTTGTAGTTTTGTTCAAGCTGCTTTACTTGGCTCATTTGCATGCTTCCAATTTCTAATTAACTACACTTTTACTTCCAACACGACTTGCGTCGTAACACCACCCAAGTAAACTCTAGAATTCAAGTGTTATCATCACCTTATTTCCATTGCTGACTTTAATAAAAAGTGGCATTTTCAGCGTGACACTATACTTGAATTAACAATTCAATGACAGGGTAGTAACCTTACTGGACCTCTGGAAATCATTTTTTATTTAAAAAGTTTGAAGTTTGTAACAAGGATATTAGTAATTATGCCTGCACAAAAGTTAACAAAGGCGCGACTTGCACAAATCTTAATCATGCTCAGTGTTTTAATAGGCGCATTTTTCTGGCGTACCTTTACACACGAGAGTGTTAATAGCGTTGACTGTTCACAAAAAGAACGATGCGATGTAACAATTGAAGGAGAAATAATCACGATTAATCGTGACTCAATGGGAATTTCGCTCGAAACGACAGAAAGTAGCACTCTAAAAATTGATCTAAATCAATCTGGTAATTTTATCAATCTCAACGAAAAGCATAAGTCAGTAGAATGGGACATCATGCCTGAATCGAAAAAAATCACCTTTAAAAAAGGTGAAAACATTGTTGTAGTTCAATTATAAATACGATCTATCACGAGATAATCGTAACTTATTAATGAAATTAACACCTTCTTACCTAGAGAAAATTGGTTGGAATGGTATAACAGCAGAGTGATATCCAATTATAAAATCGTATGCATTGCCAATCAGTTTTTACTCATATTAAAGATGAAGACTCAGCGATAAAAACGCTCAGGTCCGAATTGACACAACAGAACTTGTCTTACGTGATGTGTTACTACACGGAAGAATACAATTTCGAGTTGATTCGAGAAGCGTTTCTTGCGCATTTTCCTGGTGTGCCTTTTCATGGCGCCAGTTCATGTCAAGCCGTAATGACAGATCAGGGCTTTCATACAGGACCAGTAATTGCGGCACTTGCTGTTTATGATACAGGTCCTCATGCTTATGGTACTGGTATTTCTAATCACAACTCAGGTGACAGCGTCACCAAGGCTTTGGATATGGCCCTTGAGAACGCAAACCGTGTAGGAGAGGTACCAAACTTAATTCTACTTCATGCTACACCAGGGCAAGAGGAATCAATCATTGCGTCTATAGATGAAAGATTTGGAACTCTAATTCCAATTATTGGTGGTTCGGCCGCTGATAATAACATCGCTGGGAAATGGTCTGTGATAACCGCCCAAGGCTCTCAAACTTCAGGTTTAAGCTTAACTCTCTTTTACTCCTCTCAACCTGTTGATATCGCTTTTAGCGCTGGGCATACACCAACTAATATCAAAGGTGTTGCAACCAAGACCAACGATAGATGCTTACTTGAAATTGATAATGAACCTGCGCTCAATGTTTATAGAAGGTGGACAAATCACCAGGATAACCAAGTAGGTAAAGATAATATGCTGTTTACAAACTCGAGTGCTTATCCATTAGGGCGGATCGCAGGTCATCTCTATGATCGCCCATATTACAAGTTATCCCATCCGATCCGTGAGACGCCAGATGGTGGAATCGAGTTGTTTACACGAATAGAAGAGGGTGACGAGCTCACATTAATGAAAGGAAGTCGTGAGCATCTCGTTGCGCGCGCTGCAAAAGTCGTCAATGCCGCTTTTAACCAAAAATTAGAAGAGTCTCGAAAAATTGGAGTGATAAATATCTTTTGCGCAGGTCCCATGTTGCACTTAATGCAAGACATGAATAGCGTTTGTGAACAAATTAACCAAGAACTAGAACATTTGCCTTTTATTTGCCCTTTTACTTTCGGCGAGCAAGGTAGATTTATTGGTGGTGAGAATGGACATGGAAACCTGATGATTTCATCGGCTATATTCCATAAACCTTATGAAAGATAAATACTTAGACATATATCAACAGGAAGCGCTTCAAGAAGCGTTAGTTGAGCTAAAGCAGGCTAGACAAAGAGAACGACTACTCGCTGATGAAAACAAGGCCATTCTTTCCGCGATATCTGCGATGAGTGAGGCAAAGAATCGGCATGAGATATTTACGGGATTAAACAATGTCCTCAAAAAGTACATCAACTTCGATGATTTTATTGTACTGACTCGTGATGGTGAACGATATCCCTTCAAGACATTGATATCAACTAATAGCGTATTTGATAATGTATCCTGGTTACACGGTAACACCTATCAAAGAGCTCTCAATGGTGAATGCATTCTACTGTTCGAGCCAGATAAACTCGCTGAGTTTGTTAACTTAAACAGCTTTATAAAAAGCCATGTAAACTCGGTCGTTTTAACTGGTATACGTTCAGAAGTAACGCAAACCGTAATCCTACTTATTGGAGCTCAGAAAGGGCACTTTAGCATAGAGAATAAGGAAACCTTGAGGCGGTTTCGTCCCTTAATTGAAAGGGCGGTCATTGATATCGAGACCAAAGAGAAGTTACAACGTATCGTTGAAGTAAGAACAACTCAGCTCGCTAAAGCAAGAGAAGAAGCAGAGCTTGCGAACCGCTCTAAGTCGGAGTTCTTAGCGATGATGAGCCATGAAATAAGAACCCCTTTAAATTCCGTTCTTGGAATGCTAGATATACTGAAGCAATCAACCTTGTCAGAAGAACAAATTGATGCTTTGAGCCAAATGGAGTGCTCTGCAGAGTTACTTCTCGCGATAATCAGTGACATTCTTGATCTTTCTAAAATCGAGTCAGGTCGCTTTCAGCTCAATGAACAATGGATTAACTTAAGAGACACTGTCACTTTTGTTATTTCTCAGCAAAAACAAATCGCTAAGAAGAAAAATCTTAAATTCAAGCTCAACTGTACTGTCACTAATGACAAACAATTTTGGATTGACTCCACGCGGTTATCTCAAATTCTGTTTAATCTAATAGGGAATGCAATAAAGTTTACAGACGAAGGTGAAGTAAAAGTTTCTGTATCTGAGCAAGATGCTGAACTTGTGATCTCAATATCTGACACTGGAATTGGTATATCTAAAGCAAAGCAAGAGCACTTGTTTACGGCATTTCATCAAGGAGACCGTTCCATCACGAGACGCTTCGGTGGTACAGGACTGGGGCTCGCAATAACCAAGCATTTAGTTGAAATGATGCGTGGCAAGATTGCCGTTAAAAGTGATGAGCATGTTGGTTCAACCTTTACGATTTCGATTCCAGTTTTGACTCGTTGCAATCAAAATCGTCCAGTTAGAATCGAAACCAATCAACCGACAAAAGCAATGGAACTTCTCGTCGTAGAAGATACCGAGTCGAATCAGTTCGTAATAAAGCTTATCTTAAATAAGCTTGGCCATAATGTTCATATCGCAAGCCATGGAGCAGAGGCATTAACATTTTTAGAGGAGAATGAGGATTTAATCGATTTGATTCTCATGGATGTCTCGATGCCAGTGATGGATGGAATTACCGCAACAAGACTTATTCGAGATAAAGGCCTCAAGACTCCAATTATAGCGTTAACTGCACATGCGCTAGAAAGCGATAGAGATAAATGCCTGGATGCCGGGATGGACGGATTCATTTCCAAGCCTGTTAGAAGACAAGATATCTTTGAAGCTATACGGTCATTTCAATAAGTAAAAAGGCGTTAATATAGATCTTAACAATCGATAGATTATTAAGATCTATATTAAGTATTTTATGGTAAATAACCATTATGTTTAATGCTAAAGCCCTTAAATTTAAAATCTGCAGGGGAATAGGAGCATACTCAGACAACATTTAGCGTACAGCAATACGTAATTTAACGTAACACATATAATGCGCACCAAGGGGTGAGATCTCAAAGCAATAATGTCCGGTTTTAGCTACTTTAAAATGTCCTCCTAAGATTAACAACATTGTTTGCTTTTGAGGCTTTAACCGACGCTCTAATCGCTCCGCAACGAAATCTGCCAAAAATCACGAGCTCAATTGCGTTCTGAAACATTTATAAGCCTGTGGTTATATGGAGGCGAATGTACTTTTCGGGGTATTTGTAACGATAGCGTTTTCCTTTCTTCAAGTTGGACTTAACGTACCTACACACTTTTTGGTCACCACTGCCCGTTACTCTTTTTATTACTGCGTTTTTACTTTTGTGCTCCATTTCTATCATGACGTCACAATACCCTTGGTAGCCATCAAACTTATTGTCTACTTTCTTTTGAAGCTTAGTCTTAATCTTTTTAGCCAACAGGTTCGTTTCTGAATCGTCAGCAAAAACTGAAGTACTTGCAAAGATCAGTATCATTAAAGTTACAACGTATCTCATCGTTTTGGTCCGTTTATGTTGTTGATTGTTCGATGATAAGTAATTTTTCTGTAGATACGAAAATGGGACGCCACATTGCGTCCCATTTAACATGATGAAGTAACTGATATGTAATTAAGCGCGCTTCTTGCCTTTGTTTGCTTTGAAGCCCTGGTGCGGAAAAACGTTACGAATCCTCTGTTGAACTTTTTTGGGAATGCCTTTGGAAAAACTTAAGCGCATTCCTGTTCGTTGGCTATACACCTTCATTTCACCAGTAAACGGGTTATGCTCACTAATATCCTGTAAGTTGTGTTTGAAAGAAGGAGGTAGATGCCCTTTTACGTTACTAATATGGCCATTATCGAACTTTACTTTTAACACCGGCCTATCGACTGCGATCAACCAAAAGATCACGATGGCTGCAATTAAGATTACATATAACATTTGGCACTCCCTATCCTAGCTAGATAGCAATTTACTCAAATCCTCTTTAATTGAGGTAACTTTTTGACTCGCTTTTTCACTTCTCGACGCTTCGGAAAGCAAATATTCAATTGCGTCAGATAACGTACAACCAAGTTCATTCGCTCTACTAGAAAGCTTTTCCCAAACTCGGTAATCTAAATCAATGGATTTCTTCTTTGTATGGACTTGCTCTGCATTGAAGTGACGTTTCCGTTTCGCTCGGATAGCCTGCTTGAGTTTATTATCTAACTCTTCTGACATGTGGTTTTCTATCCAAGCTAAGACAAGTGTAGGCTCGTGTTCAAGGCGTTTTAGTTCTGCGACCGCTGCATCTGCTTCGCTTGTATCAATATGTCGGGTAATCGCTTCACCATCTTTCCATTTTTTGATGAGATACTTCCATTTCCACCCACATTCTAGATTCTCAAGCTGCTGATATTTCATTTGTTCCGACCCATAAACATAACCTAGTGACAGCGTAACCCAGATGGTTTACTTGGGCAAATAAAACTCTTAGAAGTATCGATGTTGATCACTCATTTGTCTAAGTATTGTTCATTGAGAGATGAATGCCGAGAGCAAACCAAATTGGTGCTAGGGTGTTATAGTCCGTTTCGTTATAATGTCGGCAAGATTGAATTACGATGAATTTTAATGAACCAACTTAATTGGCAAGACGTAACACCTTCACTTGAGCAGTACGAAGCACTTTTAAAGTCTGCACCTTCGTTACCAAAGAAGTCTTTTACTGATCTCCAACCGAGAATGTCGGCAACGATATCTCGTTTTTCAAAAATTTCCGGATTGACGCGAGTACTACTCATTAACTGCGTAGATAATTCTGTATATAGAGAGTTCATCAGTAAAGCTCTTCAGAGCCAGTCTAACGCTGCGATAGTTTTTTCGGAATCACTTGATGCCAAACGTTTATTTGACCGTTACAGTGTTGATGTAAGTGGTGATATTGCCTTCCAACCTGGTTTAATTTCACAGGCAGATAACGGTTACTTAATTGTACCGGCTAATCTAATTTTGGCTAACCCAGGACTTTGGCCAAATATAAAGTCTGCAATTCAACAAAACCTTATCGAACCACTGAACCTAAGCCCTACTCGTTTACCTACTTCAGTACCGCAAGCTAAAGCTTATGATGTAAAACTGATTGTAACAGGAGAAAGAAGTCAGTTAGCAGAGCTAGAATACATCGATGAAGACTTCTGTTCTGGCTTTGCCATGTATACGGAAGTTGAAGAAGATATTCATCTGTCAGAGCAGAATTTGACAGATTACTTTGGTTTAGTGAACTGGATATGTTCTCAATATCAGCTGCCTCACTTAACTGAATGTGGTTTTAGAAGATTGTTGCTGGCCGGTATGAGATTTACTGAAGATCAACATTATCTGCCTTTAGGAGTAATGTGGCACTCTCAACTTCTAACGCTTGCTAGCCAGTTCAGTGATGGCCACGCATTAGATTACAAGTCGTTAGATAAAGCGATTGACGATAAGTATTACCGAGAATCTTACCTTCCTCAGCGTGCCGTGTACGATATTTTAGATGGACAAGTCATCATTGAGACAACTGGGGAACAAGTTGGTCAAATCAATGGCCTAACCGTTATTGATATGGCTGGGCACCCTGTCAGCTATGGTGAGCCTGCGCGAATATCTTGTGTAATTCATTTTGGTGATGGCGATGTTTCCGATGTTGAGCGCAAAGCTGAGCTTGGAGGCAATCTACATGCAAAAGGCATGATGATTATGCAAGCTTTCTTGAGCTCTGCTCTGAAACTGGATGAACCACTGCCTTACTCAGCCTCCATCGTATTTGAACAGTCTTATAGTGAAGTTGATGGTGACAGCGCATCTCTTGCAGAACTTTGTTGCTTGGTAAGTGCTTTATCTGAATCTCCAATTAATCAACAAGTTGCGGTTACAGGGGCTGTTGATCAGTTTGGTCGAGTGCAAGCCGTTGGTGGCTTGAACGAAAAAATTGAAGGTTTTTATCAGGTTTGTAAACATCAAGGTTTTACAGGAAATCAAGGTGTTGTGATGCCAAAATCAAACCTTAAACACCTTGCATTACATAAAGATGTAATAGAAAGCATTAAAAATGGTGAGTTCCATATTTGGTCCGTTTCTACCGTAGATGAAGCTATTCCGATTGTAATGAATAAACCTTTTAGAGGTGAAGACGATAGCATTATTGGCAAAATAGCGGAACGTATTGAAAACTTTGAAAGACATGAGCATCCAGAAGGAATTGTGCAGCGCATCAAAAACTGGTTTGTCTAGTACTGATCGGAGTTGTTTAGCGTACACGTGTTCACTAAGATGCAGCTATCAAAAATTGGAGTAATTGATAATGCAAAACAAACGTGATTCTTATAACCGTGACGATCTACTTGCTTCTAGCCAAGGCGAACTGTTTGGGCCTGGTTACCCTCAGCTTCCTGCGCCAAACATGCTAATGATGGATCGTGTTACTAAAATGTCTGAGACTGAAGGCGATTTTGGTAAAGGTTTGATCTTGGCGGAATTGGATATTACTCCAGATTTGTGGTTCTTTGACTGCCACTTCCCTGGCGACCCTGTAATGCCGGGTTGTCTTGGCCTTGATGCGATGTGGCAACTTGTTGGTTTCTTCCTTGGCTGGGTTGGTGGCAAAGGAAAAGGTCGTGCTCTGGGTGTTGGCGAAGTGAAGTTTACAGGTCAGATCCTGCCAACAGCGAAAAAAGTGACGTACGAAATCCACATGAAACGCGTTGTAAACCGTAAGCTTGTGATGGGTTTGGCTGACGGTCGTGTATGTGTGGACGGCAAAGAAATCTACGTAGCAAAAGATTTGAAAGTTGGCTTGTTCCAAGACACTTCAAGCTTCTAATCACGATTTTAATCGATTTATTAAGGCTCCTATTTAGGAGCCTTTTTGTTATCGAGTGTTAACCTACTTCCCTATGTCCCTATAATGTAGAAAAGGCTCCGTAGAGCCCTTTCGAATCCTTCTTTTTGTATGTGGAGAGTTTATTTGTAGAGACCAGATTGTCTTTCATCTCTGGCATCACGCCAACCACCTAACCAATACGACCGAGCATCAACTTGTTGATATGGGCAAGCCTCTTGAGGCCTTCCATTCAATCCAGCTTTGTAGCCTTGAGATTGAGCTCGTTCTAGGCGATCACGCTTTTGTCTCTTCATAGTTAATTCCTCATACAGGTCCATTTACTAACGTACAGCTGTTATTGTGAAACTTTGATGGAGTTTTTATGACTCCACTTATAAGAATCGATCAAAGTAGGCAATTTCTCAAGGCATAAAAAAAGCAGAGACTCAAATGTGTGAGCCTCTGCTTGATTTAAAAATTACTGACGATTTTTAACTATTTTCTACGGAACCCAAACAATCCAAGCATGGTCAAAGCTAACCAACCAAGGCCTGCACCTTGACGCTCTGTCGTCGTTGAGTCAATGCTTCGAGATACGATGTCGTCCTTAGTTGCGTCAGCAATAGGTACTAGTTTGACTGCTACAATTTGCTCTTCAGAGCTACATGTCGCATTGTTTGCTGTTGTGCTATAACCACCTGCACATTTCATAGCAGTACCAGAGATCACACCTGCATCATTGATATCAGTTGCGTCGATAATACGGAACTGATTGTTTTGTTCAGAGTAATCACCGCCATTAGTCAAACTGTCTAGGAACCAAGCTTTTCCATTAAACAATGTTGCAGCACGTTCACTAGTCTCGCCACCTAGGCTATATGGATAGATAAAACCGCGCTTACGACGTGGCTTGCCATCGTCTTCACGAGTCGTTTCCGCATCAAGTTGCCCGACGATTTCATTGTAAGAGTTGATACCGCCCATCTTACCGCCCGCACCGCTAAAGAAAATGCCAGTAGTTGGGTAAAAAGCGCTAATAGAATCCTTACGAACATCATCTACGATAAAGAGACGATTCGGAGCAGAGCCCGTTGGCATTAAGTATCCGCCCGAACGTTTCGCTTCACCAATAGCAACAAAATTAGAGTTAACGTCGGTTAAGCGTGAGTTTGTATGAACCGTATCATCACCTTCGCGCTGTCTAGCTCCTACAACAACTTTATTTTTCCAAGTTGCGTTTTCAACGCTACCTTCGGCTTCTAGAGTTCCGACAAAAACAGTCGCATTCAGGTAGTTATCATCACTGTAAGTGTTGTAACCTACGCCATAGACCGTTGTTCCATCAGTGACAAGGTCACGCATGCTCCCTTGAGCTAACCTTTCTCCATCTTTAGATGTGCCACTAGGCCAAGCCAATTCACTGACGGTTCCGCTTTGATCCCAAATCGCTGCTTTTGATGTGTGGTGAGAACCATTGGTATTGCTTGCTGTTCGAGAAACACTGCCAACAGTAAAAATGCCGTCTGTGCTCCAAGCATGGCTTTGCACAACACTTGCGTCACTATCGCCAGTAAGAATATTTGGCTCTACTGGTGCAACTACGGTATTTCGTGTTTCTAATGTAGAAGTATTTTCTGTGCTAACTTTACTCTGATTACCGACAGCTGCACCACCCTCGGTAAGCTGGTTGATAACATTGTTATATTCATTTTTATAAGCAGCAGAATCTTCTTCTATGAACGCTAACGCATTAGAAGTAAAGTCTTTACTACGTTCTTTATTCCACGGCGTCCAGTTTACTGAAGCCCATGAGTCACAGGTGGAATAGCGAAGCTGGTTGTAACAGTAACGCTCAAAGTCTTTGAGTTCTTGGATGTAATAAAAGCCAGCGTCTAATCCGAATGGGATTTCTTCACGATAGCTGTTCCCATCCACGGCTTGTGTCGCTGAAATCGGCGTAGTGCGAGTTTCCATTGCAAGTTTAAACTGCTCTGGCGTGCAGTTTGCTGCTGCATCAAAGCAGCCTAAAGCGAAAGGTGAACCTGTTGAAGGATCTGTACCTGCATCGCCCTGTTGAATTGCAACCCCGTAAGCCGTTTGGTAGTCACCGTTTGAACCATGATCCTGAGGTGAAACCTCAACAACTTGATACAATGCCGCCTGTGCGTTCATTGTGGTACCAACCATCATTGCAATGGCGGTCAATTTGAATTTATTACTACAATTCATTGAATTCTTAACTATCCTGTTGCATTGCTTCGAGTTCTTCCCATCTCTCGAATGCGATTTCCAACTCCTGCTCTAGTGCAGCAAGCTGTTCCAATACCGGCTGAGTTTGCTCTACAGGTTTAGCAAAGAACTCTGGATCGTTCACTTGCTCCTGAAGGCTCTCGATATCCGACTCTAATTGTTCAAGTTTAGCTGGTAGAGCCTCTAATTCTCTTTGCAGCTTATACGATAACTTCTTCGAATTGTTCTTAGGTTGCGTAGTTTTGGGAGTTTCCTCAACCACTTTCTCTTTCTTCGTTGGTTTTTCAACCTGACTGCGCGAAGCAAGAACTTGGTCACGCTGCTGTTTAGCATCATGATAACCACCAACGAACTCTTCGATTATACCGTTACCCTCAAAAATCCAGCTGGTTGTTACTGTGTTGTCTACGAACTCACGGTCGTGACTCACTAACAATAATGTACCCTGATAATTGGCAAGCATTTCTTCTAAAAGTTCCAACGTTTCGATATCCAAATCGTTAGTTGGTTCATCAAGAATAAGTAAGTTGTTTGGTTTCAACAAGATACGGGCTAGCAATAATCGGTTTTTCTCACCACCAGAAAGTGCCTTAACCGGGGTTCTGGCGCGCTTAGGTGCAAATAAGAAGTCTTGAAGATAACTCAGCGCATGACGCTGACGTCCCCCAACCATTACTTCTTGTTTCCCATCCGCTAAGTTATCGATCACTGTCTTTTCTGGATCCAAAATCTCTCGGTACTGATCAAAGTACGCGACTTCTAATTTTGTTCCGCAGTGTAAACGACCAGACTGCGCTTCCAATTGCCCCAATAGCAATTTAAGTACCGTACTCTTACCGCAGCCATTTGGTCCGATAAGTGCAATACGGTCACCACGCATGATGTTAAAGCTAAAGTCGTCGACAATTGTCTTGCCTTCGTAAGCAAAAGATACATTTTCTGCTTCAAATACAATCTTACCTGAACGAGAAGCATCATCGATGTTTAGGTTAACTTTACCTTGAACTTCACGGCGGTCACGACGCTCTTCACGAAGTTTTTTAAGGGCTCGAACACGGCCTTCATTACGAGTACGACGTGCTTTAATGCCTTGACGAATCCACACTTCTTCCTGAGCTAGTTTCTTATCGAACTCAGCATTTTGCATTTCTTCGACGCGAAGCATTTCTTCTTTGTCATTCAAATACTGTTCGTAATTACCAGGGAAAGAAGCTAATTGACCGCGATCTAAGTCAACGATGCGTGTCGCCATCGACTTGATGAATGCACGGTCGTGAGAAATAAAGATGATCGAGCCTTTGAAGTCTTTTAAGAAGTTCTCTAACCATTCGATCGTTGTCACATCGAGATGGTTTGTTGGTTCATCAAGAAGCAATACATCAGGATCACAAACCAGCGCACGAGCTAAAGCAGCTTTACGTTGCCAGCCACCGGATAGATCGGTCAGTTTGGTTTCTGGGCTTAGTTTTAAAGCGCCAAGTACGTTCTTAACACGGTCATCAAAGCGCCAAGCATTAGAATGATCAAGTTGCTCTTGAACTTTCGCCAAACGGTTAATGTTCTTCTCACTTGGGTCTTGAGCAACAAGATCGAGAAGATCGTGATAAATCTTCAATTGTTCGCCGATTTCAGCCAAACCGCCAGATACGTATTCGTAAACCGTACCCTCTTGATTGCGCGGTGGATCTTGTTCAAGCCGAGAAACTACTACGTCTTGAGTTATTTGAATCTTGCCATCATCCAACAAAATGTCGCCGGCAAGCACTTTCATTAACGTGGACTTACCTGCTCCGTTACGACCAACTAAACAAACGCGTTCGTTTTCTTGAAGAGCGAACTCCGCTTTGTCTAGCAATGGGTGGTCACCAAATGCAAGTTGTGCGTTATGAATGGTAAGTAATGCCATTATTATCCAACCAATGTGTGAGTTGTTCTAAGTCAAACGGCCAGTTCAACTCAGAATCTTGATATTTTAATACGGGTATTGTGACGCCGTAACGAGAAAATAGTACATCATCGAACGCAATATCAATGATATCTGTTTGCTCGGCCAAACCGACTTGGTCTACTAGAGCAAATGCCATCTCACAAAGATGGCATCCCTCCGTGCTATACAATATCAGCACGTATTAATCCTTTTGTTTATACTACGCGTGCGTTACTAGCCAACAGTTATGAATCTGTTTATTACGCGCAAAATCTAATGGTAACGTTTGAGAAGAAATATTCTGAGCCTTCAAACCCAATTCAGCGAGTGATTCTTCATCCATCTTGAAGTGACGTTTGTTATTTGAAAATACGATTGTGCCTTCACTTCTCAGTAAACGTTTGAGGTTCTTCATTAGCTTAATGTGGTCACGTTGTACATCGAATGATGTTTCCATACGCTTAGAGTTAGAGAACGTAGGTGGGTCAATGAAGATCAAGTCGTACTCACCTTTTGCGTTTTCCAGCCATTGCAAACAGTCCGCTTGTTCATATTTATGTTGGCGCCCTACACAGCCATTAAGCTGCATATTGTCTTTCGCCCAGTTCAAGTAGGTGTTTGACATATCGACAGTTGTAGTGGAACGCGCCCCACCAACTGCAGCGTGCACTGTTGCACTACCAGTGTAAGCAAACAAGTTAAGGAAATCTTTACCCTGTGCCATTTCGCCAAGACGACGACGAGTGATCTTATGATCCAAGAACAGGCCTGTGTCTAGGTAGTCATGAAGGTTAACGATCAGCTTCACACCGTACTCGTTTACTTCGAGCGTCTCTGATACCTGACCTAATTTTTGGTACTGGCTTCGACCTTTCTGCTTCTCACGAACTTTCAGTACAACTTTGTTCGCTTCGACACCGGTCACCTGAATCGTCGCACGGATAATGTCCGTTAGACGACGCTTGGCTTTTTCTTCAGGGATGTTCTTAGGTGCTGCGTACTCTTGAATCACAATTTGATCGCCGTACACGTCGATCGCTACGTTGTATTCTGGAAGGTCTGCATCGTAGATACGATAGCAGTCTAGTTTCTCTTTACGCGCCCACTTGCCAATCTTGCCAATGTTTTTCTTCAAACGGTTTGAGAAGTCTGGTGCGATTTGAACGTTAGTATCTGCACCTTTCACTTCATCAGCGCTGCGCTCGGCAATGCTGTAGTTCTTTTGGTGACACGGTAACGCACCATTGTTCAATTTAAACTGTTTATCAGCGCGCATACGAAGGCAACTCAAGAGCTCGTCTGAGCTAGAGAAGATAGATGCTTTACATCCGCCAAACTCAGATTTTAGCTGTCCACCGAACGCGGTATAGAGCGCAATCAGCCCCGGCTCAGTTCCTAGACGCTCACCGTAAGGTGGGTTTGAAACGATAACACCGTGTTCAAATCCTGCGGGACGAGTAATAGTTGCAGCATCACCTTGCGCAAACTCAATCAACTCTTCAACACCTGCTCTGCGGGCGTTTTCTTGAGCGACTTTTAATACTTTGGGGTCGTTATCGAATCCAAAAAACTTAGCGTCAACTTTCTTGACACCTCGTCTAGCTTGAACATTAGCCTCTGATTTAATCTCAGCCCAGGTCTCCGGTTCAAAGTCTTCCAAAACTTCGAAGCCCCATTGTTTGCGCTTAACGCCAGGTGCCATGTTGGCTGCCATCATTGCCGCTTCAATAAGCAAAGTACCAGAACCACACATTGGATCGAGTAATGGTTGATGCCCATCCCAGCCACAACGCATGATAATCGCAGAAGCAAGCGTTTCACGTAATGGCGCACGACCCGATTCTGGTCGATAACCACGCTGATGAAGACCACTACCTACCATGTCTACCCCAAGCAACGCTTTATCTTTATGCAAACGAACGTGAATACGAATATCTGGGCGTTCTTTGCTGATATTAGGACGTGGCAAGCCTTTGTTCTCAAAGCAATCTACGATGCCATCTTTGACCTTCATAGCTCCGTATTGGCTATTTCTAATCTCACGGTTTGTGCCGTTAAAGTCCACAACAAAGCGTTTAGAGCTATGAAATTGGTTAACCCAGTTAATAGTGGAAGTGGATAGATACAAGTCCATGTCGTTGTTACACGTGAACTCAGATAAAACACGTACAAATCGAGACGCTAAACGGCTCCACAAACAACAGCGATAAACCTGTTCGTTTGTCGCTTTAAATTTTACGCCTGCCTGTACTGGTTTCGCATTTTCAATGCCTAGTTTAGTCAGTTCTTCAACAAGCAAATTTTCCATGCCATTTGAAGTTACCGCGAGATATTGATTCATAGTGTTCTTTCGCTGATAAAAAATGGCTTCAATTATACCTGACTTTACGATCAATGCCTCGTTTTTAAAGGTATTTTCCCACCCGTTAGTTCAAATCATCACCACTCAAATGATCTAAAACTTTCAACATCTTTAGTTTGAATGTTTTTCATTCATGAACGTATTTTGTTTCCTTTAGAAGAAGTGAATACTTATTTACATGCATTTTGGTATATACCAGTCTGGATTGGTTGATGTAAATTACTTACAAATACCCTTTATAGGGGAATAAATAGGGTTGTTTTAGGCGCTAGGTTGCCTAATTAAAGGAGTAATCAAATTGAAATAAGTAAAATAAAAGTGACCAGCTTCATGTTTGCATGCATAGAAAACAAACAGTTTCATGGTCTTTCGGATTGGAGTGTCAGAGGAAAGGACAAAAAAAATCGACCCAATAAGGTCGATTAAGGCAAACAAAGGAACGAAATAAAGAAAAATTAAACAGCTTTAACCCACCATTGCCATAGGGGTCATTGCAAAGAGGTGATTTGCACAAGCCATGCGATCATGCATTACTTTAATCGGCTGCCCAAATTGAAGCGCCTTATTGCCATCAAGAACAAAGGCTTCTTGGTTAACATAAGCACATAAGCTCGATGTTTCGCCTGGTTCTAGAACGATGAACATACCATCAGAATATTGATTTGTGAGAAAGACCATGTCCCCTTCTTGAGGTTCATAATCAGAGGACTGTGCATCGAAGAACCAGCTCTTAGGCTGTACAGGTTTATGAAAACGCTTTGCAGCAACACAATATAGTGTTAATTCAGCTTGGCGATATTCACTGATATCGAGACAACGAATGCGCTCATTAAACGTTTGAAATGCGCTGGCGTCATCAACGGTAAATTCACTGTTTGAGAAGGCACAGTTAACCAACAATTTTCGGGATAGATTGGTTTGGAAAATCATTTCCTCCCCCAGATCCAGCATTAAGCAAGCTTTTTGCTCGTCAAAATACCAATTCCATTTGTCGCTGGGTTTAAGCATTATTCCGTTCTCTCTTGACTAGTTAAATCAGTGGTAAAGAGGTAAGACGCTTAATTACCTACTCGTGATTTTTAAATTCTACAAACGAACGGATAAAAAAAAAGAGGAAACAAAGTCCTCTTTTTTATGTAACAGGTACTGATTTTTCAGTAGTTTTTGATGTATATGTTAAAGATTCTTAACAATATCACGTACGAGACCTGGGCCGTGGTAAATAAAGCCAGTGTAGACTTGAACAAGTTTAGCGCCTGCCATGATCTTTTCTTTGGCTGCAACATAGGAATCTACACCACCAACACCGATAATTGGAAGTTTGTCTCCAAGCTCTTCATGAAGCTTACGTACGACCTCCGTAGAGCGTGATTGCACAGGGCGACCACTCAAGCCACCTGCCTCATTGGCGTGTTTCATCCCTTCTACGATCGTGCGATCCAAAGTTGTGTTAGTCGCGATCACACCATCTATATTGTTTTTCAATAAAGAATCGCAGATTTGGCAGATTTCATCGTCACTTAAATCTGGCGCAATCTTTAATGCTAACGGGACATACTTGTTGTACTTCTCTGATAACTCCGCTTGTTTCGCTTTTAATTCGGAAAGCAGTTCATCAAGCGCTTCACCATATTGAAGTGAACGAAGGCCTGGAGTGTTTGGCGATGAGATGTTTACTGCAATATAGCCAGCATACTCATACACTTTTTCCATACAAATCAGGTAGTCCTCTGCCCCTTTCTCAATTGGCGTATCTTTATTTTTACCGATATTAATTCCGAGAACACAATTGAATTTTGCTCGTTTAACATTCTCGATCAAATTATCAACGCCTAGGTTATTAAAGCCCATGCGGTTGATGATCCCTTCTGCTTCCACTAAACGGAATAGGCGTGGTTTATCATTACCTGGTTGTGGTCGTGGCGTTACAGTGCCGACTTCGACAAAGCCAAAGCCCATGGCATCAAATGCTTCAATACATTCGCCGTTTTTATCTAAACCAGCCGCAAGACCAACAGGGTTACGGAATGTTAGACCCATACACTCAACTGGACGAGTTGGTAACTGTTGGCGGTAAAAGAGATCAAGTGGTGTGCCGTTAAAGCGTTGGAAGTTCTTGATTGCAAGATCATGTGCCTTCTCGGCATCGAGTTGGAAAAAGCCAGTTCTGGCTAGACGGTAAAGCATTGTGCCTCCGAAAGAAAAAAGCCCCGTATAAACGGGACAATATTATTTACCGTTTTTCATCGTAATTCAATGAAAATGAACGTAATAAGTAAAAACCTATATCTTTATAAGATTTTTAAATATAAAACAAACAATTACAATCAAATTTCTGCGATAAAAATCGTAACTAACCGCTTAAAAGCAATCGATTTCACTCTGTTTTAATTTCAACTCAATGTGACAATGTAACTATTTTTGTTCCAAATGTGAATAATAGATAATAAAAAGCCCCGTTAAATAACGAGGCTTTTACTTATGACTTGATTATTCCACTACTCTTTCGATGAGCAGTTGAGGTTTAAAAGTACTAGCTCTCGAAGTGCTACAGAGAACTTAGCAAATTCGTGTACTGAGCCAACTTTGAACTCGTTTAAGATACTCTCCCAGCGGTGCAACGATTGCTCGTTAGTTTCCATCCAATCTTCTAACGCAGCCATCACGTCAAGCTCTTCGGTTGAGCAGCCACAAGTCAGTACCTGAGCGGTAAGTTGACGTTGTTGCCAGTCCAGATCTTCACGGAATGCCGCTCTAGCAAGTGCTTGCCAGTTGTTATCAACGGCTTGGCTATTAATTTGCTTCAAGAACCAATGCAACGATAAACGGTCACCCAAGTTAAAGTAGAGTTTCGATGCTTGCTCAACCGTTTTACCTGTTTCACTTGCTACTGATGAAATATCCAGTGCAGATTGCAAGCTTGATAAGCGGGCAACTTGGTGAGCGAGTTTCTCTTCAACCCCTTTCTCTATCCAACCTTGAGCCAAGTCATTGTGTTCTTCAACTTCAGACTCAACTAACATAGTGTCTAGGGTTTCAGTGATAACATTGACATCTTGCTTGTAGATAGCAATCAACTCACCGACCGTGCATTTGCCGCTACGGTTACGAAGCAACCAGCGTGCAATTCGACGCAGTGCTCGGCGCACGTAAAACATAATTTCGTATTGAGCTTGCGCTGTCGCAACGTTATCAAGTTTGCGAGTTTGCTTGAGGATTGCTTCTAAATCAAAGATTTCTCTAGCCGCACTGTAAGCATTGGCAATATCGACAACACTTGCACCAGTTTCTTCTTGCAAACGAGTAACGAAGTTACAGCCCATTTCATTAACCATCTGGTTAGCCAATGCTGTAGCGATAATTTCAGCTCGCAGTGGGTGATTAACCATTTGATCTTTATAGTTACGTCGTAACGCACTTGGGAAATATTCAACAAGTTGTTTTGCATGGAATTCATCATTTGCGATTTCATCCGTAACAAGTTGCTGTTTAAGTACCATTTTACCGTAGGCAACTAACACTGATAGCTCAGGGCGAGTCAGACCTAGTCCCTGTTTTTCACGCTCGATTAGCGTTTCATCATCAGGAATGTATTCGAGAGCACGATCCAAGTACCCTGCTTTCTCCATAGTGTGGATGAATCGAATTTGCTCCTTAACAATGCCAACACCTTGCTGTTCAGTAACAGAGATCGACTCCGACTGACGGTAAGCATCATCCAAGACAATTTCACCCACTTCGTCTTCCATAGACTCTAGAATTTGGTTACGTTGCTTAACCGTAAGATCGCCATTTGAAACCAGTCCATTGAGGAAGATCTTGATGTTGACTTCATTATCCGAACAGTCAACGCCACCTACGTTATCAACGAAGTCCGTGTTCACTCGACCGCCAGTTAGTGCGTATTCGATACGACCAAGCTGAGTCATACCCAAGTTACCACCTTCGCCAACCACTTTGGCTCTTAAGTCACGGCCGTCAATGCGCAGCATGTCGTTAGCACGGTCGCCAACATCTGTATGAGTTTCTGTCGATGATTTAACGTAAGTGCCGATACCACCATTCCAAAGCAGATCGACTTTCATTTTCAAGATCATCTTTATCAGATCGTTAGGCGCTAAAGATGCTTTCTTAGTACCTAACATTTTCTGAATTTCTGGCGTCAACTGGATCGATTTTGATCGACGAGAGAAGATGCCACCACCTTGAGAGATCAAGTCTTTGTTGTAATCTTCCCAGCTTGATCTTGGCAGATTAAACAAGCGGTTACGCTCTTCCCAGCTGCTGGCTGAATCTGGATTTGGATCAATAAAGATATGCATGTGGTTAAACGCAGCTTGCAATCGAATATGCTTCGATAACAGCATACCGTTACCGAACACGTCACCTGCCATATCACCTACACCGATTGCAGTAAAATCAGTGGTCTGACAGTTGATGCCCATTTCACGGAAGTGACGTTTAACAGATTCCCAACCACCTTTTGCGGTGATTCCCATTGCTTTGTGATCATAACCGTTTGAACCACCTGAAGCGAATGCGTCACCTAGCCAGAAGTTGTATTCTGCAGAAACAGAGTTTGCCAAATCTGAGAAGGTTGCTGTGCCTTTATCGGCAGCCACTACTAGATATGGGTCATCTTCATCGTGACGAACAACGTTTTGTGGTGGTACCACCTCTCCTTCAATGATGTTATCTGACACATCTAGCAGTGCACGGATAAAGCGTTTGTAACAACGCTGACCTTCCGCAAAAATTTCATCACGAGTGGTGAGAGATGGCTGGCGTTTACAAACGAAGCCGCCTTTTGCACCCACTGGTACAATTACAGTGTTCTTAACCTGTTGCGCTTTTACTAAGCCAAGAATCTCCGTACGGAAGTCTTCTTGACGATCTGACCAACGCAAACCACCACGAGCCACTTTTCCACCACGAAGGTGAACACCTTCAATATCTGGTGCGTAAACAAAGATCTCGAATGCAGGTACAGGCTGCGGAATCTCAGGAATATCGCTTGGCTTCATTTTCAAAGATAACCAAGGCTTAGGCTGCTTATTCTCGTCTACTTGGTAGTAGTTGGTACGAAGCGTCGCCATGATCATTTCAATATAACGACGAATAATACGATCATCATCCAAGCTCTCTACACGATCCAACTGCTCTGTTAGCTTTTTAATTAGATCGTTTTGGCCTTTCTCGCTGCCTTTGTGTTTTGGATCAAATCGCTTGGTGAATAGCTTGACTAGACCTGTCGCTAAGTCTGGGTAGTGGCTTAGCGTGTCTTCGATGTACTGCTGACTGAATGGGAAGCCTACTTGGCGCATGTATCGTGCGTAAGCACGAAGAATGGAAATCTCACGGCCAGATAACGACGCACCTAATAACAATCGGTTGAAACCATCACTTTCAAGATTACCCGCCCAAATGGCAGCAAATGCTTGTTGGAAACGATCACGAGCTTCACGAAGGTCAACGGTTTTCTCGCTCTTATGCAGCATAGAGAAGTCAAGGATCCAGAAAGTCTGCCCGTTGTTTTTCTCGATCTCATATGGCGATTCGCCAATCACACGCAAACCAAGGTTTTCCAACATCGGCATTACGTCAGAAAGGTGAATTGGTTCATCGCGATGGTATAACTTTAAGCGGACAGCTTTGGAATCTGCACCCTCTTCTTGAGGTCGGTAGAACAACATGCCAAGTTTATTATCATCACTTAACGCTTCTAAGCGCTCGATATCTGCAACCGCAGAACCTGGCATCATGTCCTCTTTGTATGAGCGAGGGAACGCACTCATATATTCTTTTGAAAGAGGAAGGCCTTTACTTTCACCAAAGTTAGCAATGATGGATTCTTTTAGTCTGTCATCCCAAGAGGTAGAAACTTCCATTAGATTTTGCTCGATCTTTTTCACGTCTACGTCAATGTTGTTATTGTCTACACGAACAATGTAATGTGTTCTCGCTAGTGGGCTTTCTGAGAAGTACGTTGTAAATTCAACCTCTTGCTCGCAACCAAAGTACTGCTTAAGAATGCGTTGAGTTTGACGACGCAATTCTGTGTTGTAACGATCTTTAGTGACATAAACCATGCAACTGAAGAAACGACCAAATGGGTCTTTACGAACAAACAAACGCAGCAAGTCACGATCTTGCATTTGTACAACACCCATTCCCACCTCAAGCAGCTCTTCTTCATTAGCTTGAAGCAACTCGTCGCGTGGGTAGTTTTCTAAGATATTGTGCAATGCTTTGTATGAGTATGATCCGTGACGGTATCCACTTGCTTCAAGGATACGGTCAACTTTTTCACGGATCAAAGGAATACTTTGTACCGCTTGGTTGTAAACGGCGGAGGTATATAAACCAGTAAAGCGATGCTCACCTATTACTTTACCGTTTTCATCAAACTTCTTAATACCGATGTAATCAGTATAAGCTGGACGGTGGATACGAGATGCTTTGTTACCTTTGGTGATGATCAGAGCGTATGGTTTTTTCGCTTCTAATCGCGCTGAATCTGATAATTCAGAGAGCTTGACGCTACGCACGCGCTTGTCATCAGCAAACAGACCTAGTCCTTTTTCTTTAGCAGGAACAAGTTCGGTATCACCATTGACCTCTTTTAAGTCATAATCTTTATAACCCATAAAGGTAAAGTTATGATCTTCTAGCCAACGAAGAAATGCGATCGTTTCATCCATACGATCAGTTTGGATAGAAACACGATCTTTATTTTTCTCAAGTTCATCAGTAACAAACTTAAGCTTATCAACCATCTGCTTCCAGTCATCAACGACTAAGCGAGTATCAGATAGAATTCTTAACAGCTCTTCTTTAAGCGCTTGCATCTCGTCTTTACTAGTAAGGCGGTCTACCTCTATGTGGAAAAGTGATTGAAGAACACCACCCTCACCGTTTACGTCTGTAACTTGGCCTTTTTTATCACGCTGAATCTGTGTTGGGTTATTCAACATTAGGTGACAAACAAGATCCAAACGTGCTAAAGCCATTTTGACTGAGTCCACTAAGAATGGACTATCTGGAACAACAATTTCTACGATTGTGTGTGTGGATTGCCAGCCTTGACGACTTACGGTCGGGTTAAATACTCGAACCGAAATCTCTTCTGGTTTTTTTTCATTGATATGGTGCCAAAGGCTAACGACAGCACCATAAAGGTCGGATTCGTTTCGCTGAATTAGATCATCATCAGCAATGTTACTGAATAAGTGTTGAGCAAGTTTAGTTACAAGCGTTTGGTGAGAAAGCTCGAGTTTGTCTTGAATCAGTTGGTAAACCTTTTCAAGCAGAACCGGCACTACATTTTCACGCGCGGTCATATTCACACTCCACATTAGAATTGTTGTTTTGTAGGGGGACTTAGTAGCTAGGTTGTTACCTTAGAAACTAAGCATAGGTAATGCATGTGCCCATTGTAAAAGCATAATTACAAATGTTTAACAACTAATCGTAGTGGTAAGAGGTGAAATGTCCGATTCTGTGACTAAGATTCCTATTTAACTCTCTGCAAATACAATACATCACAGAGTTTCTAACTTAAGAAACTTATTATTTTGGTCAGTTGTTAGTCTAAACTGGCCTCTAACGCCCAATTGACTAAGAAATGGTCTAAATCTCGCGGCGGGTAACTGCAAACGCAAACCGTTGTGTGTGACAACTTGAACAACACTTGCCGCACCAGAATAATGAGATAAAAACGTTTGATATGAAATGTTGAGATTGAAATAGTAATAGTTCATGAAGTGAAAACTAAGTGACATAAACAAATAAGGTGGCCTTAATGACCACCCTATTGTGTTGTTTACTATTCGTCTAGTGCTTTAGTCACTTTTTCGAATAGATCTTTAGCAAGATTATCCATTGCTTTGAGCTTTTCAAGTTCTGCACGAATCATTGCTTGGCGAGCTTCATCGTATTTACGGAACTTAAGCAAAGGATCAATCATTCGAGAAGCTACTTGTGGGTTCGAATCATTTAGTTGGCGAAGAATTTCACCGGCAAACTGGTAACCTACACCGGATTTATCATGGAAACGTACAGGGTTCGCACTTAAGAACGAGCCAATTAAGCTGCGCGTACGGTTCGGATTTTTCAAACTAAATGCTTCGTGGTTCATGGTTGCTTTTACTTTTTCAAGAGCATCCTCTGCAGGATTGCTACCTTGCAGTGCAAACCACTTATCCATAACCAAACCATCATGCTTCCATTTATCGCTGTAATCAGCCATAAGTGCTTCACGACACTCGAGCTGAGCGTTATTTGCAGCACTCATCGCAGCAATCGTATCTGTCATGTTATTTGCAGATGCGTATTGTGCGTTGACTAAATCATTACCTTTTTCCGTATATGCTAGGTACTGAAGGCAACGGTTACGTAAAGCACGCTTGCCAATTGCAGCATGGTCGATCGTATACTCTGTTTGCTTAAGCGTGTGATAAGTCGCACTTAGCTCATCTTCTAATTCCTTAGAAAGTGACACTGTAATGCTGTTTAGCACTTTGTCTACGGCATCGATATCAATTTGCTGGTACCAACCAGTAATCTCATTGATTGAAGGCATAGAGAAAACTTGAGCAATGAAAGCTGGCTCAAGCGTTTCATCCAACAGCACACCGCGGAAAGCATCTATCAGACCTTCAGAAAGTGATACTTCTTGTCCCGCTTGAACATTTTTCACATTCTGACGAATGTATTTAGCCAATAGCATTTGGCTAGCGTCCCATCGAGCAAAATCGTTCGTTGCGTGCTTCATCAAGAAGACTAACTCGTCATCGCTGTAATCGTATTCTAATTTGACTGGTGCCGAGAATTCACGCAACAAAGATGGCACTGGCTGTTCTTCGACATTTTCAAATACGAACGTTTGCTTATCTTGTTTAATATCCAGCACGTTATGAACAGATTCACCGTTAATCACCAGTGGGATAACTCGACCTTTCGAATCATACAACTCGATATCGAACGGAATATGCAGCGCTTGTTTTTCTGCTTGGTCTTGCGTCGGCTCCGTAAATTGCTCTACCGTTAGTGCGTAAGTTTTTGCATCAGCGTTGTATTCGCTATTTACGCGTAGCGTTGGTGTACCCGATTGGCTGTACCACAAACGGAACTGTTTTAAATCAACACCGGTGGCATCTTCCATTGCAGAAACAAAGTCTTCACACGTCGCGGCGGTACCATCGTGACGTTCAAAATAAAGTTTCATTCCTTTTTGGAAGCCCTCTTCGCCAAGGAGTGTATGGTACATGCGAATAACTTCGCTGCCCTTTTCATACACCGTTAGCGTGTAGAAGTTATTCATCTCAATGACTTTGTCAGGACGAATCGGGTGAGACATTGGGCTTGCATCTTCCGCAAATTGAGGACCACGAATAATACGTACGTTATCAATACGGTTATCAGCACGAGAACCTAAGTCAGAAGAGAATTCTTGGTCACGGAATACGGTTAAGCCTTCTTTTAGACTTAGTTGGAACCAGTCACGACAAGTGACACGGTTGCCAGTCCAGTTGTGGAAGTACTCATGACCGATCACAGCTTCGATACCTAAATAGTCACGATCTGTCGCAGTTTGATCGTTCGCCAGAACATATTTTGAGTTAAAAATGTTCAAGCCTTTGTTTTCCATTGCACCCATGTTGAAGAAATCAACAGCAACGATCATATAAATATCCAGATCGTATTCCAGGCCAAAGCGTTCCTCATCCCACTTCATCGAGTTGATCAAAGATGTCATCGCATGACCTGCACGATCTAAGTTACCTTTATCAACAAAGATTTCTAAATCAACACTGCGACCTGACATCGTTGTATATTTGTCACGCAATACATCAAAGTCGCCTGCAACAAGGGCGAACAAGTAAGCTGGTTTTGGATGCGGATCCTGCCATTGAACCCAATGACGACCGTTCTCTGCATCACCTTCTGCAATTCGGTTACCATTGCTCAGCAAATATGGGTAAGCCGCTTTATCTGCGATCACTTTTGTTGTGTATTTTGCTAGAACATCCGGACGGTCTAGATAGTACGTGATACGGCGGAAGCCCTCAGCCTCACACTGAGTACAAAATGCGCCGCCTGATTTGTACAAACCTTCGAGTGCTGTATTCGCTTCAGGATCAATTTTGGTGACGATTTCAAGTTCAAACTCGGATGGAAGATCGGTCAGTACCAGCGATGACTCCTTCACCTCGTGATGAGCCCAATCCTCACCATTTACTTTTACAGCGCGTAGCTCAAGCCCTTCGCCATCGAGTTCTAGCGTTGTTGTATCGCCTTTTTGAGCAACTTTTGATACCGCCGTAACGATTGTGTCATTGTCATATAGATCAAAAGTAAGATCGATATCAGTAATCGCATGAGATGGCTCTTTATAATCTTTACGATATTTGGCCTGGGGAGCTTGAGACATGAGCATAAATCCTTGTATGTCGAACAACAAAAATACCAGACTGCATGATCAAAAATGCAGTTCTGGTATCACTATATAAGCTATTTGTAGGGGTTGTGGTATCAGAATACAAGTCTTTCCATCAAAAAACGGAGCTTTTAGTGCTCTAGCTCCGTTTTTTGATTAATATTTGAACAACATTAATGACTTACCGTACGCACGCGTAATTTGGCGCATGTTAAAGGCATCATGGCGTAACTCTATTGAGTACGGCGTACATATCACCATTGGAATCTTCGATCGTTAGCTCATTCTTGTTGAGCTTATACGTGGTTCCATGCTCGCCATTTTCATACAACAGAACCAAAAACTCATCTTCTGTGTAAAACACACCTTGTTTGATGGACTCATCCCCTTCTTCGTTCGAAACCCTAAACATGAACACGAAATCAGGTTGAAGTATCAAATCCATCTGATTAATGTTGTTGGCCACTAGACCGTCGCCAGATACGTGAGAGCTAGACCAAATACCTGCAAGTGAATTGGATAATCCCTTAGTGAATGTTACACCATTAAGATCAAGCGTATTATGGTTGTTGCGATAGGCATAAATTTGAGGCTCGTCGGTGTTTAAACCAAGAACGATGGTGTCTTCATTTGCGTTATACAGCCCTTCCCAATGGTCAACGGAATAGTCTTTCTTTTGAATATCAATAGAAAAGCTGTAGTCAGAACCTAATGAGAGTTTGATCGCACGAAAGTTTTCAGCCGACTCTTCGGGGTTTGGGTTCATCAAATACCAGTCTCCGATGAGAAACGGCGTGTCAAAGTGACTTAATTCATCTTCTCTGGTGTTTTCTCCACCAAACACACTAAAGCAGCAAAAGCTAAGTAAAATAAAGAACCACTTCATATCGGCATCCTTATCGTTTTCTTTTAGCTTAGCCAGTAGTCCTCACTTTCGCGAAATTTTAGATGTAGATCACGTAAATTATTGGGGGAAAATAAGCGAATATCTTGCTCGATATCGAGACAGCGGAAGACAAAAAGGCATAAAAAAAGAGTGAATCTGAAAGACTCACTCTTTTTATTCTAAATTGCCAGTTATTATGACTGATTTTCCTGCTTAAGTAGATCGACCATAATCGCGACAGACTCATCTAAATAAACATCAGGAGCCTCGTAATCTTTTGGTATGTCATCCAATGTTTTGAATGCTTTTTTACCCAAAGCAACTTGACGTTCATTTATGCGTTGTAATCGAAGGGCTTCCGCTTTATCCGATTCAGCTTTACGAACTTTTTCGTTCAAAGACAAAGTATTATCGTCTTTTTCTTTACGATATTTCTCGATGTCTTCATTGATAAAGCGGAACTCCATTTCATCAGAAATACGCTTGTTATGAAGAGCAGTAAGTTTTTCAACTAAGGCGTCGTTACTTGGAAACGTTTGATATTGTGCTTTATCAATCTGATCCCAAGGTAAAGCATTGTCTTCAACACTTTCACCTGTTTCAGAAGCCTCAATTGGCGTTGGGTACGAAATATCTGGTGCAACACCACGATTTTGCGTACTTCCACCGTCAATACGATAAAACTTCTGAATCGTGTACTGAACGTAGCCTAGCTCTTTATCGAAAAGATCGTAAATATGATTCAGTGAACGATGTTGCTGAACTGTACCTTTACCGAAAGAGTTTTCACCTAAGATGATTGCACGATTATAATCTTGCATTGCCGCTGCAAAAATTTCAGATGCTGAAGCACTGTAGCGGTTAATCAACACCGTCAATGGGCCATCATAACTCACTTTTCCATCGGTATCGGCATTCACCTTGATGCGGCCATAGCTGTCACGAACTTGAACTACAGGACCTTCTTTAATGAATAAACCTGTCAATGCCGTCGCTTCTGTTAGCGCACCACCACCATTGTTACGTAGATCAACGATTACGCCGTCAACGTTTTTGGTTTTCAACTCAGCTAGTAATTTATCGGTGTCTTTCGATAAGCCGACGTAGAAACTTGGTACTTCTAAAATACCAATCTTCTTACCGTCTTTTTCGATGATTTCTGACTTAACCGCACGATCTTCTAAGCGAACTTTGTCACGAACAATTGTGACAATGTAACTCTTAGCATCGTTACCTTCTGGCAAGATCTGTAGATTAACCTTTGTGCCTTTAGGGCCTTTGATTAACTGAACAACATCATCCAGACGCCAACCGATCACGTCGACAATTTCTTCACCGTCTTGTCCAACACCAGTGATTCGGTCCCCTTCACCAAGTTGCTTACTCTTTGATGCCGGACCGCCAACAACAAGTGAACGAATTACTGTGTAATCGTCTGTCATTTGCAAAACGGCGCCGATGCCTTCTAGAGAAAGGTTCATTTCCGATTGAAATTGCTCGGCATTACGTGGAGAAAGGTAGCTTGTATGAGGGTCAACCTGTCGCGCGAAGGCATTCATATATAACTGAAATGCGTCTTCATTGTTGGTCTGTGTGATGCGCTTCATCGCGTTGTTATAACGCTTCTCTAAAACTTCTTTAATCTCTGGCCACTCTTTGCCAGTCAGTTTCAGATTTAACGCGTCATATTTCACACGCTTGCGCCACAACTCGTTGAGCTCTGCTTCGTCTTTTGGCCATGCGGCTTCAGAGCGGTCTAACTCTATCTCGTCATCGGTATCAAACTTGATCTCTTCATCGAGTAGAGTTAACGCATAAGCAAAACGATCGAAGCGCTTCTGCATTGAGAGGTTGTAAACATCAAAAGCAATTTGGTTGTTGCCCGATTTAAGCTGATCATCAAGCTCGACTGACCAATTTTTAAATGAATCGATGTCTGCTTGAGTGAAAATATTTCTATTGTAATCAAGCAACTCTACATAGCGTTCAAAGATCGCTTTAGAGAAATCATCATTGAGGCTGAAGTGCTTATAATGAGAGCGGGTAAATCGCGAGGTGACTCGTTTGCTAGCTGTTTCATGCTGAACTTCAGGAGAAAGAACCGGCAGGTCATCTTTATGTAGTTTGGCTTCAAGAGCCTGAGCTGATGCTGCTAGCCATAAGCTAGCAGCAATCAGGGTCACTTTTGAACGGCAATTCATGCGTAGGAGTATCTCCTTTATGCGCGCAAGTGCTCCGCTTTCACAACCATTTGTAGGCCGTTAGCAAGTTGAACACGTACATCATCCTTATTGATTTCAACAATGGTCGCTGCCATGTTTCCTTTGCCCATGTTCACGTTAACTGCGTTACCTACTGTGATTTCATCAGCATTTAGAGCGCGCGTTTCTACAGGCTTAGTTGGTTTTTGTACTTTTGGTTTATTAGTACGACGAGGCTGTTGAGGCTTTTTAGCCGCAGGTTTCGCTTTCGCCTTACCCTCTTCACGAGCTTTTTGTGCTTGTTCTTTACGACGAGCCTGAACTTTCGCCTTGCTTTCTGCAAGTGTCGCTTTCGCGTGTTCAACGTGCTCTTCTTCTAGCTCACCACAAGGGTTGCCATCTAGGTCTACACGTACTGCACCTGGTTTTACACCGTGTAGGTAACGCCATGATGAAGTGTACTGTCTTAACGCTGCACGAAGCTGTGTTTTGCTTACTTTTTCGTCTTCATTTAGACGTTCCGCAAGATCTTGAAAAATACCAATTTTCAGAGGTTTTGCTTCACCTTCTAAAGTAAAGCACTTAGGGAAACATTCAGCAATATATGCAATAACTTCTTTGCTGTTTTTTAACTTTTCAGTCATGAGGGGTCCTGATTTGAGCGGATTTCCGCGAGCATTAAGAAAAAATATTCTCGTATTATAGTGACATGCCAAGGAAAAACCACACTCGAAGGCTAATTTATGCGTCGTTCGCGTGTGAATTAAGCAGCTTTTCTACTTCAACCATGAAATGAGTGAGACCTTCTTCGTCTGTTTCATTAAATCGGCCAATACTTGGACTATCAATATCAAGTACACCAACCACCTTTCCATTAATAGAAAATGGAATCACAATTTCTGAATTGCTCGCTGCATCGCACGCAATATGCCCCTCAAATTCGTGAACGTCGTATACTCTTTGTATAGTATTAGTTTGTGCAGCAGTACCGCAGACGCCTCGACCCATTGGGATACGAACACAAGCTGGTTTTCCTTGGAACGGACCAAGAACAAGCTCTTCACCTTTTGTTAGGTAAAAGCCTGCCCAGTTAAGATCGTCAAGTTCCATGAAAAGCAATGAGCTCAAGTTTGCTAGGTTCGCAATAAAGTCTGGTTCAGACTCAATTAGAGCAACAGCTTGTTTGGTTAGTCTTTGGTATTGTTCTAAGTTCATATTAACTTCCTACTTACTATAAAAGCTTCCATTCTCAATGTATGGCGCTAAAATGCAGCCCTACTTTATAATAGGACTTATTCTCAATTACAATGCTTCTGAAAAATGACACTATTAGCCGTTCTTGGTTGATAACACAAGTAAAAAAGCACAAGTCCAAGCTGATCATAGCGAACTTGATAGCGGTGCTTGCAACCTTGATTAGTGTTCCAATTCCCCTCCTCATGCCTTTGATGGTTGATGAGGTCTTATTGGACCAACCTGCAAAAGGCTTAGATGCCATGAATGCCATTCTCCCTGAAGCGTGGCACACTCCGACAGGCTATATTTTCTTCACCCTGTTCTTGGTTGTTCTTATGCGAGCTGCGAGCCAAGGATTAAATATCCTTCAAAGCCGACAATTTACGCTTGTTTCAAAAACCATCACGTTTGAGATGCGCAGTAAAATGATCGACAAACTCGGCCGTATCAGCATCCGACAATACGAAACCAAAGGTAGCGGAGGAATCAACGCACACCTTATCACTGACATTGAGACCATTGATAAATTTATTGGTTCTACGTTAGCAAAATTCGTTATCAGTTTTCTGACTGTTATTGGTACTGCTATCGTTCTACTTTGGCTCGATTGGCGACTTGGTCTGTTTATCCTGTTAGTTAACCCTATTGTCATTTACTTCTCACGTAAACTAGGCAGTATGGTTAAACATCTGAAACGGAAGGAAAATCATTCTTTTGAAATTTTCCAAAACCGTTTAGTTGAAACATTAGATGGAATCTACCAACTACGCGCGGCCAATAAAGAGCGAGAATTTCTCCAGCAACTCAAAGACAGTGCGAACCAAGTTCGCGTTGATGCAGACAAGTATGCTTGGCAATCTGAAGCGGCTGGTCGCGTTTCTTTTCTTCTCTTTTTGATCGGCTTTGAATTATTCAGAGCTGTCGCAATGTTAATGGTCATGTTCAGTGACCTTACTATTGGCCAAATATTTGCCGTTTTTGGTTACCTATGGTTCATGCTTTCTCCTGTTCAAGAGTTGCTTGGGATTCAGTTTTCTTGGTACAGCGCTAAAGCCGCATTAAAACGCATCAACGACTTATTAGAGTTAGAAGAAGAGCAGAGACCGGTTCCTAAGGTAAATCCTTTCAAAGAAGGTAGAGAAGTTGATGTTAAAGTAGAAAACATTAATTTCTCTTACAATAATGAAAACAAAGTCCTAGATAATCTTTCTTTACATATGCCGGCAGGAAAGAAAGTGGCGTTGGTTGGTGCAAGCGGCGGTGGTAAGTCAACCTTGATACAATTACTTATTGGGGTTTACCGTCAAAACTCCGGTAGCATTCGCTTTAATGATGAATTAACAGAAGATATTGGTTTTGAAGTAATTCGCGACAAAATTGCCGTGGTATTACAGCAACCTATACTATTTAACGATACCTTGAGGCATAATCTAACGCTTGGTGGGAATTTTGACGAAATGTCACTTTGGCGTGCGCTTGAAGTGGCTCAGCTGCATGATGTAATTTCTCAACTTAACCACGGCTTGGATACTCAAGTTGGTCGTAATGGCATTCGTTTGTCAGGAGGTCAACGACAACGGCTTGCCATTGCTAGAATGGTGCTGAGTAATCCTCAATTTGTTATTTTAGACGAAGCCACGTCTGCGCTAGATACCGCTACTGAAGCGGCTTTACACAAAGCACTGACCGAGTTCTTACGTGGTAGAACAACATTAATCGTTGCGCACCGACTATCCGCTGTGAAACAAGCCGATTTGATCTACGTGCTTGAAGATGGGAAAGTGACGCAAACAGGTACTCATGGTGAGTTAGTTGAGCAAGAAGGCTTATATCAAACCTTATATGGGGGCATACAGTCCCACGCTTAAATCGTTCAAGCTAGAGAGGTCGTTATGACCTCTCTGTCTAAGCACGCCATGCAACCCAATAACGTACGTTTGTGCCAAGGTTGTGAATTGCCTGTCGACATCGTCGACTTACCCCATGGCAAAAATGCACACTGCCCTCGTTGTGGTACACAATTATATCGCGGAGGTAGCCCTAGCCTCTCTGGTAATCTAGCCGTCGCGATAACCTGTATCCTACTATTTATTCCATCGCACTTTTTTAACTTTATTAGCATCCGACTCTTTGGTGTGATGATTCCGGCAACCCTGCCTTCAGGGATGATCACATTGATGGAAGAAGGATTTGTTCTTCTTTCATTGCTCATTCTATTTTGTAGCTCTCTAGCGCCACTGACGGTTTGTGTTTCAGTGGTAACGGCGCATATTTCTTTACATCAACGATGGTTCCGTGGGCTTCGTATCTCACTGTGGCTAATTCAACATTTGAAGCATTGGGTTATGTTGGATGTGTTCTTAGTTAGCATCGCCATTTCCTGTTTTAAACTCCAAGATTATTCCGACATTTTCGTCGGCCCAGGGTTAATTGGTCTGGTTCTTTTGCAGATATTTACCGTTTTGTTAGTTTCAAGAATCAGCGTGCGTCGTTATTGGGAAGCTTGGAAACCAGAAAGTTTATATGCTTTTGAGCATAAAGATGTGCATTGCCATGAATGCCACTTGTCCCAGCCTGAAGGTGACCATTGCCAGCGTTGTCATCACGAGTTATATCATCGCAAGCCAAACTCCATTCAGAAAACATGGGCTTACCTCATCGCAGCAACGGTCGCCATCTTCCCCGCTAACCTGATCCCTATTTCCATCTTGCTTACCAATGGTAAGCGTTTGGAGGACACTATTTTTTCAGGCGTGGCTGGTTTGGTAAAAAGCGGCATGTATGGAATCGCTGCGATCATTTTTGTTGCCAGTATCGTTGTCCCGGTGATTAAAATACTTGGGCTCGCCTACATCATGCTTTGCATCCAATTCAAACGTTCGGTGTTTAAGAGACAACGAATGATGGTTTACTTTGTTGTTAAATGGATCGGTAAATGGTCTGTGATGGATTTGTTTGTTATTTCTATCATGATGACGTTAGTCGATCGTGGTCAGATACTGGATTTCACACCAGGATATGGCGCGGTAGCATTTGGTGTTGTCGTTGTATTGACCATGCTTGCAGCAGAAAGTATTGATCCAAGGCTAATCTGGGACCAAACAAGCCCAAAACAATCAGAAAAAGAGTCAATGAATGAGTGATCAGAACAGTTCTCAAACGTCATACGTACCAGATGTAAAGCGGAGTAAAGGCATATCTCCTCTTTGGCTGTTGCCAATTTTGACCATGGTCTTAGCTGGCTGGCTTGTTGTGAAGTCGATACACGATGCAGGACAACGAGTGCAAATCTATTTTTCTGATGCCGCTGGTCTTGTCGCCGGCCGAACCACTATCCGTTACCAAGGATTAGAAGTCGGCATGGTAAGAGACATTAACCTCACCGAAGATCTCGGCAGTATTTATGTCGATGCTGATATCTATCCTGAAGCTGCAAAGTTACTGAACGATAAAACACGCTTTTGGTTAGTAAAACCAACAGCTAGCCTAACGGGAGTTTCCGGACTGGATGCGCTCGTCTCAGGTAACTACATCTCGATTCAACCCGGAGATGGTCAAGAGTTTGAGACAACATTCCATGCGTTAGATTCTGCCCCAACAGATTTACGCGTTTCTCAAGGTTTGAATATTAAGCTCAAAAGCCGTGATTTAGGTGGTGTATCGGTTGGCTCTCAAATTGTTTATAAGAAAATCCCAATCGGTGAAGTGTACAGTTACCAGCTAGATGAAGATGCAAAATCTATCACTATTCAAGCCAACATTCAGGATCAATACCGACATATCATTAACAACCGCAGTCGATTCTGGAACGTCAGTGGAATTGGTGCCAGCATCGGTTTTGAAGGTGTCGATGTAAGACTAGAAAGCATGAGTGCCTTACTAGGTGGCGCCATCGCCGTCGACTCTCCGGATGATGGTGAGCCTGTAGAAGAGAACACCGAGTTCCGCTTGTATAAAGATTTGAAAACTGCTGGTCGAGGCATCGCGGTTAAAATCGTCCTACCTGATGACAGCAAGATCAGCGGAGAAGGCGCTCCAATTATGTATCGCGGAATCGAAATTGGCCAAGTTACGGACTTGAGCCTTTCCGAAGGCCGAGAAGTGATATTGGCGTCAGCGGCAATTCAACCCGCTTTTAGTGACATGCTGACGACAGGCACTCGATTTGTCTTAGAAGAAGCAAAAGTGTCCCTTTCAGGTGTTGAAAACATTGCTAATTTAGTGCGAGGAAACTTCTTAACGATCGTGCCGGGCGCGGGTGAACGCTCTCGCCGCTTTACTGCCATTCGTAAAAACGTGTTTAACCAACAGCAAGAAAAGTCCATCGCGATTCGTTTGGTATCCGACAATTCGTTTGGCCTAGATAGCGGTGCCAATGTACTTTATAAAGGCATCGTTGTTGGTTCAATCATCAAAGTGGGCCTAGTCAAGGAAGATAAAAAATCACAACACGAAGTATTTATGGATGTTTTGATTGACCATGAATACAAACATCTGATCAAATCAAACAATCGTTTTTATGTAACCGGCAGTGCGTCAGCAGAGTTAACTGAATCGGGGCTCAGCGTTACCGTTCCTCCAGCAAAGCAGTTGTTAACCGGGTCAATTAGTTTTGTGAGCGAAGGCAAGCAGGATATTCAAAAAGAGTATCAACTGTTCCAAAATGAATCATTGGCTGAATTGGCGCAGTACAATCAAAGTGGCTCTAGGGCTCTAACACTATTTGCTTCTGAATTGCCGCCGGTTTCCAAAGGCAGCCCTCTACTCTATCGTAATCTTCCAGTTGGTAACGTCTCCGATTTCCAACTAGTTGATGGCGGAGTACTAATTAAGGCTACTATCGAAAACCGCTTCGCTTATCTTGTAACGCCACAAACCGTTTTTTGGAATCGTTCAGGGATTGAGATAGATGCATCATTAGCTGGCGTCAGTGTGAAAGCACACCCTTTGAAATCGTTAATAGAAGGTGGCATCGCTTTTGACTCCGTGCCAGGCGTTGAAAACAAAATCGGAGAAAACTGGAAGCTGTATTCTGATCAAAAAACCGCTCGCAAGTTTGGGCGCGTCATTGCTTTAGAAACCGACGGTTCGCAAGAGATTGCTAAAGGAATGCCGATTGAATATCAAGGTGTTAAAGTTGGTGAAATCACTCTGGTTGTACCGAATTTTCGTCGTAACATGGTTGAAGTCACTGCAAGGATCCTACCTGAATACGTAGAAAACATTGCGGTTGAAGGCTCACATTTTTGGCTAACTGAACCAGAAATTGGTTTAGGTGGTGTTAAAAACCTCGGGGCGTTGGTGTCGAAATCCATCAGTGTTGAACCAGGTAAAGGTAAAGCTAAATTTGATTTTCAATTAGAAAATAGTTCAGAACGCGTGCATGGAATCATGTTTACGTTACAAAGTGAACAAAGAGGCTCAGTACAAGTCGGTACACCTATTCTTTACCGCCAGATGGAAGTTGGCCAAGTGACCGACGTAAGCCTAGGAGAATTTGCTGATCGCATCGTCACGACTATCAAAATACAGCCTGAATACGCTTACCTCGTTCGTCAAAACAGTGTGTTCTGGAATGTTTCAGGAGTAGATGTTTCCATCGGGCTTACCGGCGCTAACATCAAAGCGGGAACCTTTGATAGTTTAGTTCGCGGAGGAATTGCGTTTTCAACGCCAGAGCAATCGACTATTCCACCAGCGGCAAAGAGTGGGCAATCTTTCTTTTTGTATCCACAAGCTGAAGAAGGTTGGACTCAATGGCGTACAGCGATTCCTAAGCCGTAGAATAAAGCTCAATTCACGTACAATTGAAGTTTGATCACTTTAAAAGAGCAGCAATCGCTGCTCTTTTTTATTGCTCGGCCCTTGTCACTATTCGTTTCTGCTTCGCTTTCGTATATTATTTGCTACAAATTCTGCAAACGAGATCCCACATTGCATCCTAATGTTTACATCCCAGACGCGTTTCTGGAAAAAATCCAAACTATCCTTCCTGCTCACCTCAACATGGAAGACTTTATCGCGTCGTGCCAAAAGCCACTGCGCAAAAGTATTCGAGTTAATACGTTGAAGATCAGTGTTGAAGCGTTTCTAGAACGAGCAGAAACAAAAGGCTGGAAGCTTTCTCCTGTGCCTTGGTGTGACACAGGTTTTTGGATTGAAGCGGATGAGTCAGTTGTACCATTAGGCAACACAGCAGAACACATGTCTGGCTTATTCTACATTCAAGAAGCCAGTTCGATGATGCCGGTATCTGCTCTGTTTATGAATGATGAATCTTACGATGCCGTGTTAGATACCGCAGCCGCTCCAGGCTCAAAAACCACTCAAATTGCAGCTTTAATGAACAACGAAGGTGTACTTGTGGCCAATGAATACGCCGCAAGTCGTGTAAAAGTACTGCACGCTAATGTGGAACGTTGTGGGGTACGTAACGCCGCACTAAGTAACTTCGATGGACGCGTTTTTGGCGGTTGGCTACCAGAACAATTTGATGCGGTTTTGCTCGACGCGCCTTGCTCTGGAGAAGGCACCGTTCGCAAAGACGAAGATGCGATGAAAAACTGGACGCAAGCTTCCGTACTCGACATCGCTGACACGCAGAAAGATCTTATTGAAAGCGCCTTCCATGCATTAAAGCCCGGTGGTGTGATGGTTTACTCAACATGTACGCTCAGTACAGAAGAAAACCAACAAGTTTGTCATCACTTGAAAGAAACCTTTGGGGATGCTGTAGAGTTTGAAAGCCTTGAGAACTTGTTTGAGAACGCAGAGGCAGCTCTAACTGAAGAAGGCTTTTTGCATATTTTCCCGCAGGTCTACGACTGTGAAGGGTTCTTTGTTGCAAGAATTCGCAAACTGGCTGCTGTTGAGGCGCCAGAAGTCAAAAAGCGCATGGGGAAATTCCCCTTTGCTAAAACTTCAAAAAAAGAATCGACAGAAATTGCTCAACAACTCCAAAGCGCGTTAGGTATTAAACTTCCAAATGACAGTTCTGTATGGCTTCGCGATAAAGATGTCTGGTTATTCCCTAATGCTTTAGAACCGATGATCGGCGAATTACGCTTCTCCCGTATGGGTATAAAGATCGCGGAAGCCCATAAAAATGGCTACCGTTGGCAACACCAAGTCGCGACTGCCCTGGCGACAGGTTCTGAAAGCAACGCCATTGAACTCAGTATTGAAGAAGCGCGCGAATGGTACATGGGGCGTGATGTTCGCCCACAAACCATTCCTGAGGGAATGAAAACAGGTAAAGGCGAAGTACTTGTCACCTATCAAGGCGCAGTTATTGGCCTTGGCAAGTGGGTAAGCAACCGAATAAAGAATGGTCTTCCTCGCGAATTAGTACGAGATAAGAACTTATTTTAAAGAAGTAGCGAATCATAAATAAATGAAAAGCCATCGTATTTGCGATGGCTTTTTAATTCGTAAGTATGAAAGCAACTGGGCTCGCTAGCGATCCGGATACGCTGTACTAAACTAGTTGTATCAAAGTAATGCTTTGATGTGGCATTTCTCTCTATGTTCACCAACAAAATTATTGTTGGACAAGTTTAGCGCAGGCTCTGCGGAGCCGTTTCCCCTAGGCCCAAAAAAAGGAAAAGTTTGGGCCGTTTTTTTTGGCTGTAGTTCCACTATACGTGAGTTTGGACTACGCTAGACGAATACCGTCTTTCTCAATGACAATTTTACCCTGCTTGTATAAGCCACCGATGGTCTTTTTATAAGTCCCTTTACTTGTGCGGAAAGCATCAAAAATCGCTTCAGGAGAAGACTTGTCATTCAAAGGCAAAAATCCGCCTTTCTTCTCTAGCAAGTCAAGGATCTTACTAGAAAGATCGTCCATTTTCGCCACACCGACTTTTTGTAGAGCAAGGTCGATTTTGCCATCTTCACGAATGTGCTTAATAAAGCCTTTCAGCTTTTTACCGATGTAAAGCTTACCAAAAACATCCGATGGGAAAATCATGCCCCAATGCTTACCATTAACGATAGCTTTATAACCAAGTTGACTACGCTCTGCGATGATCAAATCAACTTGCTCGTTAACTTCATAATTCGCTGGAGTTTTATCTAACCATTTATTGAACTTAGTCGTACCAACAATGCGACCTGACGCTTTGTCGGTATAAACATACACTAAAATGGTTTGTCCGGCAGAGAAGCGAGTGCGTTGCTCACTAAAAGGAATCAGTAAGTCCTTTTCTTTGATGCCCCAATTTACAAAAGCACCTGTCGCATTCACACCCTCAATCTTCATTAAACCCCATTCACCCACTTGGGCAATTGGTCTTTCAATGGTCGCAGCAAGTTGGCTTTCTGAATCGAAGTACAGAAATACGTCTACATGCTCACCAATTTCAGTACCCTCTGGTACATACTTACTAGGTAGTAGAACAGAACCGTAATCATCGCCATCCAGAAATACGCCAAAATCAGCCTTTTTAATGACTTCTAAGCTGTTAATTTGACCAATTTTAATCATTGATTTTGTCTCTTTTTAAATTTACGTGGAATTATACCTAAACTAACAAGAAAATCAGAGAGAAAAGCATAGTGCTCTGTTATGCTGTTGTCGTTCAGCTATATGCCCCAGTCACTCTTTTAGCACTCTTATACTTACCTGCTCAACGGAACGCATAAGTTAAGAATGCTTTAGCAAAGTCAGGAGCTTTCTTTGGTCACCGTCGATAAACAAGACTCAATAACATTAAAAATCAGTCATGCACTCGCAAAGAGCAAAAGTGTCGACCTAGATATTTACTTTTTTATACCTGGTGAGCTTGGTTTAAACGCCGATATCATCAGTGAATCCGAATTTTATTACACCTCGATCACACAGCAACGATCTTATTACAGTACTGAAATCCTTCTTCCGCTAGTACACAGTCGACTTGCCAAACGTGGACGCCTGTCGAATCAGCAATACCGAGTAAGTTTGAGTTTGTTCGCTTACCAATACGTTATCGCGCTAGACAAAGCGGTAGCAAGTTTAAACAAGCATGAGAACAACTCCGTAACGGAAGATGAAGTGGACGAAGTTATCGAGCTCACGCTTGAGATCTTAAAGCGCTTGCGGCGTTCTATTCCTTATGAAGAGAACTTAAAACGCTACTACGTTAACATCGATAACTATCTGTCTTGGTATACCGAGCAAAAGTTCCTGTCACTGGTGGCCCATCTACCACGTGAAGGCGACTATGGCACGATCAAAAAGCGTCTGCTCACGCTATGTGAGAAAGAGCAAGCCCATCGTAAACTCAACAAATACAACTCATCAAGAGTCGTTGAAGACGTTACTCGCCTATCTAACAAAATGCGCTTGCTAAGGCGATTGATTGAACACCCTATCGTGCTTCGTGAAGAAACCATATCGATGGGTAACAACATTAAGCGCGCTATCAAAGGTATTGCAACCGGTTTAGTGATGGTTGTCGTGACCTCGACCGTGATTCTCGCTCGCGATTATCTGGGGGAAATTTCTGCCTCATTCATTATCGCGATGTCTTTTATTTACGCTTTACGAGAAATCTTTAAAGATGATTTACGCGATGCCATGTGGCGATGGATCCGTAAAGGCAAACCAAAATGGCGTAAGAAGTACGTTGATCCAACGACGAAAAAAGTGGTTGGCAAAAAATTGGAGTGGCTCGATTATCGTACCTTAAGTAGCTTGCCGGATAAGATTCAAAGAATACGTAAAAAACGCGTCGTTCAACGTGAAGAGCAGATTCTTCATTATCACGAGAAAACCGAAATGGCGACCTCTCTTTTCTTGAGTGGTTACGAACAAACGAGAGAAACATTGAACATCAGTTTGCGCCCTATCATCCGCTTGATGGATAAAAGCTCAAACCGAGTTTACCGTTTAAATGAAGGTCAAGTAACCAAAGAGTCAGTAGAGAAACGTCATTTGCTCAATGTGATTGTCAAAGAGGACAACCACACCGATGAGCCTGTTTATTACCGCTGGAAAGTGGTCTTAAATCGCTCCAAAATCGTCTCTATCGAGAAGATTGAACTCAATTAAGCCAACGCCTTTAAACAAACGAGCCACAAACCACTAGGCAGCCTCTTTTCTTTGTTGGGCTGCTTTTTTTATCGAAAGAGTAAGCGAAAATTCAGCCATTGGCTCGTCACCATGTAAGTTAGGACACAGCGCGACAATTTTTACGTCACGATTTACTCGTTCACCCGTTGCCAAGGTGTGCTCGAGCATCTCATCAATGACATGACCATCGTTACAAACAAAGTGCACATCGGCTTCCGGGCGCTTTAAAAACTCGGCTTTCACACCTTTAAATGCTAGCGAGATCGCTTCTCCCTTTTCTTGCGCTTTACTCATAGCAAGAAAACCACCAGCAACATCAGCGCCAACGGCTAAAGCGCCGAAATACATGCTATTCAGGTGGTTCTTCGTTCTTCTGCGCAATGGGATACGAACCTCAACATGCTTGCTATCTATCGCAATGATTTTAGGGTGGCAAAGCCAAATCAGCGGCACTTTCGAAAAGCCAAACAGATTTAGATACAAATTCGCACGACGTAGAGCTGATAACATTTTGGTCTCCTTACCAATCTAGTCAGACCAGTTAATCAACGAAAGAAATAGATGTCAAAGAAATGTTAACAAAAGCTCGATCTCACGAGTTATTTAACCCTCATGAAGTGACGGCGTCACCCGTGAGGTATGAAGTTTATCGCAGTTACTTAGATTACCTTACAGCGAGATAGATAAAATGGTTATAAATTCAAATGTATATATATTGATTTAATGATCAAGTTTTGTCATTTATACATAAGTCATTTAAATGAATACCTACACCTTTGTATACAATTCGGTATTTCCTGGCGAAGATTCCCGTGAAACGGTTTATTCCTGCCTGTAATTCCGTTATCTTTACCCCTTCGCAATAGAGAATAAAGCTATAACATGCCTATAAAAACAGATGAATTGAGAACCCAGCCTTTGGGTCCAATGCCTACCCCAGCAGAGCTAGGTAGTGTACATCCTATTACGGATGACGTTGCAGACCGTATCGCTCAATCTCGTCGTCAGATTGAAAACATTTTATCGGGTGAAGACGATCGCCTTCTTGCGATTGTAGGTCCGTGTTCTGTTCACGACACTGAAGCTGCCATTGATTACGCCACTCGCCTGAGTGAAATCCAAGACAAGTACAAAGACGAACTGTTTATCGTGATGCGTACTTACTTTGAAAAGCCTCGTACAGTAGTTGGTTGGAAAGGTTTGATTACGGACCCTAACCTAGATGGTTCTTACGCACTTGAAGCTGGTCTTCATAAAGCTCGTAAACTACTACTGGATATCAACAAGCTTGGTCTTGCGACTGCTACTGAGTTTCTTGATATGATCACTGGCCAATACATCGCGGATTTGATCACTTGGGGCGCGATTGGTGCTCGCACAACGGAATCACAAATTCACCGTGAAATGGCGTCGGCACTATCTTGCCCAGTTGGTTTCAAAAATGGCACAAATGGCAACGTAAAAATTGCAATTGATGCAATTCGCGCATCGAAAGCATCGCATTACTTCTACTCGCCAGATAAGAACGGTCGAATGACGGTTTACCGCACAAGTGGCAACCCTTACGGTCATATTATTCTGCGCGGTGGAGAAAAAGGCCCTAACTTTGATGAAGCATCAGTCAAACAAGCATGTGATGCTTTAGCTGAGTTTGGATTGCCACAACGTTTGGTTGTGGATTTCAGCCATGCAAACTGTCAGAAGCAACACAGAAAACAAATCGACGTAGCTCAAGACATTTGTAACCAAATTAAGTCAGGCAGCACTCGTATTGCGGGTATCATGGCAGAAAGCTTTATTCTTGAAGGCAATCAGCCAATGACTGACATCAATAACCTAACGTATGGTCAGTCTATTACAGATCCATGCCTAGGTTGGGAAGACACTGCTACAATGCTAGATATGCTGGCAAGCGCTGTTAAGTCCCGAAAGTCCCTATAACAAAATAATCAAGGAATCTTCATGCCATCGTTTGATATTGTTTCTGAAATCGATACGGTTGAACTACGTAACGCCGTTGATAATGCTAACCGTGAATTGTCTACTCGTTTCGATTTCCGCAACGTAAATGCGAGCTTTGAGCTAGTAGAAGAAAACGTAAAAATGTCTGCGGAAGGTGACTTCCAACTTAAGCAAATGCGCGACATTTTACGCGGCCACTTAGCGAAGCGTAACATTGACGCGAACGCAATGGATGCACAAGACCCAGACGTTACTGGTAAAAACTGGCACCAAACTCTGCTTTTCCGCCAAGGTATTGATACTCCAACGGCGAAAAAAGTAGTGAAACTTATCAAAGACGCAAAGTTAAAAGTACAAGCTTCTATTCAAGGCGACAAAGTACGTGTTACCGGTAAGAAACGCGACGACCTGCAAGCGACAATGGCAGCGATTCGTGAAGCAGAGATGGGTATCCCATTCCAGTTTAACAACTTCCGTGATTAATCAATCTGAGAAGTAAATAAAAAACGCCAGCGCATAATCCGCTGGCGTTTTTTATTGGCTTTAGTGTAACGAACTACGTATCCACTTTAGCATTTGGCATTGCTAGATAACTAAGTCCTGCCCTTGCAGCAATACGAATTCGCTCGTTCCTTGTGGTATGAACACGCAAATTCGAAGCTTTTCAGCTTTAGCCTTGGCCAGCATATCCGAAAGCTCAGCTGCGCTCGAGAAATCTTCTCTTTCTGCATCTCTTCGTATTAGTTCTAACACATTCGCTTCACATCGAGTTGAGTACAGAGCCAGCTCCGCTTGTTGCATATAGCGTACGGCTTTTATTGGCAACATCTCAACATCTTTCCCAACATGAACCCAAGTACAACTTCCCTTTTCATCTAAAGGTGTTGCCATGGTCGCTTGGTAAATTGCTTCTAACTCACGATTATCTCGCGCGTTTTCCACCTCTGGATTCGAGAAGAATTGCTCCCAAAACTTGCGGCGTAAATCGACACTAGGCAGCGCCTCTTTAATTGAGTTTCGCTTTGAGTTAGCAAAATCCGCCATCAACCCCAAGTTTTGTGGCAGTATCGATTCAAGTTTTTCACGGATGTTTCGAATTAAAACTGGCGAAGCTCCACCACTAGAGATAGCGATTTGGATGCGGCCACGATTAATCATAGACGGCGTGATGAAATCACAATAAGGCTTATCATCCACAACGTTAACCAAGATGCCTAGCTCTTTGGCATCTTTGTACACTTGGTGATTTAGCTCAGGATTGTCTGTCGTCGCCCACACTTGAACAAAGCTTTTAGTGACAATGTCACTCGAATAGAAACGTTGTACCCAGCGCAGTTGATGCTCAGAAGCAAGCTTAGACAGAAAATCAACCAACGTCGGAGAAACGATAGTCACATCCGCCCCAGCCTTTAGCAACGCTTCCACCTTTCGGCTTGCCACCTCACCGCCACCCACGACGAGAACGGGTTTATCAATTAAATCTAAGAACAGAGGAAAATATCGCATTTCAATCCATGATTACTCTAATTAGCTGTTGTAGACCATGCTACCAAAAATGGGGCAAGCTCATCACCCTGTTTCGGTATCACAAATAATTTTTGTTTGAATTTTTACTGAACTTCACCTTGCTCAGCTAATGACAGTTTTGATAACAACTTTTTATTCTTTTGTATTGTTCACTCTTCTATTGATTGTTCTGATGCACCAAATTGTCCATGAATTGCACTATTTACAAACAATTAACATTTCGTCATTCTAAATCTCAAGGCACTTTGTAAGTTCTCTCAAAACTTCATTTAAATTATATATTTGAGAATTAACAGATCCTTTCCTACGCTTATAACTGGTTGATCTATCGAATGCCGTTTCTTCGAAAATCAATCACGTAGGACGATAACTCTAACGAATTGGACACGTTATTTCAGGTCACTCCTGATTAAACATGGATCATACAGGAAGGATACAAATGGCAAATAAACTCACAGTTCTTGCTTCCGTCGTAGCGGCTTCTACTGCGATGATGGCAACATCAGCTCAAGCAGCAGACACTACTCTGGACAAAGTCACAAAACAAGGCTTTCTTACTTGTGGCGTAAGTACCGGTCTACCTGGTTTCTCTAACCCTAACTCAAAAGGCGAATGGGAAGGTATCGACGTAGAATATTGCCAAGCACTGGCTGCAGCCGTTCTTGGGGATAAAACGAAAGTTAAATATGTACCCCTAACCGCAAAAGAACGTTTCACTGCGCTTCAATCTGGTGAGATTGATGTGCTTTCCCGTAACACGACCTGGACTCTCCACCGTGACACTGCACTGGGCCTAAACTTCGTAGGTGTGAACTACTACGATGGTCAAGGTTTTATGGTGAAGAAGGAACTTGGTATCTCAAGTGCTAAAGAGCTTGATGGTGCGTCGGTATGTGTTCAATCAGGTACAACAACCGAGCTAAACCTTGCAGATTATTTCCGCAACCAAGGCATGGCGTACAAACCAGTGGTATTCGACACAGCGGCGCAAACTTCGAAAGGTTTTGATGCGGGACGCTGTGACGTATTAACAACTGACCAATCTGGCCTTTATGCACTACGTTTGAATTTGAAAGATCCGTCCTCTGCGGCCGTTCTTCCAGAAATCATCTCTAAAGAGCCACTAGGTCCAGTCGTTCGTCAAGGCGATGATCAATGGTTTAACATCGCTAAGTGGACATTGTTTGCGATGATTAACGCTGAAGAATACGGTATTAGTTCGAAGAATGCGGATGAAATGCTGAAGTCAACAGATCCAAACATCAAGCGTATCCTCGGTGTTGATGGCCCTAAAGGCAAAGGTTTGGGTATCCGCGACGATTGGGGCTACCAAGTTATCAAACAAGTTGGTAATTATGGTGAAAGCTTCGAACGTACAGTCGGTACTGGTTCGCCGTTAGAAATCTCTCGTGGCGTTAATGCGCTATGGAATGCAGGCGGCTTTATGTACGCGCCACCAATCCGATAGAAAGAGTTAATCAGGGCGGTGCATGCCGCCCTTTTTCTTGATTATATCTCACTGTATGAGTAAGGATCGCTCATTGGATGGCGAAAAGCGCTCGCTTTGTGGAACGGCTTTAAAGGTTCGTAAGCCGCTAGACATGAGAGCGTTATTCTTTAGCCAGCAAGGACGAAACTTCGTTATACAGGCCGATATCTATAACTAAGGTTTGAGGTTATCGCTGTATGAAACCGACACAAGATGCATCGCCAAGTACGATGTCCAAACCAAGCGGAAGCAAGAGCCTGATTTATAATCCTGCCTTTCGTTCTGCTATTTTCCAGATCATTGCCATTGCTGCACTGGTATTTTTCTTTTACACGATTGTAAACAACGCTCTCAATAACTTAGATGCTCGTGGTATTGCAACGGGCTTCGGTTTTCTGAATCAAGAAGCCGGGTTTGGTATTGGGTTAACATTAATTGAATACGATGAAACGTACTCTTACGGTAGAACATTTATCATCGGCCTTCTTAATACGGCGTTAGTCTCTGTATTAGGTATTATTCTGGCTACTGTGATTGGCTTTACCATGGGGGTTGCCCGCCTTTCTTCTAACTGGTTAGTTAGTCGTTTAGCGGCAGTTTATATCGAAACTTTCCGAAATATCCCCCTTCTTCTGCAAATATTCTTCTGGTATTTCGCTGTTCTTCAAGCATTACCCTCACCACGCCAAAGCTTAAGTCTTGGTGAAGCTATTTTCCTGAACGTTCGTGGCTTATATTTCCCTGCACCGACTATGGAACCTGGCAGTAGCTACGTTATTGCCGCGTTAATCTTCGGGGTAATCGCAAGCTTATTAATTAATGTATGGGCGAATAATAAGCAACGTCTCACTGGGCAACAAACCCCAATGGGAAGAATAGTTTTGGGTTTAGTTGTTGGCCTTCCATTGGTTGTGTACTTCCTTGCTGGTATGCCAATTTCACTGAATTACCCTGAACTAAAAGGGTTTAACTTCCGAGGTGGTATTAGCATTATTCCTGAATTGGCTGCGCTACTTTTGGCATTAAGTGTTTATACAGCTTCTTTCATTGCTGAGATTGTTCGCTCTGGTATTAATGCGGTTAGCCATGGTCAAACCGAAGCAGCGATGTCGCTAGGCTTACCACGCTCGAAAACTTTAAAGCTTGTTGTCATTCCTCAAGCGTTACGAATTATTATTCCACCTTTAACCAGTCAATATCTCAACCTCACCAAAAACTCATCGTTAGCGATGGCGATTGGTTACCCAGATCTTGTCTCTGTGTTTGCTGGTACTACCCTGAACCAAACGGGACAAGCGATAGAGATCATTGCGATGACGATGGGCGTGTACTTGACATTAAGTCTGATTACGTCTGCATTAATGAACTTGTATAACCGTAAAGTCGCGCTGGTGGAGAGATAATATGAGTACTCATCAATTTCAACCGGATCTCCCACCACCCGCCAATACTGTAGGCTTCGTTGGTTGGATGCGGAAAAATCTATTTAATGGCCCTATCAATTCCATTGTTACTGTCATTCTTGCGTATATTGTCGTAACTGCAATATGGTATATCGTGGATTGGGCGTTTATTAACGCAGACTGGATTGGCTCAACGCGTGACGACTGTAGCCGAGATGGTGCTTGCTGGGTATTTATCAGCGTGCGCTGGGAGCAGTTCATGTATGGTTTTTATCCAGAGTCCGAACTATGGCGCCCTCGCCTGTTCTATATCACATTAGCCATATTTACTGTTTTACTCGCGTATGAGAAGACACCGAAACGGATGTGGATTTGGCTTTTCTTCGTAAACATCTACCCATTCATCATCGCTGGACTTTTATACGGTGGTGTCTTTGGACTAGAAGTGGTCGATACACACAAATGGGGTGGACTACTCGTTACGCTCATTATTGCGTTAATTGGTATCGTAGTTTCACTGCCAATTGGTGTGGTGCTTGCGCTTGGTAGACGTTCAGAGATGCCGATCATTCGCAGCATTTGTACCGTCTACATTGAAGTTTGGCGTGGCGTTCCGCTGATTACGGTTTTGTTCATGGCTTCGGTTATGCTTCCATTATTTATGTCTGAAGGTTCAGAGACAGATAAACTGATTCGCGCCCTTATCGGTGTGGTTATGTTTGCCTCCGCTTACATGGCAGAAGTGGTACGCGGTGGTCTACAAGCCATTCCGAAAGGTCAATATGAAGCCGCTGATGCGCTTGGGTTAAGTTACTGGAAAAAGACTGGGCTGATTATCTTGCCACAGGCGCTAAAGATTACTATTCCTTCTATCGTGAACACCTTCATCGGTTTGTTTAAAGACACCAGTTTGGTACTCATCATTGGTATGTTTGACGTACTCGGTATAGGGCAAGCAGCAAACACCGACCCTGAATGGTTAGGCTTTGCTACAGAAAGTTATGTATTTGTCGCGTTAGTGTTTTGGGTATTTTGTTTTGGCATGTCACGCTATTCGATATGGCTTGAAAACAAACTTCATACCGGTCACAAACGATAACTCATCAAGATCAAGGACGTATTATGACGCAACAACAAGATTACATGATCCAATTGAAGGACATGAATAAATGGTATGGTGAGTTTCACGTACTAAAAAATATTAACCTCGACGTTAAGCGCGGCGAGAAAATCGTTATCTGTGGCCCATCTGGGTCGGGAAAATCAACGATGATTCGCTGTATTAACCGCCTTGAAGAGCACCAAGCAGGCAGCATTTACGTCTCTGGCACGGAATTAACTGAAGACTTAAAGAACATTGAAGCAGTACGCCGAGAAGTGGGCATGTGCTTTCAACACTTTAATCTCTTCCCTCATTTAACCGTACTGGAAAACTGTACGCTCGCGCCTATCTGGGTGAAGAAGATGCCAAAAGATGAGGCAGAAGCAGTTGCAATGAAATATCTGGAACGTGTAAAAATTCCAGACCAAGCGGAGAAGTATCCCGGTCAGTTGTCTGGTGGTCAGCAACAACGCGTGGCGATTGCTCGCTCTTTGTGTATGAACCCTAAAGTCATGCTTTTTGATGAGCCAACATCTGCACTCGACCCGGAAATGGTTCGCGAAGTACTGGATGTAATGGTCGAACTCGCCGAGGAAGGCATGACTATGCTATGTGTGACACATGAAATGGGCTTTGCTAAAGAAGTTGCCGATCGCGTGATATTCATGGACGCAGGAGAGATCATCGAAGAAAACAACCCTGTTGATTTCTTCGAAAATCCTCAATCGGATAGGACCCAAAATTTCCTAGCGCAAATCTTACACCACTAAGATTTAGCCGAATCGACATAAAAAAGCACTGGTTTCTATGAAGCCAGTGCTTTTTGTTACTAAATTCAAAAATCTGTGTAAGAATCAATATAGCTATGCTAGTCAGTAATATTGTGTTACAAGTTGCCAAATACATAACATCTTATTTCTATTATTATTTTATCTAAGTTACGTATGGTTAGGGCTTGATTTTTTGAACTTTCAATCCCATAAATGTACTTAAAAGAAAGTCTCTTATCGAGGAAGATTATGAACAGTCCAATGTTTACCCGCACTTCAACTCAAGAAAGTGCTCTACAAACGAACAAAGTATTGCGTAATACTTACGCTCTACTTTCAATGACACTTTTATGGTCGGCAGTCGTTGCTGGCGTTGCAATGGCATTTAACCTTCCACATCCAGGTATCATCCTAATGCTGGTTGGTTTTTACGGCCTACTATTCTTAACAGAGAAAAACCGTAACAACAGTCTTGGCCTTGTGTTTACGTTCCTATTTACTGGCTTCTTAGGTTACACCGTTGGCCCTATTCTAAACATGTACATTGGTGCAGGCATGGGCGATATCGTATTAACCGCACTCGGTGGTACGGCACTATCTTTCATGGCAGCATCGGCATACGCACTAACAACGAAACGTGACCTATCGATGATGGGTGGCTTAATGCTATCACTATTTGTTGTGCTGGTTGTGGGCATGATTGCAAGCTTCTTTATTCAATCAACCCTCTTACACTTGGCGTTGAGCAGCTTGTTTATCATTTTCTCTACTATGGCGATCCTGATGACAACACAAAGCATTATTCGTGGCGGTGAAACAAACTACATCTCTGCGACAGTAACTTTGTATGTATCAATCTACAACATCTTCATCAGCCTACTAAGCATTCTAGGTATTATGAACGACGATTAATCGTTTCTCGTTAAGTAGAATAAAAAAGCCCGAAGGTAATTCCTTCGGGCTTTTTCTTTGTGTGCAATTCAGTGTATTACGCCTGCTCTACTGACAACTCGATAACTTCGTCAGCTTCTGGATTTTCTCTAAAGCGTCTCACTTTGATCGTTTCCTCTCCTAACATGATTTGCTTGGCGATTCGGTGCATACCGTCAAAAACACGATAGTCACTGGTTAAGATTACCGGATACGACAAATCAGCATTGTTGATTCGTTGGCAATGTTTTGCAATTTCACGGCAGGTTGGCCGTGGCCCTTCATGACTAAACCAAGTCACTTCATTTGGGCCTTTTATATCATCAATCGCAATTTCTTCTACAGGTAAGGATTCTGCTAGTTGCCAAATTCGCTCGATGGACCAAGTGGATTTTACATTGTCATTAATCTCAATGTAACGTTGTTTCGACATGACTAACTCCTTGTCATCATTGTTGTTTCTAACCTGAATACAGGCTTTCATTAATCCAATGAGAATATCGGTCTATGAAAACAAACACAACGTTTAAGCTATTAATTCTCAAACAATCGCTATATCGCTTGTATGAGCGCTTTATAATCACCTCTCTCAGTTTGTAAACTGATTTCAGGGTATAACTTGTCTTAATTCAAACCGCGACTTCGCAATCGCTCATCGACTGATGACAAGAAGCAAAATACTCCAAACGCAACCCACCAATAACCGAACATCTTGAGCGCGGGCAACCAGACTACTGATTTACCAGCTACGCTAAAAAATATGTAGGCCGACATCATCGGTGTCACTAACATGACTCCCCAAGTCAAAAAAAGTAACGGCCCATAGATGTACTGCAACCAAGCATACTTCGGTTTTATAGGATTATGTTTTACAAATCCCGTCAGACATAGAAAAGAGAAAATGCTAAAGCATGCTTGCAGTACCGCCCATCCAATGGAAACGAAAAGATTCGACCACTCCATACACTCCTGAATTGCTCCGTGTTGTTGTTAAGCATGGGTGAACATAACGATTTTTTTCAATTTATTCTTTTGATTTAAAACTAGTTTATATTCGTTGTGATCGAGCTATCTAAAACAATAAATATAACTGACAAATCAATCACACCAAGCGAATTGCATAACAATGCAAAACCACCGATATCAACCCCGAAAATTTTCTAACAACACGAATAAAAAAACAAATTTATGCTTAAAATATAATTTAAGAGTATTCAGTTATAGGCCACTACTTTGTACGCTTTTGCTTCGCTCGATACGACTTCGAGATTCTTTTGTTGAGAACATTCTCGGCTGTCGCTAATCTATAAACATCCATGTTTACTTAACGGATAAAACGTTATGTTCGTTTACAACGGCAAAGAAATTGAAACGGATGCTCAAGGCTACTTATTGGATCATACTCAATGGGAAGAAGGTATGATTGAGCTTTTAGCAAAAGAAGAAGACATCGAGCTTACGGATGCTCATTTGGAAGTTGTGCATTTTGTGCGAGACTTTTATGAAGAGTTTAATACCTCCCCTGCAGTGCGTATGCTTGTGAAAGCGATGGAAAAAGCGCACGGCCCAGAAAAAGGTAACAGTAAGTATCTATTCAAGCTGTTTAAAAAGGGACCAGCCAAACAAGCAACCAAATTAGCCGGCCTACCAAAGCCAGCTAAATGCTTGTAGATTCATAAAATTTTAAAACCGCGTAACGGCTTATACGACGCAGGCTCCTGCATCACATGCTCTACTGTTGCCGTTCGCGGTCCTTCTTGTAACCATTCCGAAAACGCAACTATTTGCGCGTCTGTTCCACACGCCATCACTTCAACATCGCCATTGTTTAGGTTCTTCGCATAACCTGTTAACCCTAGCTTCAATCCTTGATGGGAAGTATGGTAACGAAAGCCCACGCCTTGAACATGACCTTTTACTATAAATCTCTCACACTTTACGTTCATCTTTGTACCGCTTCTTTTTACTGAGTGATATATTCTTTTCGTCTATTCACCCCACTAAGGATAGTGGGTTTTTGCACGGTTATTATAATTATGAAAGAAATTCCATTCCGCTGGATTGATAAGTATCTCATTCACTTAAAGATTCAAGAAAAGTTCTATTTGCTCTTCGTTCTCCCTCTTCTTGCTTTAGTCATTCTCACTCTCGTCCTTAATAGCGCGGCTAATACACTGATCTCAAGTATGTACCAAGAAGAGCTCATGCTTATGAAAGGTCTGATAGAGGCAGGCAATCTTTCTCAATCTCAAGTAGCAAGCCTCATAGCGGGTTCAGAAACCGTTTCTATTGGCTCTGGTCCGCAATCCGTGTCTGTTTTAAATGGTGCGTACAGTTTGGTTGCGAACCATGAACTTTCTTTATGGACTGCCCTATCAACGACTCAAGTGAGCATCATCTGTGTGAGCTTGTTTATTCTCGCTCTTGGTGTTTACTACATCATGACGTTTATTGGCGGCGCGATGTTCACGATGAACAAAGCATTAAACACTCTTGCTGGTGGCGACTTAACTGCTAGAATGAACTTCTTCCCTGTTCGCGACGAGTTTAGTGAAATTGCTATTACGATAGACAAAGTTGCAGAACGAGAGCAACAAATGGTGCTGTCGATTCAAGAGTCTGTGGCGTTAATGCAACAAATTAGCTCAGACCTGAATCAATCGATTCATCACAGTTCAGATATTTCAGCGACTCAGCAGGAACACCTCAACTCTCTTGCGAGTGCAACTGAACAGATGGCATCAACGATTCGAGAAGTCGCGACACTAGCTCACGATTCAAGCACGCAAACCGATGATGCACGTAACGTGGCTCAGTCTGGACAAGTGAAAGTTGAGAATACGCTTCACTCGATTTCGAACCTCTCTAATGAGATTCAATCTGCGTCTCAAGCAGTAGCGGAGTTAGATGCTAATGCCGCACAAATTGATGAAGTCGTGACAACCATTAATGGGATTTCCGAGCAAACTAACCTACTTGCATTGAACGCAGCCATTGAAGCAGCACGTGCTGGAGAACAAGGTCGTGGATTTGCGGTCGTTGCGGATGAGGTTCGCGCTCTTGCGGGACGCACTCAGCAAGCGACAGTTGAAATCCAAACGATGATTGAATCGTTACAGCGTAACAGCCAGTCGCTTACTAAGCTGATGGAAGTGACAGTTAATAATGCAAATGAGGGACAAAACCTCATGACGGAAGTGAATCACGAAATCGGCTCTTTGGCAGATAAAAATCAAACTATCTCCGACAGTAGCATTCAAATTGCAACAGCAGCTGAAGAGCAAGGTGTAGTCGCGGACAATATCGCCTCAAGCGTTGAAGAAATTCGAGTTCAAGCAGATAACGTGTGCAATATGATAAGCACGACTTCACAAAACGTTGATCAACTGCGTAAGCAAAGCGACACAATGGAGTCGCTACTGACTGGACTTAAAGCATAGCAACGGAATCTGTTACAGCAAATTCAAATAAAAGGGTCACTTTAGTGACCTTTTTTGTATTTAAAAGTCACTACAATGTACTGGATTGCCGAGGGATATTGCTTTTACCATTCACATCCCGGACAATACGCCCCTTTCAAAATTCAACAAGAGCTAATGAAATGACAGCTGCTATCTATTTGGTTAAAGGTCGTGAGAAATCGGTCAAGCGCAAGCACCCTTGGATCTTCTCTCGAGGCATCAACAAAGTTGAGGGCGAACCTGCTCTTGGCGAAACGGTTGATGTATTCACTCACGACGGTAAATGGCTAGCTAAGGCGGCATATTCGCCAGCTTCGCAAATTCGTGCTCGTATTTGGAGTTTTGATAAAGAAGAAATCGACACCGCGTTTTTCGTTAAACGACTTAAAGACGCACAACTTCTTCGTGAAGACATTATCGAACGTGATGGCCTTACGGGTTATCGCCTTATCGCAGCAGAGTCTGACGGCTTACCAGGCGTTACGATCGACCGTTACCAAAATTTCTTTGTGTGCCAACTTCTCAGTGCTGGCGCAGAACACAATAAGCAGGCTATTGTTGACGCTCTGGTTGAGTGCTTCCCTGATTGTAATGTGTACGAGCGCTCTGACGTGGCCGTTCGTAAAAAAGAAGGTTTAAAAGAGATCACGGGCGTCTTGCACGGCGAAGAGCCACCTAAATCGGTCGTCATCGAAGAAAATGGCGTAAAGATTAGTGTAGATATCGTTGGCGGACACAAAACAGGTTTCTACCTAGATCAACGTGATAGTCGCCAGCAAGCGATGAAATATATGAAAGGCAAAGAAGTTCTTAACTGCTTCTCTTACACAGGTGGCTTCGGACTTTACGCTCTAAAAGGTGATGCAAAGCGTGTGATTAACGCTGACGTGTCGCAACCTGCTTTAGATACCGCAAAATTCAACGCAGAGCTAAACGATTTTGATATTTCGAAGAAGCGTGCCGTGTTCCTAAATGCAGACGTGTTTAAGCTGCTTCGTGAGTATCGTGATCAAGGAACTCAGTTCGATGTGGTTATTATGGACCCACCGAAGTTCGCAGAGAGCAAAGCACAACTAAACGGCGCATGTCGTGGTTACAAAGACATCAACATGCTAGCAATGCAAATTCTAAAACCGGGCGGCACTCTACTGACCTACTCGTGCTCTGGCTTGATGGATCAAGTTCTGTTCCAGAAAATCATCGCTGATGCAGCCGTAGACGCTAACCGCCAAGTAAAGTTTGTGGAGCGTTTTGAGCAAGCCGCTGACCACCCAACCGATACAGCATATCCAGAAGGCTTCTACTTAAAAGGTTTTGCATGTAAAGTGCTTTAGGCTACGAATAAGTAAGACAAAGCAGAAGAAAAGGGCCTACTGGCCCTTTTCATTATGGCTCTAAGTTAACCTTAGTTAGTGCGGATAACACATCTCTCTCAAAGTCCGCATTTCCCACGATTAAATCACTAAACTCTGTCGCCCCGTTTTCTATTACGATAGTTTGAATTGAGTTTCCATCGTTATGGGTTATTTCTAGAGATAAGTCATCGCCATCAATGTTCAAGTCAATACTATTAAGAAGTTCTTCTATCGTATTGTGCCCTGCATCTTCAACGACTTCACTCAGATCTAAGGTGTCCAAATCTCTCTCAAAACCTCTAATTAGATCTGTTCCTGTATCCAAGGAGTCGTTGACCCATTTAAAGACATCTGCCTCGTTATCATTACCGATCAAGATGTCATGACTTACGTCTACTTCAGCTTCAATAATATTTGCAGAGCCATTACTTGAAGCATTTACTCCTCCGTTTTCATCAATAACGAATTGCAGGGTATTCTCACTTTGATCGCCATCGTTATCCGTCAATACATAATCGAAGTCTAACGTTTCAACTGTATCACCCACCGCACCATAAAATGCATACGCACCATCGTTTAGGTCGATTTCCAGAGTATGTTTGCTGTCGATATAGATAGTAAGCAGCATCGTTGTGTCGTCAAATGCATGCGAAATACCATCGTTAGTGTCAGTTACTATTAGGTCTGTACCATCAAACGAATAAGTGACACCGTCATGTTCTATTTCGCTAATATAACCACCATCTGCACCAATACCTGTATCTGGAGAAGTGGTATACATCAAGTTCCCCCCAACAGGTTGAATCACTGACTGCAACATAACCGGAGGTAATTGAGTTACGTCAGGAACCACAACACCATCAAGGTCTTGATTCAAAAAGCCATCATATGCTACGCGATCTAATTGCTCCGGCATAAGATTAACGCCCATACCATACGCTAGGGCTGTTATCTGATTATCAGGATCGGTTAGGTGATCAATCCAACTCTGCTCGCGAGCGTCGTTTATAAATGATGACGCAGGGTTTGGCTGACCATCTGACAAGAAGTAACTAACATTCGACGCACTGGTTAACTTACCTACATCATCCCATGACTGTTTTGCTTCATTTAGCGCGTTGTTATAGTTAGTCGCGCCACCCGCAGTTAGCGTCTCAATATACGCTTTGGCCTCCTCGACCGTCAGCCACGTCGCAGCACCTATAGCGTAAGTGGATGCTGTACTGCTATAAGTAATAATTTGAACTCGCGTTTGACCGATAGACTCATATTGATTCAATAACTGAGTTGCCGAATCTTTCATTATCTGCAAGCGATTATCCGTTCGCATAGAACCCGAGACATCCATTATGAGCTGAACGTTGGCACTTTCTTTAGTTTCTGCAACTACATCGTGAATAATAGATGCAGAATCTGGTGAGTCATCTTCCACAATAACGTTGACCGTTGTGGAGTTAGTAAGACCACGAGCATTCGAGACAAGCACAGGCACCTCAATATTTAAGGTGTCTTCTCCAGATGGGTTGGAGTGATCAATCGGACCAAGAAGCTCCGTAGATACCACTCCAGTATCATTGACTGATATTTTGATAACCTCTTCACCGTTCGCTGAACCGATAAGCATTTGGTCGTTATTTGATAACGTCCACGTTACAGAGATACCGTTACTAGTAAGAGCTGTAGATGGTTCACTGAGCGTAACAGAATCAACGGTTTGACCCAGCGTCAATTGTTCTACATCAGTACTCGAGTCAGTTGTGTCATCAAAGCCGTTTAGAGCAGAGTCATCAGCAATGGCGTTGCTTAAGCCTTCCTCAGAAACGTTTAGAGTTACACCTTCTACGATTGGTGGGGCGTAAGGGTTGACAGAAAAGTACCCCGTTTTACTGTCTCCATCATTATCAGTAATCGTGTAGTTAAAATCGATATCCCCATCGCCATAAGGTGAGGTCAAAGGCAAGTATTGGAAGAACTCCCATTTTCCAGTGCTAGGTGTAAGTTGAACTTCGAATGCAAGCTCTCCATCAGCCTCTGCAATCAGTCTATTAGAGTTTTGTGGATCGACGTATATCAACACGTCTTTACCATCTAGAGTCTCTAAACCAGCCTCACCTCCATTTAAGACTATAGAACCAGGGCCATCAGCTCCATATACAGCACCGAGGTTCCCATCCGCACTAGCAATTGGCACGCCAGAGTACGCACCTGTAAAGGTTATTGATTTAACGGTAAAGTCACTGTTGTCTTCAGTATCCGGGCCATTGCCATTACTGGTCGCCTCGAGGATGATTTTATCAAAGCCTCCCTGTTGAACATTGAAATTTGCCGCGTAATCACCACTGCTTGCGTCAGAGCTGAACGATTGCTGAGCAATTAATACACCATCTCTATAAAAAGATGCGATTCCTTTCTCAAGTTCACCACCAAACATTTTCTCAAATTCTATTTCTGCTCCGTAAGCAACTTTATTGCCTAAGTCTATGATTAACTGCTCTGATACACCCTCATTACCCGCGAATCGATAATCGACTTCGTTTTCTAATTGGAAGCCGTTGTTACCAGAACTTTTAACGCCAATCCCTTCTGATGATTGATTGATTTCAGCTGTTCCCAGCATCACAGATTCGTCAGACACAAAACCGTTTGCAGTCACAACAACATCCCCAAATGTTCGACTGGTTGCGTCTGCCTCACTTCCTGCAAAATCTATGCGCCCTGTCAGAACGTTAGGTGCACCAGTAAGCGACACATCGACGGGTTGAACAACAACAGGCACGTATGGGCAATCATCTTCAACGGCCACATTTAAGCTTTGAGATGTTGTTGTTTGTCCATCACTTACAGAAATCTGTAAATCAAAGTTGATGATGTCTTCCACATCATTAACAGGATGATCAAGTGGCTCAAACAGAGTAATAGTATAGTCCCAAGAGCCTTGACCTGAAGCTGAAGGCTCGCTCAGCACAACAGTAGCAACAACGCTCAGGTGAGCAGTTTTCGCAGTCAGCGTTTGAGTACTGTTGTCCCACGTCCACGATATAGGCTCCCCTCCTGATGTTAGGTTGTTAGGGCCTGCCAATACCACTGAAACATTCGCCGTGTCTGGATCGGCAACTGTGAATGTTCCTGAGAAACTTGCGGAGTTAGTGGTGTCTGAAGGTGATCCTGTATTATCAGGGATACCATTAGCTAAACCTTCTTCCGAAACAACTGCATTCACAACATTTGAAATAGAAGGAGGAGCATCATTATCAATAATCGTTGCCGTACCGGTATCGCTGCCTTGTACTGCGCCAATGCCGGTCACCGTGACACTGAAATCTTCTGGGCCTTCATAAACGGCGTCATCAATGGAAGCAATGCGCACATCAAATTCGGTTTGCCCAGCTGGCACCGTTACCACGCCATCGTTTGGCACTGCAACCCAACCGGAGCCTGTGTTGTATTCTAAGGTGCCTAAGTCTCCAACTTCGGTGTCACCTAAGTTCAGGCCTAGCTCGACTTGAACAGTGGACTCGGAGGCATTCGACAGCGTCACTTTGAAGTTGGCTGTCTCACCCTCATTGATGGTGCCAGCATCTGAAATAGTCACGCTTGGACGGTCATCATCCGGATCGGGACCCGGACCCGTACCATCATCCACTATCGTTGCCGTACCCGTATCGCTGCCTTGCACCGCCCCAATGCCAGTCACCGTCACACTGAAATCTTCTGGGCCTTCATAAACAGCATCATCAATGGCAGCGATGCGCACATCAAACTCAGTTTGCCCTGCCGGCACGGTCACCACACCATCGTTTGGCACTGTCACCCAACCGGAGCCTGTGTTGTATTCTAAGGTGCCTAAGTCTCCAACTTCGGTGTCACCTAAGTTCAGGCCTAGCTCGACTTGAACAGTGGA
>NZ_JAWOVT010000011.1:0-180904 GCF_033340055.1 Vibrio sp. 1580
GTACGGATTTCTCCATAAGCCTTAAGGAATAATGGTGGCCCCTCGCAGACTTGAACTGCGGACCAATCGATTATGAGTCGACTGCTCTAACCACTGAGCTAAGGGGCCTTAATAGGACAACGATTATAGGGGAAGCGTTGCAAGGTGTCTAGATACCAACTAGGGCAATTGCGCTTAGTTTTTATCCACTTAGAACAGTAGATAATAAAAAAGGTGACCTAAAGTCACCTTTTTTGATTTCTAAAAGCTTGTATGCGCTGCGATTATTCGTCTAGGAAGCTGCGCAGAGTCTCTGAGCGGCTTGGGTGACGAAGTTTACGTAGTGCTTTTGCTTCGATCTGACGGATACGCTCACGAGTAACGTCGAACTGCTTACCAACTTCTTCTAGAGTATGGTCAGTGTTCATGTCAATACCAAAACGCATACGAAGTACTTTCGCTTCACGTGGCGTTAGACCTGCAAGCACGTCTTTTGTTGCCACCTTAAGGCTAGTTGCAGTTGCAGAATCTAGCGGAAGTTCTAGCGTTGTATCTTCGATAAAATCACCTAGATGCGAATCTTCGTCGTCACCGATTGGTGTCTCCATTGAGATAGGCTCTTTAGCGATTTTTAGAACTTTACGAATCTTGTCTTCTGGCATTTGCATGCGCTCTGCCAGTTCTTCCGGTAGTGGCTCGCGACCCATCTCTTGCAACATTTGACGAGAAATACGGTTTAGCTTGTTGATCGTTTCGATCATGTGTACCGGGATACGAATCGTACGTGCTTGGTCCGCGATTGAACGAGTGATTGCCTGACGGATCCACCACGTTGCGTAAGTCGAGAACTTGTAACCACGACGATATTCGAACTTATCTACCGCTTTCATCAGACCGATGTTACCTTCCTGGATCAGATCCAAGAACTGTAGGCCACGGTTGGTGTATTTCTTCGCGATAGAAATTACAAGACGCAAGTTCGCTTCAACCATCTCTTTCTTCGCACGGCGAGCTTTTGCTTCACCGATAGACATACGACGGCTGATGTCTTTAATGTTCTGTACGTTTAGAGAAGTCTCTTCTTCAATCATTTTTAGTTTAGCGATTGAACGACGGATTTCTTCTTCGTTACGTTTGATCTTTTCAGCGTATGGCTTGTCTGAAGCAAGAACTTCATCCAGCCAAGCTTCACTTGATTCATTACCAGTGAACAGCGCGATGAATGATTTCTTCGGCATTTTGCCGTATTCAACCACAGACTTCATGATCAGACGCTCTTGAGTACGAACGCGATCCATAGCAGTACGCAGTTCATTCACTAGGTGATCAAACTGTTTAGGCGTTAGACGAAACTCGCGGAATACGTCTAGCATCATTTCATTAGCAACGGTTGCTTTCGGGCTGTTATAGCCGTACTCGTTGATTGCTAATTGAAGATTTTGATAGGTGCTGCGTAGTTGGTTGAATTTCTCTAGCGCTAATTCAGGATCGATACCTACATCTTCTTCAGAATCATCTGAATCGTCATCGCTATCTTCGTCGTCATCAACGTCTTCATCGTCTTCTTCTTCTAACTGAGATTCAGTCAGTTCAGAACCGATGTGTGTTGCCGTTGGTGCAGCGGTGTCGTCAGCATCTGGATCTACAAAACCTGAAATTAGGTCTGTAAGACGTAGTTCTTCAGCTTGAACTTTGTCAAATTGCTCAAGAATGTACGGAATTGTGCCTGGGTATTCAGCAACAGACGATTGAACTTGGTTAATACCTTCTTCAATACGTTTTGCGATGTCGATTTCGCCTTCGCGAGTTAGAAGTTCGACAGTACCCATCTCACGCATGTACATACGTACTGGGTCTGTTGTACGACCAATCTCACTCTCTACGCTAGAAAGTGCAGCGGCTGCAGCTTCGGCTGCATCTTCATCGGTAATATTTGTGTCATCGTTCAGTGCTAAATCATCAGCATCAGGAGCAGTTTCTACTACCTTAATGCCCATGTCGTTGATCATCTGAATGATGTCTTCTACCTGTTCTGAATCTACGATTTCAGCAGGTAGGTGGTCATTTACTTCGGCGTAGGTCAGATAGCCTTGTTCCTTGCCTTTAATAACAAGTGACTTTAGCTGTGACTGCGGATTGTGATCCATAGACGGTATCCAACTTCGTAATCTGGTGAAGGAATCAGTATGCGAAATGCAAACCACTTACTATAACAAATTAAATCGTTGCTGACTAATTAAACAGGGTTACGCTTTTAAATCTAGCATAAGTGCTAGCAGCTCCCTTTTCTCTTCGGCTGATAAACCGACACTTCTTGCTTTGGCCTGCAGGTTTTCAATTTGTTTTTCTACGCACTGGGCAATAATTTTATCCAGTGAGTCTAAAAAGATTTCTTCTTGGTTGTCCTCATCGAGTGGAATGTCCCAACTCGCGAGACGAGACAGAAGGGTCTCATTTTGGCTGTTTCGCCAGTGCTCTAATAATTGGCCTGTGTTGATATGGGGATGCGCTTGGCATTTATCAAGTACATCAACAAATAAACTTAGACCAGGAATGGGCAAATCTCTAACGCTAGTTAGATCTGGCACCATACTTACGTATTGTGGGTTTTGAATCAGTAACGCGATCACTTCTCGCATCGGCGTTCGCTTGATTTCTTTATGAGGTTGAGGCCTTTTATCCTCTTTACCTTGTTTTGAAATTAGCTGCTGTAGTTGGCGTTCATCAACCAAACCCAAACGGCGGCCAAGCAATTCTCTCAAGTATAGTCTTAAAGTGCCGCCAGGGACTTTATCAATGAGAGGAACCGCAAGAGTACTCAGTTTTGCCATGCCTTCTTTCGTGCTCATATCGACCTGCTGAGTCAATGAGCTGAACATGAATTCAGACAAGGGCATCGCATTAGACACTTGCTGCTCAAATGCTTGTTTTCCGTTTTGTCGGATATAAGAGTCGGGATCTTCTCCATCCGGCAAAAACATGAATTTTAACTGGCGACCATCCGTTAGGTAAGGCAATGCATTTTCCATGGCACGCCACGCGGCTTCACGGCCTGCGCGGTCACCGTCATAACAACACACGACGGTGCTTGTTTGCCTGAATAACACTTGCAAGTGATCGCCCGTTGTCGAGGTTCCCAATGAGGCAACGGAATAATCTACGCCATATTGAGCAAGCGCGACAACATCCATATAGCCTTCAACCACTAAAATTTGTGGTGGCTCACGGTACGCTTGTAGTACTTCATATAGGCCATACAACTCTTTACCTTTATGAAATATCGGGGTTTCGGGTGAGTTGAGATATTTTGGTGTCCCATCACCTAATACTCGACCACCAAAGCCTATTACTCGACCGCGTCTGTCTCGAATAGGAAACATCACTCGACCACGGAATCGGTCGTAGCGGTTGCCTTTATCGTTTTCAATCAACATGCCGCCTGTGACGAGCATGTCTTGGTTTTCTTTATTCTGGCCAAAGTTCTTACGAACTAAATCCCATTCATCAGCCACATAGCCGATGCCAAACTTCTGGACGATTTCACCAGACAGGCCACGATCTTTTAGATACTCAATCGCCACCTTACTTGCTGGCTGTTTGAGTTGGTTACGATAAAATTGAGCAATGCTGCCCATTAAGTCGTATAGGTTACGTTTTTCACTGCTGCTTGCTTGTGGGCCTGACTGAAACGAACCATTACCGCCGCTACGTTGTTCTCGAGGAACATCTAAACCCAAGTATGAAGCGAGTTCTTCAATGGCTTCGACGAATTCTAGTCGGTCGAATTCCATCAAAAAATCGATGGCATTTCCGTGCGCGCCACAACCAAAACAATGGTAGAACTGCTTTTCTTGACTGACACTGAATGAGGGTGTCTTTTCGTTGTGGAAAGGGCAGCATGCGCCGTAGTTTTTGCCTTTTTTCTTAAGTTTCACACGTGCGTCGATGATATCGACAATATCAAGTCGAGCTAGAAGGTCATCGATAAAACTGCGAGGGATGTGTCCAGCCATAAAACCTAACAAAAAAAGAAGATGATGAGTGGAGTGAATGCCTTAAAAGAATGAGCGTATTGCCCATTGATTTCATTCCATCCATCCAGATACAAACAAGCCGTGCGCTCCAAAGGATAGCACGGCTTGCTGCAATTGGGTGGGGTACCTTAAGCCAATTTAGCGCGAACTAAACCGCTTACTTTACCCATATCTGCACGCCCTTGAATTTGCGGTTTCAGAACGCCCATTACTTTGCCCATGTCTTGCATGCCAGCTGCGCCAGATTCAGCAATCGCGTTCTCGATGAGAGCCGCTACTTCTTCGTCTGTCAGTGGTTGAGGCATAAAGTCCTCAAGAACGGTAATTTCTGCTTGTTCCGCATCAGCAAGATCTTGACGACCCGCTGCTTCAAATTGCGCTACAGAATCGCGACGTTGTTTAACCATCTTGGTCAATACTGCAAGAATGTCGTCATCGTTCAGAGTAATCTGTTCGTCAACTTCACGTTGCTTGATTGCTGATAGGGCTAAACGAATAGTACCAAGGCGCAATTTGTCCTTGGCTTTCATCGCTAATTTTTGCTCTTCTTTGAGTTGATCAATCAGAGCCATAACTAAATTCCTTTTGGAGCTCAGTTATTAGTACAGGCGAACGCGACGAGCGTTTTCGCGAGCTAGCTTCTTAGCGTGACGCTTTTGAGCTGCTGCTTTAGCGCGTTTGCGAACTGTAGTTGGTTTTTCGTAGTGCTCACGACGACGCACTTCAGAAAGGATACCTGCTTTTTCGCAAGAGCGCTTAAAACGACGTAGAGCAACGTCGAACGGTTCGTTTTCACGTACTTTAACTACTGGCATATGCCTTTCACCTCAGGGGTTATTCGTTAACGCTGGTATTCAACAGACCAAATCACAATTGTTAGGTCTCTTACCAGCTTGATCAAAAATGGTGCGGAATTTTAATCCGATCACAACTACTTTGTAAAGCCTTTTGTCGATTATTGTCTGTACAAAATTTGTTTGCAGCACCAAGGCGAGGTAATATGACGCCCAAATTTCCTCTATACAGAAAGCATACTGAGAAAACCATGCGCATTATTGGTATTGAAACCTCTTGTGACGAGACTGGCATCGCAATTTATGACGATGAAAACGGTCTCTTGTCACACAAGCTATACAGCCAAGTAAAACTGCACGCAGATTACGGCGGTGTGGTGCCTGAGTTGGCTTCACGTGACCACGTAAAGAAAACCATTCCTCTTATTAAAGAGGCACTAAAAGAAGCGAACTTAACTTCAAAAGACATCGATGGTGTCGCGTATACCGCGGGGCCTGGTCTTGTTGGGGCGCTATTAGTGGGTGCGACTATCGGTCGCAGTATTGCTTATGCTTGGGGAGTGCCAGCGGTACCTGTTCATCATATGGAAGGTCACCTATTGGCCCCAATGTTGGAAGATAACCCTCCACCGTTCCCGTTTGTGGCGGTATTAGTATCGGGCGGTCACTCTATGATGGTGGAGGTGAGAGGCATCGGTGAGTACAAAATTCTAGGTGAGTCGATTGATGATGCGGCGGGCGAAGCGTTTGATAAAACAGCGAAGCTAATGGGTTTGGATTACCCAGGCGGTCCACTATTATCTAAACTGGCGGAAAAAGGTACACCGGGCCGCTTTAAGTTCCCGCGCCCAATGACGAATGTGCCAGGTTTGGACATGAGTTTCTCTGGTCTAAAAACCTTTACGGCTAACACGATTGCTGCAAACGGTGATGACGAGCAAACTCGCGCGGACATCGCATTGGCATTTGAAGAGGCTGTGTGTGCTACGTTGGCTATTAAATGTAAGCGCGCGCTTGAGCAAACAGGCATGAAACGCATTGTTATTGCTGGTGGTGTGAGTGCTAACCGTCGTTTGCGAGCTGAGTTAGAGAAGTTAGCGAAGAAAGTTGGCGGCGAAGTTTACTACCCACGTACTGAGTTCTGTACAGATAACGGTGCGATGATCGCTTACGCAGGCATGCAGCGCTTGAAGAATGGCGAAGTGGCTGATATGTCAGTAGAGGCTCGTCCACGTTGGCCAATTGATCAACTAACACCTGTTGCTTAATCAAATTTATGCGGTAGGTTTGAAACCGGTTCTGTGTAATAAAGGTCTCTGCTCCTCAGAGGCCTTTATTTTTAATTATTCAATGAACCGCCTCGTTTTACATTCTGACTGATGCGATCAGTTCGTGATTGTTTCAGTGCTAGGATGACGTGGAAGAATAAGAAATGGATATAACAATGAATAAGTTTGAAATTGAAGGTCAGCAACTTGCTTATCTAGATAAAGGTGAGGGCCCTGTGCTTCTATTTGGTCATAGTTACCTTTGGGATAGCCAAATGTGGGCGCCACAAGTTGAGGTTTTAAGCCAGTCATTCCGTTGTATTGTGCCAGATCTTTGGGCACATGGTGAATCGGACGCTGCACCTGCATCGACACAGTCATTGGCCGACTATGCACAACATATGTTGGCATTGATGGATCATTTAGATATCGAAGAGCTCTCGATAGTGGGCTTATCTGTTGGCGGCATGTGGGGAGCAGAGCTAACGGCTCAAGCGCCGCAACGTGTTAAGTCACTGGTATTGATGGATACCTTCATTGGCTGGGAGCCAGAAGTTACGTATAAGAAGTATTTTGCAATGCTTGATACCATCAGCCAAGTCCAAGCAGTGCCTGCGCTAATTATTGAAGCCGTTGTGCCGCTGTTCTTTGCCAACAACGTCAATCAGGATAACCCTGAACTTGTCGCTTCATTCAAACGCAGTTTAGAAGAGCTGAACGGTGAGCGTGCGGTGGAAGTAGCTCGCATAGGGCGTATGGTGTTTGGTCGCCGGGATGTGATTGAGGATTCGGAAAAATTTGCTCTGCCGACGTTAATTGCAGTGGGCTGTGAAGATAAACCACGTCCAGTTTTTGAATCTTATTTAATGAAAGACTGCATCACAGGCAGTGAGTTGGTGGAGATTCCCCAAGCGGGACATATCAGTTGTTTAGAACAACCTGAGTTCGTCAACCAGATGTTGTTGAACTTCCTGAATCGAGTTCATGCGTAACCAATGCATCCTTCTTTAAACGAAAAGCTCGGCATTAAGCCGAGTTTTTTTGTGTCAGTTTTTTCTCGCCGATTTTTGGCTCGTCGCCAGACAAAAGCCGCCGAATATTTTGATGATGCTTAAATACGATTAAGCAGCACAGCATAGCAACAGGTAACGTGTATTGCGGTTTAAACATCCAAGTATAAAACGGAGTGACCAAAACCGTGACGAGAGCCGCTAAGGATGAATAGCGGAATAGCGCGGCTACTGACAGCCAAGTTAACATTACCAATCCTGTTAAGTCCAAACCAATCGGAGCGATAGCGCCAAGCGCGGTTGCGACACCTTTTCCGCCTTTAAAGTGGAAAAAAATGGGGTACATGTGGCCAAGACAGGCAGCAATGGCGATGACGCCAAGAATGATAGGGTCGATACCAAGAAAGTATCCGCCCCACACGGGGATAGTGCCTTTGAGCATATCGCACAACAAGACTGAAACAGCGGCTCCTCGTCCGCCAATACGCAATACGTTCGTTGCTCCAGGATTGTTAGATCCCACACTGCGTGGGTCTGGCAGTTTTAAGAGTCGACAGATCAAAACCGCACTGGAAACCGAACCTAATAAATAGGCGGCCATTGTCATTATCAGTGCCAGTGCGTCCATAGAAGTCCTTGATGGATTGGAATTTAATGCTCGGTTCCCGCGTAGTTGCTATCATACCCCGAATTTACATAATGCAGAAATCCTCACTGTGATAGAGCTTGCATTATGTGATTTCTTGTATATAAAGATGCTTTCGCAGTTTATACCTAAGTAACATTGTGATGACCAAAGTAAATGTTACTTAGGTATAGAATACTACGATCAAATTACCCCTCACGGGTATCCGACCTCTGTAATAGAAGGACATAAGATGGCTCTGGATAAAGTTTTTATTGAACAGTTAGAAGTTATCACCACCATTGGCGTGTACGACTGGGAACAACAAATCAAACAAAAGTTGGTTCTAGATATTGAAATGGCGCACGATAATAAGCCTGCGGGCAAAAGTGATGATGTGCAAGATGCACTGGATTATTCGCAGGTGAGTGAGGCGGTACTTAACCACATTGAAAATGGTCGTTTCTTATTGGTCGAGCGCGTGGCTGAAGAAGTAGCAGAGCTTATCATGCAGCGTTTCTCTGTGCCTTGGGTGAAAATCCGCCTAGCGAAGCCTGGCGCCGTGCCGCAAGCACGTGCTGTTGGTGTGGTGATTGAGCGAGGCCGAGCATGATCACCACTTATATCGGTGTTGGGACGAACGTAGAAAGAGAGCAACATGTGCTTGCTGCGTATCAGGAGCTGCAACGGCTTGGAGAAAATCTCCTCGTATCACCGATATATGAATGCGAACCTATTGGTTTTAGCAGCAAGAATTTCTACAACTTTGTCGTTGCAATGCGTACCGAGTTGTCATTAGAAGAGTTGAGCCATCAACTACGCGAGATTGAATTTAAGTGGGGACGCGAAGAAAACGCGCAAAAGTATCAGGATCGAACACTGGATCTCGATATAGTGTTGTTCGGTGAGCGCGTCTCCAAGAAAAAACCTGAGCTACCTCGCAGTGATATCTACAAATATCCTTTTGTCACAAAGCCGCTGTATGATCTCGAACCGCAATTAGTGATCCCAGGCGATGGACGCACAGTCGCAGACATTTGGCATGCTATGCAGCCAGTCGATTCGCTCAAACCCGTTTCCTTTCATTTTTAATTTGAGTTGTTTACATGAGTTATTTTGAAGCCTTTATTTTGGCTCTGATTCAGGGGCTGACAGAGTTTTTGCCTATCTCAAGCTCTGCCCATTTGATCCTGCCTTCCGCTATTTTAGGATGGGAAGATCAAGGTCTGGCCTTTGATGTTGCTGTTCACGTCGGTACATTAATGGCTGTCGTGATCTATTTTCGTCATGAAGTAATCACTTTGTTTCAAGCGTTATTTGCTTCGATCTTTAAAGGAGATCGCAGTAAAGAAGCTAAATTGGCTTGGATGATCGTGATTGCGACGATTCCAGCTTGTGTGTTCGGCTTATTGATGAAAGACATCATTGAAGTGTATCTACGTAGCGCTTACGTTATCGCGACTACTACGATCGTATTTGGCCTGTTGCTATGGTGGGTAGACAAAAACGCTAAACTCGTTGCCGATGAATACCAAACGGGTTGGAAGAAAGCTGTATTTATCGGTATTGCTCAAGCCTTAGCGATGATTCCTGGAACTTCACGTTCAGGGGCGACCATCACAGCAGCGCTTTACCTTGGCTTTACTCGAGAAGCGGCTGCGCGCTTTTCATTTTTAATGTCGATCCCAATCATTACATTAGCTGGTAGCTACTTAGGCATGAAGTTAGTGACCAGTGGTGAACCTGTCCATGTTGGTTTCTTAATGACTGGCATTATCACATCGTTTATCAGTGCGTACATCTGTATCCACTTCTTCTTGAAGATGATTTCACGCATGGGCATGACACCGTTTGTGATTTACCGTCTGATTTTGGGCATCGGTTTGTTCGCTTTTCTATTAAGTTCATAATTGATGTTAACGAAAAACGCCCGCGAAATCCGCGGGCGTTTTTGTTTGTTCGTTACTTCTTAAGTGCTGCTTTCACTGCTTCAATACGTCGTTTTTCTTGCTCGTCACGAATCGCAGGGCCTTTAAAGCCCTCTTTGATTATGATTTGAACGTCAACTGCCGCTGCTGCTTGGTAGGCTTGCCTAAAAATATCCGCCTGTGGATATGGTTGCGTTTCCAGTCCTTTACGACCAGCGTGATCCGCTTGGCAGCAAAGCAAGATATCTTGCAGACGTTCGGACTTACGCCACACATCGAGCTTATTGAGTATTTTAATTATGGTTTGTGGTTTAAGTTCAGCCGCGCGATGAATATTGGAGTGCTGTTCGCACACCATCAAGGCTAAATCACGAAACTCATTTGGTACCCGGACACGTTCGCACAGCTTTTTGATCAGTTTTAATCCTGTATGGCAATGCATTTTGTGGCTTGGCCATTCGCTCTCTGGCGTCACGCCCTTACCCAAGTCATGCACTTGGGCGGCAAACCTGACGGGGAGTGAGTTACTCAATTTTGCGGCTTGCTCTGCCACCATCAAAGTATGGATGCCAGTATCAATTTCTGGATGCCACTTCTCAGGTTGAGGTACGCCAAATAGTGCATCAATTTCAGGTAACACCACGGTTAATGCACCACAGTCTCGTAGAACCGATAAGAAAATATCAGGGCGAGGAGTAGAGAGAGATTTATGCCATTCTTGCCAAACACGCTCGGGAGTCAGTGTGCTCAGCTCTCCGGACTCTGCCATGTGACGCATTAACCGCATGGTTTCGTCGGCAACCGTAAAGTTTAGATCAGCAAGCTTCGCTGCGAAGCGAGCGACACGTAAAACGCGTAGAGGGTCTTCAATAAAGGCGTCTGATACATGGCGTAGCAGTTTATCGTTGAGATCTTGCTGGCCACCATATGGGTCATGGATCGTGCCATCACTCTCCATTGCCATCGCGTTAATGGTTAAATCACGACGTATCAAATCTTCTTCTAAGGTGACGTTTTGATCGAAGAAACATTCAAAACCAGTGTAACCAGAACCTGACTTTCTCTCTGTTCGTGCAAGGGCATATTCTTCTTTACTTTTGGGATGCAGAAATACAGGAAAGTCTTTACCAACGGCGGTGTATCCTTGGGACAGCATCATCTCGGGCGTCGCGCCTACGACCACCCAGTCGTTGTCATAACTATCAATTCCGAGCAATTTATCTCGAACTGCGCCACCTACTAAATAAACTTGCACGAATTACCTCTTAATTTATGGATATGCCGTTGGACATTGTAGCAAGCAATGGTACTTTTCTTTACTCCTAAGAATAGAAGAAGAGCGTTTATACCATGTCTGACTATTCCCAGGTGGTTTTTTAGCTGGAGAGCCTAATGTATAAGGACTTTTTTGGGTTTGTCGAACAACCATTTTCGATTGTTCCAAACTCACGTTATTTGTATTTAAGCCAACGTCACAAAGAGGCAATCACACATCTCCAAGCTGGGCTAGGCGATGGCGGTGGCTTTGCTATGCTTACTGGCGAAGTAGGTACAGGCAAAACGACCGTCGCAAAAGCGATGCTGGCGAATTTGGGTGATAACACCAAAGCGGGTCTTATTCTCAATCCCACGTTTTCGAGTAGAGACTTGCTCGAAGCCATTTGCGATGAGTTCAAAATCACCTATCCGCCAGATGCAAACCTCAAACAGCTAAACCAGGTTATCCATCAATATTTGCTGCGTAATTATCGTTCAGGCTGGCAGACATTGCTGGTCATTGATGAGGCTCAACACCTTGCTGCCGACGTTCTAGAGCAGTTGCGCTTGTTGACCAACTTGGAAACCGATACCAGAAAATTGCTCAAAGTGTTGTTGGTCGGGCAGCCTGAATTGCAGCGGTTATTACAAACAACACAACTACGCCAACTTGCCCAGCGTATTACCGGGCGTTATCACCTGTTGCCGTTGGATGAAAAAGAGACAGAAGATTACATCGCATTTCGACTACATACAGCAGGTGGCGACCAGCAACTGTTTAATCGTGCTTCTTGTAAACTTATAGCCAAATACAGTCACGGTATACCGCGGCTCATCAACCTTATCTGTGACAAATCCCTCAACATTAGTTATCACCAGGGTAATGTGGTGGTGGATAAGCAAACCGTTCAGCAGGCCTGTGAAGAGGTGATGCAGTTTCAGGCAGATATTTATCAGCAAGATAAAAAAGAGCGCCGGACTTTCCGTTGGCCTGCTTGGGGCTCTGTCACGGTAGGCCTTATTGCTGCATTAAGTACGGGGTGGGCGGTCGTGAATTATATGCCAGCTCAAGCGACGTCAGTGTTGACACAAGTGACGGAGCCAAGAGTAGAGCCAACACCAACCGTCGTAAGCCAACAGTTAACGGATGAGCAGCGTGATTTATTGTTAACACAAAAACAGTCGAACCTCGCTGTAAATGATTTGTATCGTTTGTGGGGGTATCAAGCATCGGTTCGCGATAATCTTTGTTTGTCAGAACCGCAGTCGACTATGCGTTGTGAGCGTAAAATGGCGACTTGGCCGCTGTTGATGCAACAAAATCGCCCTGTGATCTTGGAGTTGAATTATCAAGGTGATGTTGGGTATGTCATTCTATATGCCGTCGGTAATGACCAAGCTGAAGTGCTCAATGGCAAGCAGCGTCTGCGTCTGCCAGTTTCGTGGCTAAAGCCGTTGTGGCAGGGCAATATTATCGAACTGCGGCATGCTCCGCTGAATGAAACATTACGTTTAGACATGGAAGGCCCTGCGATTGAAGTATTAGACCGATTATTAGCAGAAGCGGTGAGTGAGCCACTGCTTGAAACGTCTATTTTTGATGGTGCGATGAAAGAGCGAGTCGAGTTATTTCAACGTTGGCAAGGAATTGGTGTCGATGGTATTGCAGGTAAGCGAACGCTAGACCGACTTCAGCAAAATGTTCAGCCAGATGCGCCTCAACTGGCGAGAATAGAGAAGGAGGACGCATAATGTCAGCTGTGAAACATATAGGTCTCTTCTTGCTGCCAATCACTGCTTCTGCTATCGGAGTCGCTTGGTACTTAGATCTCTTTGCACCGAGTGTTGAAGTAGATACAACGTCCCCGATAGAAAAGGTCGAAGTGGTATCACCTTTCAAAGTATTAGACTATCCAGAGAACACCCAGTTGGCCCAATTGCCAAGAGAGTGGCCAAGTGCAGAGCTATCGCGTGATTTTGGTACATTTACCACCCCCGATGAATACACGAGCCATACACCAAGCAGAGATGAAACACGCGACTCAGCATCAAACCAAACGACTTCTGCTGCTGAAGAGGACCTCGGGTTGTCTTTGGATGATCTGGATTTATCCTCATTATCTCCTGATTTAGCTAGGAAGGTCGAAAATGCCTTATCCCGAGATGATGACAATTCTTCATCACAAACGGCACGCGTGAACGATTTAGAGCGCAACGCTCACCAGTGGCAAGGGCGTCTACCTGCGCTTAATTTGCAAACCCATATGTACGCTAGTGATGAAAATCGCCGTTGGGTGAAAATTAACAATATTGAATATCATCAAGGGGATGTCGTTGATGATCAGGTCACTCTAAGAGAAATACAACCGCAAGCGGTGATTGTTGAGTTCCAAGGTGAGCAAATTCGTATACCAGCGTTGTATGAGTGGAAAGGGTAACTCTTGTAGAAACACATCAAGCCAGCGAAATCATATCGCTGGCTTTTTATTTTTCAGAGCATCTTTTGCATCTATTCTGGTGATGATTTTTAGATACTCAAACAAGCAAAATATAGCTTTTCTCAGTCGTTTAAATAGCACCAATATCATTCATCTATTGATAGCGCGATTCCAGTCAACGTTGTGTAAAAAGACACCATCTTCACGAACTTCGGAGTAATGACTTGGTCCACGTTAGACCCCATCACATAATAGGAGTCTAAACAGAGACACATGCGTATTCTGATTTTTTCTTTAAGTATTGTTGCATCGACAAGCTATGCAGCAAAGCCAGACCCATTCCCAGTTACACCAGATGGTCGCGGGCAAGATTTCATGGTCAGTGCGACGAACCCTTACGTAAGCAGTACCGGTTACTCAATATTGAAAGAAGGCGGTAACGCTGTTGATGCTATGGTCGCGATGCAGATGGTGATGTCTGTCGTTGAGCCAGATATGACCGGAATTGGCGGCGGGACTTTCGCGCTGTTTTATCAACATGACGAGAAAAAATTTCTGGCCCTTGATGGTCGAGATGAAGCGCCCTCTAGCGCGAACCCTGAAATGTTTGTTGAGAATGGGGAAGTACTCAGTCGCAACGAAATATTAGGCCCTCGTTCTGTTGCGGTTCCGGGCACGTTGCGGTTGCTTTACACCACTCATGAACAATACGGCAAGTTGCCATGGGCAGAGCTGATTAAGCCGGCAATTACATTGGCGAGCAATGGGTACGCGATGAACAGCTACACCTACGACATCGTAGTAAGAGAGCAAAGCCGACTTGAGCAAGATCCGGAAGTGAAAGCCTTGTATTGGCAAGGGGACGATATTAAACCGACGGGAACCTTGATGAAGAACCCTAAGATGGCTGAGACGCTGAGGAAGATCGCGCAACAAGGCGATAGTTACCTTTATGGTGGTGAGCTTGGTCAGCACATCGTAGAGACGGTTAATAGTCGTATTGACGACCAACACGAGAAGTTGTCTTTAGAAGATTTTAAACATTACCAAGTGAAGCAGCGTGACATCATTGAGAGCGACTACCGTGGGAATAAAATCGTCTCTTTTGGTTACCCAGCTTCGGGCGGTGTGATGGTCGCTCAGAGTCTTGAACTGCTTGCACCCTATGGCATTGCCCATATGGCGAAAACGGATGTGGAACCTTGGCGTCTCATGACTGAAGCGATGCGAATTGCAAAAGCCGATCGTATTGCGTATGCCGGAGATCCGGATTATGTGGAAGCGCCAGTTGAACAGTTGCTGTCTAAAGCCTATCTAGATCAGAGACGTGATTTAATCCCTGATAATGGCACTTCAAAAGAGGATCCACAAGCAGGACAGATAACGCAAACTCAGTATGCGCAATATCAAGGCTTCGAGAGCAAAGATACAGGGCATATTTCTATCGTCGATAGAGATGGAAATGCAATTGCGATGACCAGCACCGTTGGCACGGGAATGGGATCTGGTGTCATGGTTGATGGCGTTATCTTGAATGCACAAATGGCGAACTTCTCACCTCAGCCAACGGTTAACGGCAAGCCTACGCAAAACTCAATTGAAGCGGGCAAGCGTCCACGTTCGGCTATTACGCCATTAATGGTGATGGACAGTGATGATAACTTGCGTTTGGTGGTTGGGTCACCAGGTAGTTCACAAATCCCGGGGTATGTACTCAAAACCGTGGTTGGGGTGCTGGATTGGAATTTATCAGCGCAAGAGGCTATTGACTTACCAAACATCCAGTATGGCACTAAGATAGACCGCACCAAGTCTTATGACCCGACTGGTTTGCTGGTGGAAAAGAAAACGTTCGCAGAAATGTTGGTGCCTGAGTTTATGGAGCTTGGCTACCCAGTGCACGTTATTCCAGTGGTAAGCGGTTTGAATGCAATTGAGCTAAAAGATGGCAAGCTTTATGGCGCAACGGATCGTCGTCGAGCCTCTAGTTCAATGGGGGAGTAGTACTCACTTCTGTCAAACGAAGCAAACTAAAAAGCCAGTCAATATCGACTGGCTTTTGCGTTCTTTTTAAAGATAAAAGCGTAAGGGTTTATGCCCAACCCGCAGGAGAGCGCTTTCTACGAGGCATGACATGCGGAAGAATCAAACCAAATAGTAAACCTAAACCTGCAACACCGCCGCCATAAGTGAAGTACTTAAGCAGCATGTCATCTTTTTGTGTATCCAGTTTTGCGCGTAGCTCGCGGTTTTCTGTTTCAACAGAAGTAAGCTGATCGCTGATCTCAGAGTATTTATTTTCTAGATCTGAAATTTGTTGGTTACGTGTTTCGAGAGAGGTAACAAGACCGGCTTTCTCTGCATCAGAAGTTTGACGAGCATTAGCAAGCTGCTCTTTTACTTCGGCTAGCTCTTTCTCAATACGAGGAAGGCGAATTGCCATGCTCTCTTGGTTTGTCACAAACTTGCTTTGTACCCAACCAGTGCGACCACGGTCATCACGAACTTGCGTATAGCCAGTATCTCGGTTGGTTTTAATCAGTTGTACTTTAGAACCGGCGTTAACACTACCAATAATACGGTAGGTGTTATTTGGACCTGAGTGCATAAAAGTGAAGAGGTCATCAGAAATATAACGGTCTGCTGCTAGGGCCGCTGGCGCTGCTAGCAAAGTAAACAAAACCGTGATGATTAGTTTTTTCACAGTAAATCCCTTAACGATTTTTCTTGGAGACAGCGTTGGCACCGAATGATTGGGGCCGGAAATAGACGAATAGTATGCAGTTTCAAACCTCGGTGCAACAAAGAAGGGAGGCAAAGCCTCCCTTTCTGTGCGTTTGAGTCAATAATGACAAAGCGCTTACATTCTATTGACGAGTGTCTTAAGCGAACATCGCTTGAAGTCCGTAGAAGAATACTACGGCCAATAACGCACCCGCTGGTAGTGTAACGATCCATGATGCCACGATGTTACGAACTACGCCTAGGTTCAGTGCTGCGATACCACGAGCAAAGCCAACACCGAGAACCGCACCAACCAATGTTTGAGTGGTTGAAATTGGCAGGCCTGTACCAGACGCTAGAACTACCGTACATGCTGTTGCTAGCTGTGCTGCAAAACCGCGGCTAGGCGTTAGCTCAGTGATGCCAGTACCAACGGTTGCCATTACTTTGTGACCCAGTGTTGCAAGACCGACCACGATACCAATACCGCCAAGAGGTAGAATCCACCAAGCGATGGTGCTTTTCGTGCTGATTTCGCCCATGTGTTCAACAGTCGATACGACAGCAGACAGTGGACCAATGGCGTTTGCAACGTCGTTTGAACCGTGTGCAAATGCCATCGCACAAGCGGTGATAACCATCAGAACGCTGAAGATACCTTCCACGCCAGAAAAGCTGCGGTCTTCTTCGCGATTAGCGAATTTTTTCTGGATGTATACGTAGCCGCCAATCATCACAAGTGCTGAAACTGCTGCTGCCCACATCCAAGCTTCACCATTGGTCAGGTGAAGACCAACGTGTTTTAGACCTTTTTTGATGGTTACAAGAGCAATCACCATTGTTGTGATGAACATGTAAACAGGTACAAAACGTTTCGCGTTAAACAGAGGGTTCTCTGTATCAAAAATCAGGCGTTGTGCGCTGACAAAGATAACGTAAGCAAAGAAACCTGAAATCACTGGCGTAATAATCCAGCTACCAACAATGCCTTGAACGCTGCCCCAGTCAACCGCTTCAGTACCTACTGATACGCATGCAAAACCAATGATTGCACCGATGATTGAGTGAGTCGTTGATACTGGCCAGCCCATGTAAGAAGCAAGAAGCAGCCAAGTACCTGCTGCTAAAAGCGCAGACATCATGCCGTAGACAAGAACATCTGGTTGACTGGCAAATAAAGAAGTTTCGATTACACCTTTACGGATAGTGTCGGTTACTTCACCGCCTGCAAGGTAAGCACCTGCAAATTCGAAGATCATCGCAATGATGATAGCTTGTTTTACAGTTAGCGCTTTTGAACCTACAGATGTACCCATCGCATTAGCAACGTCGTTCGCGCCAATACCAATCGCCATCATGAAACCAAAAATCGCTGCAACAATAATCAGGACAGTGCCGTAGTTCGCAAGGATATCCATCGTAATACCTAGTTGTTTTATAACAAGCGGAACAAAATTTTACGCGCGCCAAACCATAAGACGATGAAAATAGTCATCGTCCCTATGACACGTGTTAATTATGCTCTTCGTTATGTCGTTAACTTTATGTTTTAAGATCGAGATAGCATGACTTCCAAACGAGCACCTACGCGCTGCGCTTGGTCGGCAATACCACCTACCCATTCAAGAATCTTGTATAGGAACATGACATCGATAGGGTTCATGTCAGCTTCAATCACCATCAACTGTTGGCGAAGTTCAATCTGCATGGCATCGGTATCATCTTCGATAACGTCTAATTGATGAATCATTTCAGCGACGAGCGTCACTTCACGGCCTTTGAAGCCGGTTTCTAGCAATTCATCAAGTTCATTGATTACCTTTTGCGCCTGATCGGCAGCATCAAGACAACGTTGAACGTAAGCGAGGAAGTTTGGTTGGAGAGCCTCAGGGATGACAAGTTGACGACCATATACACGGCCAGCAATGTCTTTTGCCAGGTTTGCAAGTTTGTCCTGTTGAGTCAAAAGCTCAAGCATGTCAGTACGGTCGACTGGCATGAACAAACCGCGAGGCAGTTTTAGACGGATTTCACGTTTCAGCACATCCGCTTCTTTCTCTAGGTGAGAAATTTGTGCACGGATTTCTGCTGCTTTTTCCCAATCACCCTTTGAAGATACTTCAAAGAATTTCACCAAGTGTGAACAACATTCGTTGACACACACAACGTGGCGTTGCAAAGGCTTAATTGGGGACTTTGCAAATAACCCCATAATTGTATTTACTGGCATGGTCATTCAACCTAATAACTATAACCTTAAAAAAACATACACCATTTCTGAGTGCTTGGCGAAATGTTGAGCGATGGCTATAAAGGCGCGCATGGTAACGCATTAAATCGCTCATTAAAACTGTTTTAGATCATCATTCCGGCGATATTTCTCTCTTGCCGTGTGAGAAATTACGCAATATCCTGTTTCTATCTGCTTTGAAAGGTATAGCTATGGAAACCGAAATAGAACTGAAGTTTTTTGTTTCTCCTGAATTTTCAGAAACTTTAAAAGAAAAAATTTCTGAGACAAAAGTACTTCAGCATAGTTGTCGTGACTTGGGTAACACCTATTTTGATACTGCCGATAAATGGCTCAGAAAGCACGACATTGGTTTAAGAATTCGCCGTTTTGATGATGTATTCGTCCAAACCGTAAAGACAGCAGGACGCGTCGTCGCAGGCTTACATCAAAGACCAGAATACAATGCTGAGCACACTAGCGACGAGCCTAATCTGTCGCTTCATCCTCTAGATATTTGGCCTCCAGGTAAAGATGCAGAAACGCTGCAATCCGAGCTTATGCCATTATTCTCGACCAACTTCACACGTGAACAATGGCTGATTGGCATGCCCGATGGCAGTCAGATTGAAGTTGCTTTTGACCAAGGCTTAGTTGTAGCCAAAGGTGAAGACGAAGAAGAGAAGCAAGAGCCAATTTGCGAAGTTGAACTGGAACTTAAGTCTGGCCAAACCGAAGCTTTATTCACACTGGCACGCAGCTTTTGCGAGCAAGGTGGTATGCGCTTGGGTAACTTGAGCAAAGCGGCGAAAGGTTATCGACTTGCAAGCGGTTATGCGGGTGATGAAGTAAAATCATTGGCACTTGTGGACAGTAGTCCGACGGATACCGTTGAATTTTGCTTGATCAACTCTTTAGAGCACGCTTTGTCTCATTGGCATTATCACGAGCAAATTTATGCTGAGCGTGACAGCGTGGAAGCACTGCGTGAAATCAGTAATGCCATTCGTTTCATTCGTCAAACATTGACCATTTTTGGCGGGATTGTCCCTCGTCGCGCGAGTGCGATTCTGCGCCAAGAGCTTAAATGGTTGGAAGAAGAACTGAGTTGGTTAGATGAGCATGCACACCTTGAAGAGCTTTTAGATGACAAAGGCAATGTGCTGCGTAAGTTGGATGCGCGTAAGTTCTTAGTATCTGAGCTGACTCAGCAGTTACAAGAGTTGCCAAGCCGTGAAGAAGTGCTAGGGTTGCTCAATTCCGCGCGTTACACAGGGTTACTGCTGGATCTAAGCCGCTGGATCTTAGCACGCGGTTGGCAGCCATTTCTTGATGAAAAAGCACGTGAAAAAATGGCAAGTAACATCATGCCGTTTTCAGTTACTCAGCTCGATCGCACTTGGGCTGAGCTAATGGAAGCTTTCCCAGCAGAGCGCGATTTGACGGCGCAAGAGTACGTTGATCAGCGTTATCGCTTATTGCGTAACCTCTATACTGGTATTGGTTTCGCGAGTTTGTATAACTCGGATGAGCGTAACAGCTTCCGTTTACCATGGGCGGATCTGGTGCATGGTATCGATGATCTGCTAATGCTGAACCACTTGCTCCCGTTGGTTGATATGCTGGAAGACGCAGAAAAAGAGCAGTTAGAACGCTGGTTGCACCGTCAAGAGCGCTCAATTTTGCATGCAATGGATCAAACCCGAGCGATCAGTATGGAAGTACAGCCTTATTGGCGTGAATGATCGTTCTGGTGGTAACGACAAAAAAATAGGACCGCATGGTCCTATTTTTTTGTCTCTGTTTTACGTTGTTGTAGCTCTTTTTCCATGAAATCGAGTCGTTCTAGTATTTGCGCTTGTTGGGTTAGGAGCTGCTCGAGCATACGTTCTTTATTGATTGAACTGTGTGTCTGTTGTTTCGTTGGGGCAGTAAGGATAGAGGTGATAAGACCCGAGATCATACCAAAGATACCCACCCCGCAAACAATGATGATGACAGCCAAAAACTTTCCTATGGAGGTCACAGGATAATGATCGCCGTAACCAACCGTTGAGATCGTTACAAATACCCACCACAAAGCATCGGCGCCAGTGCGAATATTCGCTTCTGGGTTTTTCGCTTCGATAAACAGCATTGCACTAGAACCGAGCGTTATGAGGATAACCATCAATAGCAGTATAGAGGCGACCGTAGTTTCGCGGCGGTTTTCTTTGAGCTGATGCAAAATGAACTTTGACGAACGCAGTACTAATACCACTCGCATAATATGAAAAATACGAGCAAAGCGCAGGGGCTCTATCAATGGGATGCTCGCCACGAAATCTATCCAATGACGTTTAAGGAATAACCAGCGATCTGTGGACCGGATCAAATCAATGGTGAGCTGTAGTAGAAAAATACTACAGATTATGAAATCCAGACCGATAAGAACTTGACGGGTTTCGTGATCGATCGGGAAAAACAACAAGCCAGAGATCACAAATAGTGCCATAAAAGACAATATTAGTGACAACAGGCCCATCGGTCGTGTGCTGTCTTTGATATCATTGTTTTTCATACGAAGCTCAAAATAAATCGCGTAACCACGCAAAGCGCGAACATAACTATAAGTAATATAAAGATTATAGATAAAGACTATATAAGACTCGGTGGAGAACTGACAATGGAAAAGCTGGCATTTAAGCCATGGGAAAGGGTCATATCCGACATTCGACTGGTGCCTAAAATGGTCATGTTGATGGTCTTCAGTACTGTCCTGATCGTGGCAAAACAACTGTGGGACGCAAACACTTTTTACGACTCACTTTTAGCGGCGACACAAAACGCGCAAGTTGCCCAACAGCATTATGAAGCATATTTAACGCAAGTTGCTTGGCAAACCGCCTTATTGATTGTGGTTTTTGTCGTGCTCTTATTAGCGGCGGCTAGAGTGATGTTGCGTCAAACACAGTATCTGAGCGACGCGATCAAACTGATGGCGAGCAAGAACCTCTCTGTTCCATTTGGTATGGATTGTAAAGATGAATACGGAGACGTGGCACGTGAATTAGAAAAGACACGTCGACAATTGCACGATGTTATTCAAATGCAAATTAATGCGTCTGATGAATTATCAACGCTCACCGAAGTCATGACGCTGAGCATGTCGGAAACGAAGGAATCGGCGCAAGAAGAGTTTAACGAAATTGATCAACTTGCTACGGCGATGAGTGAAATGTCGTCGACGGTCCAAACGGTTGCGGAACATGCCCAGACGGCATCTTCTCTAACAGAGCAAGCTTCCGCACAAGCAATTTCTGGTCAGCAGTTCTTGCAAAGTACAATGGCGAAAATGAGTGAACTTTCGTCGGATATCGCTTCATCGGCACAAGCGGTTAACCAAGTTGAAGAACGTGTTGAAGCCATTGGTAGCGTTGTAGGGACGATTCAAGGCATTTCTGAACAAACCAACCTGCTTGCACTGAATGCGGCGATTGAAGCGGCGCGAGCTGGCGAGGCTGGGCGGGGTTTTGCTGTGGTTGCAGATGAAGTTCGTAACCTTGCCCAACGTACACAACAAGCGACGGTAGAAATTCAAGAGATGATCGCACAGCTGCAAACCAGTGCTGAATCTGCGGTAGAACTCATGGAAAAAAGCGTTGTAGAAGCGGCAGATGGAAACGAGCTGGTTTCTAATGCTGGATCTGAGCTCGATGGTATTGTTGGGCAAGTGACGCAAATCAATGACATGAACTTCCAGATCGCGACGGCGTCTGGTCAGCAAAGCAGTGTTGCAGAAGAGATGAGCCAAAACCTCACCAATGTACGTGAGTTGGTTGAAGCCTCAGTTGTTGTTGTTACCGAGCTGCTAGAAACCTCTGAAATGATGCAAAATAATGCAGGTGAGCTAGACAAGAAGATCAAATCTTTCCAAGTTTAATATTCGATCCCGAACTTTTGATAAAACGCCCACAAACCTTTTGTGGGCGTTTTTATTTGCTTTCAGTCTGGTATAAAGAATGAGTTACCGTGCTTTTCAAACAAGGAAGAAAAATGCAGCTGCCTTCGCCACTGATTTCTATCGCTGAATCTGCCGTACAAAACGCCCAAGACGCAGGTTATTTTCCCCTTTGGCCCGACGAGGTTGCGCAGCAATTTCGTTATGTGGCGGGCTTAAGCCAGTTTATAACTGAAGCCATTCATCGCGATGAAGTCCTAGCCCGTGAGTTGCCAAGTATGTTAGCGCAGCCAAGTCGTCAGGAGTCTTACCGCTCACGCCTTGCTGAACTGTTGGAACAATGTCCTGATGAGATGTCTGGTCATCGCGTATTGCGTCAGTTTCGCAATCGAGAAATGGTGTACATTGCGTGGAAGGATTTCACGCATGCATGGTCTCTAGAGACGTCTTTAAGCCACTTATCTGAGTTGGCAGAAGCGATGATTTTTGAAACCTATCAATGGCAATATCAAGTGTGTTGTCAGGAGTGGGGCACGCCAACAAGTGAGGACGGTGAAGTGCAGCCGATGTTAATTATCGGCATGGGGAAACTGGGTGGTGGCGAGCTAAACTTTTCTTCCGATATTGATCTAATTTTCACGTATCCAGAGAATGGCGAAACCCAAGGCGCACGCCGCAGCATTGCCAATGCCCAGTTCTTTACTCGTCTTGGTCAACGCATCATCAAAGCGCTCGACCAACAAACCTTCGATGGTTTTTGCTACCGCGTCGACATGCGACTTCGCCCATTTGGAGAAAGTGGCCCCTTGGTAATGAGCTATGCCGCACTTGAAGATTATTACCAAGAGCAGGGGCGAGATTGGGAACGTTACGCGATGATCAAAGCTCGGGTGATGGGATGTGAGATGTACCCGCAGTATCAAGAGCTACGCCAAATGCTGCGCCCTTTTGTTTTTCGTCGTTATATTGATTTCAGTGCGATTCAATCTTTGCGTCGAATGAAGTCGATGATCAGTAGCGAGGTTCGCCGCCGAGGGTTGAATAACAACATTAAGCTAGGTGCGGGTGGCATTCGAGAAATTGAATTTATCGCTCAAGTTTTTCAATTGATTCGAGGTGGTCGAGAACCTTCTTTACGTAATCGAGGGCTGTTGGAAACGCTGGAAGGCATTGAAGAACTGGCATTGCTTACTCCACAAGAAGTCAGCGATCTAGAAGCCGCATACAAGTACTTGCGTCAATTAGAAAACTTGTTGCAAGCAATGGCGGATAAGCAAACCCAGACGCTGCCTGATTGCGAAACCGAACGCTTAAAGCTCGCCACCGCGATGAAAATGAGCTGTTGGGAGCAATTGATTGAGCAAACCCAGCAGCATATGGCAAATGTTCACCAAGTTTTTGAATCACTAATTGGTGATGATGAAGAAGACGAGGGGACTACCGTTGCTCGTCATTTTCATGAGCTATGGGATATGGCCGACAAACAAGATGTTCTTGAGCATATCTTGCAGCAGGATATTCAGATTGAAGACTTTGCTTCATGCGCGAAAACCATCATCAACTTTAAAACCGATCTGGCCAAAAAAACGTTAGGCCCACGTGGACGCGAAGTGCTCAATCGTTTGATGCCGAAAGTGTTTGATGCGGTCTTTGCCCATCCTGATGCACAGTTTGGTTTATCTCGTGTACTTCACTTGCTACACAACATCTGCACTCGCACGACTTACTTGGAATTATTGGATGAGCATCCAGCGGCTCTGGTGCAGCTCGTACGTTTGTGTACCGCAAGCCCAATGATTTCAGAGCAGCTGTCTCGTTATCCTATCTTGCTTGATGAGTTGATCGACCCTGCGCAGCTGTACAATCCCATTCCATTAGACAGTTACCGTACAGAGCTACGTGATTATTTGGCGCGTATTCCTGAGGATGATATGGAACAGCAAATGGAAGCGTTGCGTCAGTTTAAGCAAATTTGTATTTTGCGTATTGCAGCGGCAGATATTGCTGGCGCATTGCCAGTGATGAAAGTGAGTGACCATTTAACTTATTTAGCGGAAGCTATCGTTGATGCGGTGATCAGTCAGGCTTGGTTGCAAGTGTCTGAAAAGTACGGCGAGCCAACGCATGTGAAAGATCGTGAAGGTAAAGGCTTTGCTGTAATTGGCTATGGTAAAGTCGGAGGGTGGGAGCTCGGCTATAACTCCGATTTGGATATTGTCTTCATGCATGACTGCCCCGTCAATGTCTACACTGACGGCAAGAAAGAGATTGATGGTCGTCAGTTCTACCTTCGTTTAGCACAGCGTATCATTCATATTTTCTCCACTCGCACCGCTTCCGGTATTTTATACGAGGTCGATACCCGATTGCGTCCGTCCGGTGCATCGGGTTTGTTGGTTAGCCCAACAGACGCGTTCGACGACTACCAACATCAAGACGCGTGGACATGGGAACATCAAGCACTTGTCCGCGCGCGCATGATTTATGGTGATGAACCACTGGCAATTGCATTTCACAATACGCGGCATGATGTGTTGTGCAAAGCACGCGATCAAGCTGAACTGAAAAAAGACGTTGTCGAAATGAGAGAAAAAATGCGCGGTCATCTTGGGGGGAAAAAGCCAGGCCGCTTTATGCTCAAGCAAGATGTAGGTGGGATTACCGATATCGAATTTCTCGCTCAGTACCTAGTGCTCAACTATAGTCACGATAAGCCGAAATTGACGCGTTGGTGTGATAATGTGCGCATCTTTGAAACGCTCATTGCGCAAGATGTTATGGACGAAGACCAAGCAATGCAGTTGATACGTGCTTACACGACAATGCGAAACGAAATACACCGCCGAAATCTACTTAATTTAGACGCTGATGTGGTGGAAGATAAGTTTGTTGCCGAAAGGGAGTGGGTAAAACAGGCTTGGAATCAGTGGTTCAGTTAAGACCATATATTTAGCCTCGATAAGGGCTGTGATAAACTCACTTCGATTTAATTTTTGGAGACCAACAATGAAACCAATTCTACCTGATTACAACAGCGCTGGTGTGCTCATCATCGGTGATGTCATGCTAGATCGTTACTGGTATGGCCCAACCGGACGCATTTCTCCTGAAGCGCCGGTTCCTGTTGTAAAAGTAGAAAACAATGAAGAGCGTCCTGGTGGTGCTGCGAACGTTGCGATGAACATCGCATCACTAGGTGGCCATGCTCACATTGTTGGTCTAACTGGGGAAGATGAGCCTGCAAAAGTGCTGACGGAGACGCTGAGCTCACTCAATGTGAAGTGCGATTTCGTTGCACTGCCTGATTACCCAACGATTACGAAGCTTCGCGTAATGAGCCGTGGACAACAGCTTATTCGTCTCGACTTCGAAGACAAGTTTGAAAACACAGATTCTGCGCCAGTGTTATCTCGAATGGATGCCGCACTACCAAACGTTAAAGCCGTGATTATGTCTGACTACGCAAAAGGCTCGTTAGAGCATGTTCAGGCATACATCCAAAAAGCGCGCGCAGCAAATATTCCGGTTTTCATTGACCCGAAAGGTGCGGATTTTGAACGCTACCGTGGCGCAACACTTCTTACGCCAAACATGAAAGAGTTCGAAGACGTTGTAGGTAAAGTGAAATCTGACCAAGAGCTAGTAGAGAAAGCACTGGCTTTGGTTGAAGAGTTTGAATTTGAAGCGCTTTTGGTGACACGCAGCGAAAACGGAATGACCTTGATTCGTCGTGGCCAGGAACCGTTCCACCTTCCAACTCAAGCGAAAGAAGTGTACGACGTGACAGGTGCGGGCGACACGGTTATCTCTGTATTGGCAGCGTCTGTTGCCGCAGGCAAATCATTTGAAGAAGCGTGCGCTTTAGCGAACGCAGCGGCAGGTGTTGTGGTTGGTAAACTAGGCACGTCAACGCTTTCTGAGATTGAATTAGCAGAAGCGGTACATGGCAGCCAAGACACGGATTACGGTGTGATTTCAGAAAAAGCATTGATCGAAGCGGTGAAAAAAGCACGTGCTCGTGGCGAGAAAGTCGTTATGACAAATGGCTGCTTTGATATTCTACACGCTGGGCATGTGTCTTACTTAAACCATGCTGCTGAACTGGGCGATCGCCTAATCGTTGCGGTAAATACCGATGAGTCAGTAAAACGCCTTAAAGGCCCTGGTCGTCCGGTAAACCCAACCGATCGCCGCATGGCGGTGTTGGCAGGTTTGGGCGCTGTGGATTGGGTTGTACCATTTAGTGAAGATACGCCGCAGCGTTTGATCTCAGAAGTTCTACCAAGCTTGCTAGTAAAAGGCGGTGACTACAAACCAGAAGAGATTGCTGGTGGTAAAGAAGTCATTGCGGCGGGTGGTGAAGTTCGTGTATTGAACTTTGAAGATGGCTGCTCGACCAGTGAAATCATTAATGCAATCAAAGGCGGTAAGGGCTAAGCCTGCTGTTTGTTAGCATTGAAATGCTATTTGCTCATAAAGGTCGCTAAGTGCGGCCTTTTTGATACTTTTAGTTCAGAGGCACTTTCAGGCTCTGAACTACAAGTAATAAAAAACGCCAGCTGATAACTCAACTGGCGTTTTTTATTTATTAAGACCTGAAGTATTCAATTCGCGGTTATTTTGCCGCTTTCAAACCTGCATCAACGTCTAAGATGTCTTGTTCGCTTAGCGTACCAACTGCTTGGCGTAGCTGAAGAACACTTAAAATGTAGTCGTAACGAGCGTTCGATAGGTTTTTGTTCGCATCGTATAGACGACGAGTCGCGTCCAGTACATCAACGATAGTACGAGTACCTACATCAAAGCCAGCTTCTGTTGCTTCTAGTGCAGAGCGTGCAGAAATAACCGCTTGCTCATACGCACGTAATGCGCCGATAGAGGCGTTAATGTTGTTGTTTTGTGCGCGAACATCTTTTACTACGCTACGGTACTGTGCTTCAAGATCTTCGCTTGCTGCCACGTACGCGTATTCAGCTTGTTTGGTTTGAGAGGTTACGTTACCACCTGTGTATAGCGGTACAGCAAGGTTCACACCAATATTGAAGTTGTCTGTCGTGTTGTCACGAGAGCTATGAGAAGTATCACCGTAGTTGTAACCACCGTCTAGAGAGAGCGTTGGTAGGTGGCCAGAGCTTGCTAGTGAAATATTGTCACGCGCAATGTCTTGAAGAATACGTGATGATAGCAAGGTCAGGTTTTTGGTTTTTGCTTCATCAATGAGCGATTCAGCTGGTACGGTCGATGGGCTAGCAGTGAAGCGGCCAGTGTCCAAAATGTTGAGATCTTTGTGCTCTTGGCCTGTAATTTCACGCAGTGACTCGTAGCTATTAGTTAGCGCGTTTTCTGCCAACACTTCGTCCGCTAGCACTTGGTCGTACTGAGCTTGTGCGTCATGCACGTCAGTGATTGCAGACAAACCTACTTCAAAACGCTGTTTAGTTTGCTCAAGTTGACGGCCAACCGCGGCTTTTTCTGCACGTACGAAAACAAGATTATCTTGTGCGCGTAGAACTTCAAAATACGCTTGTGACACGCGAAGAATCAGTGCCTGTTGCGTCGCTGCGTAAGTTGCGTCTGCTTGGCGAGCACTTTTCTCAGCAGTATCTAGAGAGATCCAAGATGCGCGGTTGTAAAGTGCTTGTGAAAAGCTAACGCCAGCGGTTAGCGCGTTGCCATCGTTTGATACGTCACTAATTAGATTTGAATCGTATTCAGTATCACCACGAGTTAAATTGTAACCCGCAGTAAGGTTGATCTGTGGTAATAGAGCACTACGGCTTGAGGTGATTGCTTCGAAAGCTTGGTCACGTTGTGCTGCTACACTGAGCAATTGTGGATCATTTTGTTTTGCCAAGTCGTAGATTTCAGCCAAAGAGTCTGCGAACGCAGACGTACTCATGCTACCTAGCGCTGCACTGATAAATAGTGGAAGCAATTTTTTCATTTTCTATTCCCGCGGTCCATAGATTGGTTAATTCTCAGTAGTTTAACTCAATTTGCACGATATTTACTCTAAAGTTTGCACTTTTTTACACGTAATTATCCACTTGTGCAATAAATTTTTAGCAAAGACTTAAATTAATTTGTAACTATTATACAAAAAGTTGAGCCAAGTCCTTTGAGCAAGCGAATAACAATGAGTAAACTACAGGATTCACTCAGAGAGGTGTTGAATGCAACAGCGTGACAAACAACAACAAGATTTTACTTCGCGAGATGTAAAAGTCATCTCGAAAGAAACCTTATTTGAAGGTTTTTTCAAAATGGTGAAATACCGCTTTCAGCATAGGCTATTTGCTGGTGGTTGGAGTGGAGTTGTCGAACGAGAAATGTTCGAGCGTGGTCACGCAGCAGCGATGCTTCCTTATGATCCAAAGACGGACCAGGTCGTAATCATTGAACAGATTCGTATTGGCGCGTTGGAACATGAACACCCTTGGCAGCTAGAAATTGTCGCCGGTATGATTGACCGCGATGAATCTGCTGAAGCCGTAATTCGTCGAGAGGCTGTCGAAGAAGCGGGGATTCAGGTGGGGCGCGTTGTACCTGTTACTTCCTATTATCCTTCGGCTGGTGGTTGCTCGGAAAAGCTAGACGTCTTTGTTGGTGAAGTGGATGCGTCTAAAGCGCACGGCATTCATGGTTTAGACTATGAGAATGAAGATATCCGCGTTCATGTCATGAGTCGTGAAACGGCGTATCAATGGGTGAAGGACGGAAAATTTGAAAATGGTGCGTCGATTATTGCGTTGCAATGGCTGCAATTACACCATCAAGAGTTAAAGTCAGAATGGGGACTATCCCAAACGGTGGAGAGTGAGTAATGGCACAATTGGCTGAAAAACAACAATATCATGTTGATTTAGCTGGTCTTATGAGAACGTATGAGACCAACTACGCTAAGTTGAACGCCTTATTGCCTGCTTCTGCCGAAGTTGGGGATGTACGTTGCTACCAAGCGGCGAACATGGTTTACCAATTGACCGTGAATGAAATCACAAAATACACCACAGTTGTTGAGATATGTCAGAGTGATGAAACGCCAGTGTTTCCTTTACCGACGATGTCTGTCAGGCTTTATCATGATGCGAGAGTAGCCGAAGTATGCTCAAGCGGAGAGTTCTCTCGCATAAAAGCTAAGTATGATTATCCCAATGACCAACTGATGCAGAAAGATGAAAAGCATCAATTAAACACATTCCTCGGTGAATGGCTGACGTTTTGTTTACGAAGTGGTATCAGTAGAACACCACTTGCCTTCAATTGATCGTCACGTCACTAAAGGAAAATAACAAATAACGATATAGTGGACGAATCAGGTTTTCATTTTGCAATCATCTAGTGACAGCATCAAACTTTTACAAATTACGGATACTCATCTGTTTGCTGCCGATGAGGGAAGTTTGCTAAGCGTAAAAACAGTCGATAGCTTCAATGCTGTTGTTGCTGATGTTTTACGCCGCAACGTGGCGTTTGATTACATCTTGGCGACGGGGGATATTTCCCAAGACCATAGTGCAGAATCTTATCAGCGCTTTGCCAACGGCATTGAACCGCTAGAGAAAGACTGTTTTTGGCTACCTGGTAATCATGATTACAAGCCTAATATGGGCAGTGTTTTGCCTTCGCCACAAATCAAAGCCGCAGAGCATGTGTTGCTTGGCGAGCATTGGCAGTTAATTCTTTTAGACTCGCAAGTGGTTGGCGTTCCTCATGGGCGCTTGAGCGATCAGCAATTAACGCTACTCGAAGAAAAGCTAGCCGAACACCCAGAAAGACACACACTTGTTTTGTTGCATCATCACCCGTTACTGGTGGGAAGCGCGTGGCTTGATCAACATACTTTAAAAGATGCCGAAGCGTTTTGGCAGGTTGTCGAGCGTTTTGATAACGTGAAAGGCATTCTCTGTGGTCATGTTCATCAAGATATGAATGTGCTTCACAAGGGCATTCGAGTGATGGCAACACCCTCAACTTGTGTTCAGTTTAAGCCTAACTCGGATGATTTTGCCCTTGATACCACTTCGCCTGGTTGGCGGGAGCTGCAACTACACGCTTGTGGCGATATTACGACCCAAGTAGGTCGGCTTCCCGATGGCCAGTTCCAACCAGACTTCTCTTCTAACGGCTACTAACGCGCCCGAGCTCTCTGTTTGGGCTCGCTTTTTTGTGCGAGATATCTATGAGTAAACCTTCACTTCTTCTCTATATCCATGGCTTTAATAGCTCTCCACTCTCCATGAAAGCGAATGTGATGAGAGCCTACTGCGAGCAACATAGGCCTGATATTAAGGTGATTGTTCCCCAGTTACCTTGTTATCCTCAGCAAGCGGCGAAAATGTTGTTGGATATTCTCGAGCAATATAAAGACGACTATAAAATTGGTCTAGTGGGCAGCTCATTAGGCGGTTTTATGTCAACGTGGCTAAATGACAAGTTTGGGTTTAAAGCGGTAGTGGTCAACCCCGCAGTCAAGCCTTATGAGTTGCTAGTAGATTATTTGGGTAAGCAAACTAACCCATATACGCATGAAACCTATACACTTGAAGCTTGTCATATTGACGAGTTAAAAGCTCTTGATGTACAAAGCATCGCGTCGCCACATTCTTTTTGGTTATTGCAACAAACAGAAGATGAGGTTTTAGACTATCGACAAGCGGTAGATAAGTTTGCAGACGCTAAGCAAACAGTAGAACAAGGCGGTGATCACAGTTTTGTAGGCTTTGAGCGTTATCCTGCACAGATTATCGAATTTCTAGAACTGTAATTCGAAAGCGATTGGAAAAGGCTCATAGTTTTTATTGATATATCCAACCGTTTCTTGACATGGGCGGTATGCTTTCCGACTATGTTTTGCCAAAAGATCTTAAGGGTCGAGGACCCTGGCTACTTTGTTATGCATCATGTTTATAAACTCTTAATGATGTGAACAGGGTGGCTTTTTCGTTTCCTGAGTATGGGTACGCCCATTGGTGATACTCAGGCAACAAGTAAACTTTGAGAATAATTCCGTATTATGACTGAACAATATAATGCTGGTGCCATTGAAGTACTGAATGGCTTAGAGCCAGTACGTCGCCGACCAGGGATGTATACGGATACAGCGCGCCCAAACCATTTGGGCCAAGAAGTTATCGACAACAGTGTCGATGAAGCGCTAGCCGGACATGCCTCAAAAGTACAAGTCATCCTACATGCTGACCAATCACTCGAAGTGATCGATGATGGTCGAGGCATGCCTGTTGATATCCACCCAGAAGAGAAAGTATCAGGCGTAGAGCTAATTCTATGTAAGCTACATGCGGGTGGTAAGTTCTCTAACAAAAACTACCAATTCTCTGGTGGTTTGCACGGGGTAGGTATATCTGTAGTAAACGCGTTGTCAAAACGCGTTGAAGTAACAGTTCGTCGTGATGGTCAAGTGTATGAAATTGCATTTGAACACGGCGAGAAAGTGTCTGATCTAACCGTAACTGGCACATGTGGTCGTCGCAATCGCGGTACCAGCGTACATTTCTGGCCTGATGCGAAGTACTTCGATTCGGCTAACTTCTCTGTGACGCGCCTAGTCAACAACCTGCGCGCAAAAGCGGTTTTGTGTCCGGGCTTAGAAATCACATTAACCGACAAAGTTAATGGCAAAGACTATAAGTGGTACTACGAAGACGGTCTTAAAGACTATCTTGCGGAAGGTGTAAAAGGCTATCCAGTTATTCCTGAAGAACCATTTACTGGTGAGTTCTTGGCGGATACTGAAGCGGCAAACTGGGCGGTAATTTGGCAGCCAGAAGGCGGTGAAATGATCACCGAAAGCTACGTTAACCTAATCCCAACCGCTCAAGGTGGTACGCACGTTAATGGTTTACGCCAAGGCTTGTTGGAAGCGATGCGCGAATTCTGTGAGTTCCGTAATCTATTACCTCGTGGTGTGAAGCTAACGGGTGATGACGTTTTCGACCGCTGTTCTTACGTGCTGTCGGTTAAAATTCAAGATCCACAATTTGCAGGCCAGACCAAGGAACGTCTCTCTTCTCGTCAAACCGCGGCATTTGTCTCTGGCGTTGTAAAAGATGCGTTCAGTCTTTGGTTGAACGAAAAGCCTCAGCTCGCAGAGCAATTGGCAGAAGTCTGTATCGCTAACGCGCATCGTCGTATGCGAGCGGCGAAAAAAGTCGTACGTAAGAAAGTGGCTTCTGGCCCGGCACTGCCAGGTAAGTTGACCGACTGTTCTGCACAGGACTTAAGTCGCACGGAAATCTTCTTTGTGGAGGGTGACTCTGCGGGTGGCTCGGCAAAACAGGCACGTGACCGTGAATTCCAAGCCGTGATGCCACTACGTGGTAAGATCTTGAACACGTGGGAAGTCTCTGCCGATCAAGTTCTTGCGTCTCAAGAAGTACACGATATCTCAGTTGCTTTGGGTATTGACCCAGATAGCGACAACCTCGAGAGTCTTCGTTACGGTAAGATCTGTATCCTTGCCGATGCGGACTCGGATGGTCTTCACATCGCAACGCTGCTTTGTGCTCTATTTACTCGTCACTTCCGCGCACTAGTGGAAGCGGGTCATATCTATGTGGCGATGCCGCCTCTGTATCGAATCGACTGCGGGAAAGAAGTGTTCTACGCCCTCGATGATGATGAAAAAGATGGCATTTTAGAGCGCTTGTCGAAGAAGAAAGCCAAAATCAACGTGCAACGATTCAAAGGTCTGGGTGAGATGAACCCACTTCAGTTGCGTGAAACCACCATGGATCCGAACACGCGTCGCTTAGTGCAGTTAACCATTGACGACTCTACGGCGACCATGGAAATGATGGACATGCTGCTAGGTAAAAAGCGTGCAGATGACCGTCGTTCTTGGCTACAAAACAACGGCGACTTGGCAGAGGTGTAACGGATGTCTACAGAAATTACCTACGATGGCGTCGAACAATTGCCAATGCGCAAGTTCACTGAAGACGCTTATCTGAACTACTCGATGTACGTAATCATGGACCGCGCCTTGCCATACATTGGTGATGGCTTAAAGCCGGTTCAACGACGCATCATTTATGCGATGTCAGAGCTTGGTCTCTCTGCATCAGCAAAATACAAAAAATCTGCACGTACCGTTGGTGACGTGCTAGGTAAATACCATCCGCACGGTGATTCAGCGTGTTACGAAGCGATGGTATTGATGGCTCAGCCATTCTCTTACCGCTATCCATTAGTGGATGGTCAAGGTAACTGGGGTGCGCCAGATGATCCGAAATCATTTGCGGCAATGCGTTATACCGAAGCAAAACTGTCTAAGTTTGCTGAAGTATTGCTTGGCGAACTTGGTCAGGGCACGGTTGAATGGCAACCTAACTTTGATGGCACAATGAAAGAGCCACAAATGTTGCCAGCACGTCTGCCTCATATCCTGCTTAACGGTGTAACCGGCATTGCCGTTGGTATGGCAACAGACATCCCACCGCACAACGTTCGTGAAATCGCAGATGCGACTATTCATTTGATCGACAACCCGAAAGCAGAACTGCCGGACGTGATGCAGTATGTCAAAGGTCCGGATTACCCAACAGAAGCAGAAATTATCTCGCCGCAAGCGGATATCGAGAAGATTTACCGCAACGGTCGTGGCAGCATCAAAATGCGCGCGGTTTGGCATAAAGAAGGTTCTGATATTGTTATCACTTCTTTGCCTCACCAAGTATCGGGTGCCAAACTGCTTGAGCAAATCGCTAACCAGATGCGTGCGAAGAAGCTGCCAATGGTTGACGATCTTCGTGACGAATCGGATCACGAGAACCCAACGCGTATCGTTGTGGTGCCTAAGTCAAACCGTGTCGATTGTGACTTGTTGATGAACCACTTGTTCGCATCAACGGATCTTGAGCGCAGTTACCGCGTTAACTTGAACATGATTGGTTTGGATAACCGTCCTCAAGTTAAAGGTCTGGTGCAAATTCTATCTGAGTGGATCGAGTTCCGTCGTACGACTGTGCGTCGTCGTTTACAACACCGTCTAGACAAAGTAATGGCTCGTCTACACATCTTGGAAGGTTTGTTAGTTGCTTACCTCAACCTAGATGAAGTGATTGAGATCATCCGTACTGAAGACGATCCAAAAGCGGTGCTGATGGAACGCTTTGGTATTACCGATATCCAAGCGGATGCAATTTTAGATACCAAACTTCGTCATCTAGCGAAACTAGAAGAGATGAAGATCCGTGGTGAGCAAGACGAGCTAGAGAAAGAGCGTGAGAAGCTAGAACAGCTACTCGGTTCTGAGCGTCGTCTGAACACACTACTGAAAAAAGAAATCAAAGCAGACGCAGAGAAATACGGTGATGACCGTCGCTCTCCAATGGTTGAGCGTGCAGAAGCAAAAGCGCTGACTGAACGTGACCTCGTACCAAGTGAGCCAATCACGGTTGTGCTTTCTGAGAAAGGTTGGATTCGTCACGCGAAAGGCCATGACGTGGATGCCGAAGGCTTAAACTATAAGTCGGGTGATAAGTATTTAGCGCATGCTCGAGGTAAGAGTAATCAGCCTGCGGTATTCCTAGGTAGTGACGGTCGAAGTTACTCTCTGGAATCGCACTCACTGCCTTCTGCTCGTAGTCAAGGTGAGCCGATTACCGGTCGCTTGAATATTACGGCTGGTAGCAGTATTCGCCAAGTCATCATGAGTGAAGAAGAGCAGCTGTGGCTGGTGGGCTCAGATGCAGGTTACGGCTTTGTATGTAAAGGCGCGGACTTGCTGTCTAAAAACCGCAGTGGTAAAGCGCTCGTCACTTTACCTGCCAACTCTGAGATCATGACGCCAAAAGAGATTGAAGATTTAGACTCTGATGAAATCTTAGCAATCACTAACCAAGGTCGCATGCTGCTGTTCCCAATCAAAGACTTGCCACAACTGGCGAAAGGTAAAGGGAATAAGATCATCAACATTCCTGCTGCTAAAGCGAAAGAGCGAGAAGAAGTACTATCTCACTTAATGTCTTTACCAAAAGGTGCATCGTTAACGCTGTACGCGGGTAAGCGAAAGTTGGGTCTTAAACCGTCTGATCTTGATAACTTCCGTGGCGAACGTGGTCGCCGAGGTGGGTTATTACCGAGAGGTTTGCAGCGAGTCACTCGCATTGAAGTTGAGCTAGATGATTCCGATACGACGGAAACACCGAGCGATAGCGAGTAACGCACAAATAAAAATCCCAGCCAATGGCTGGGATTTTTTATGCTTCTTGCTTGTCTTCGGCAATGGTGACTTTCAAGGTCATCTCTTTTCCTTTGCGAATGATACCGACGTCCACGGTGGTGCCAGGACGTAAATCGGTGACGATATCCATAACGCTCTGACGCCCTTGCACTTTATTGCCATCAATGCTGATAATGATGTCCTGCTTTTGGAAGCCTGCCGCATTGGCTGGACCATTTGGATCAATACCAAGTACGACAATACCACCTATGTGTTCATTTCCAAGTAGGCGAGCAGTGACCGCATTAATGTCTTGGCCGTCGATTCCAATATAACCACGAATCACGCGGCCATCAGCGATGATTTTCTGCATGATCTTACTCGCTAGCGGCGCAGGGATCGCAAAAGAAATACCGTAAGTTTCTAAGTCTGTCGCTTGCTGAAAAGAGGCGGTGTTAATGCCGACGAGCTCGCCTTGTGTGTTCACTAGGGCTCCACCAGAGTTACCTTCATTGATGGCGGCATCGGTTTGAATGAATGCTTGACGACCGTCGCTAATAGATGAACGACCTGTGGCAGAAATAATGCCGAACGTTGTGGTTTGTCCAAGGTTGTATGGGTTACCGATGGCTAGTACTACGTCGCCCACTTGTGGTTTGTAATTAGAGTTCAGAGGGATTACGGGCAAATTCGAACCTTCGACACGCAGCACGGCTATATCAGTACGTTTGTCTGTCCCTACGAGCTGAGCCGCTGCGGCTCTGCCGTCTTGTAATGCCACAACAATTTGATCAGCTTGAGCAACCACATGATAGTTAGTAATGATGTAGCCTTTCTCACTAACAATGACACCTGACCCCAGGCCTTGAGTCGAGAGTTTACTGCGATCATTCTCAACATACTTACGACTGTAGATGTTTACCACTGCAGGCGCTGCTCTTCGGACCGCTTGATTAAACGTCAACTCGACTGATGCGATATTAACAGGTTGAGGATCAAGCGCGGCAGGAATTACGTTGTTGCGCAAAGATGGAACCGCCAGTAATACCACTGCGGCAGTAGCCAAGCCTAAAAAGACAGAACGTAATAAAAAGCTGAGCATATCCTCTCCATGCGTGAGCGCCAAAATGGCATCGAAGATGAAGAATAGCATTACATTGAAAAATAACAAAAGGGCAGCACGTCATCGCGCTGCCCTTTTCATTAGTTATTGAGCGATAAGGAAAAGTGATCGAGCCTTATCACTCAGCATTATGCATCGAAAACCTTATTTTCTATCACTTTGAAAGTGGTTAACGAATGACAAGATAAATAGTACGTTCACCACGTTGAATATTAAGAGCCAGTACACCTTTGTGTTTCTCTACGATTGTACGAAGCTCGGCAAGGTTTTTCACTCGTTGACGGTTCACTCCGATAATAATGTCACCTTGTTGTAATTGATATTGAGCAGCCGGAGAGTTATCTGCAACGCTCGATACTTTAACACCTTGGATTACATCACTTGGTGTTGTATTGCTTAACTCCGCACCTTTGAGTCCCTCATGTAATGTCTCCGCTTTAGCTTTCATATTCGTAGATTCGCCAAGCGTTACATTAAAGGTTTTATTCTTACCATCTCGAACCACACCTAATGTGATTTCTTTACCTGCGCCCAGTGTTGCCACTTTTGCGCGGAGCTCTGAGAAAGTATTAATCGCTTTGCCGTTCACCGATACAATTACGTCACCGGCTTTTAACCCTGCTTTATCGGCTGCGCTGTCCGGTACGACTTGACCAATAAAGGCCCCTTTACTTGACTCGTAACCCAATGCATCAGCTAGCTCAGAGGTTACTTCGCCACCTTGCACACCCAACATGCCGCGTTTGACTTCACCAAACTCTAGAATTTGATCAGTGAGGTTTTTCATCATGTTTGATGGAATCGCAAAGCCAATACCCACATTACCGCCATTAGGGCCTAAAATCGCAGTATTAATACCGATCAGCTCACCATTAAGGTTGACCAATGCACCACCAGAGTTACCGCTGTTAATTGCGGCATCGGTTTGGATGAAGTTTTCGAAGTTTTCAACGTTTAAGCCACTACGACCAAGGGCTGAAACAATACCCGAAGTCACAGTTTGACCGAGTCCAAATGGGTTACCAATCGCAACCGTAAAGTCACCGACACGCAGTTTGTCGGAATCCGCGACTTTAATCTGCGTTAAGTTTTTCGCTTTCTCTAATTTAAGTAACGCAACATCGGCCATTTCATCACCGCCAACGAGAGTAGCGTCATACTCGCGCCCGTCAAAGAGGCGAACTCGAATCTCATCTGCCCCCTTGATCACGTGGTAGTTAGTGACAATATGGCCTTTCTTCGCATCAATAATGACACCAGACCCTAAACCTCTGAACGGGCGCTCTCGCCTTTGTTCCATAGGAAAGTCTGGGCCAAAGAAAAATTGAAATTGCTCGGGAATGCGGCTGGTTTGTACTTGTTTACCTTCTACAGCAATACTCACAACAGCTGGGGTCACCTTCTCAAGCATTGGTGCCAAGCTAGGTAACTGTTGGCCATCCACATTCAAAGGTAATGCGGCAGTGGCTTGAACTGGGGCAATAATCGAACCCAAACTCAGAGATAGAACGGTGAGCGCAAGCAGTGGTTTTTTCATCCAATAACTCCTCTTGAAACATGTCTGCCAAAAAGAAATATCCGAACGGTTAGTTCACTTTGTTAATAACTAATATAGGGTCTAGTTCGGACAATCAAAAGGGGAGGCAGTGCACACCCAAGTTAGAGCGAAGGTGAGGGGAAAAAGTTCAAAAAAGGGCCGATACAAATGTATCGGCCCTAGATAGAAGTAAGAGAGGATTATGATGCTTTTGCGGTTACCGCTTCGGGAGCATTAATGATTTCTTTCTCTTGATCCTTCAAAAGACCGGTGGCGCCATTAGCGTAGTCTTTTGGTTGTTCGTTAAACTCTGGTTGATCTTCTGCAATGGTTTCAGATGACATTGCCGTTTTCTTATCAAACGGGTTGTCTTGTTCTGGTAAGTTTGGCAAAAGCTCAGAAGAGGTCTTGGCCATATGTTGGTATAGCTTGGTGTAATCTTTACCTAGGGTGTCCAACATTTCTGCGGTTTGTGCAAAGTGATCGACGAGCTCTTGACGTTGTTGCTCTAATTCAAACTTGGCCGCTTCAAGTTCTTTCTGCACAGACTTTTGTTTCTTGTATTCAGGGGTGGTTAGTCTACTAATGACTACGCCTACGATTGTACCGACCAGCAAACCCACAATGGCATAAATCCAAGGCATAACTGCTCCTTATAGTTGTTTTAACAAGTCTTTTACTACTTAGTTACACGCGGTGCTCGTCCATGTTACTATGGCTTGAACAGCCGATAAAGAAAAATAGCAGTATGTCTTCGGGGACTGATAACTACTTCTCTCTATTCTCAAAGTTGACCCCGAGGTAACCCTTTTCTCTATACCTCTATACGACTTAATACGATGACACCACTACAACAATATCAAAAAGACATAGCAGAACACGGGTTTCAGCGTGATGAAGCTCAGTATCAAGCGGTCGTTGCATTAGACAAGCTTTACCATGCTATCGTTGAATTTCAGTCAGCGCCTGTTCCTCAGCTTTCCAAATGGCAAAAGCTAATGGGGAAAAAAATCGACAAGCCTGAACCACCAAAAGGTCTTTACTTTTGGGGTGGGGTAGGTCGCGGTAAAACCTACCTTATGGATGCATTTTTTGATGCTTTACCGACCCAAAGAAAAATGCGCGTCCACTTCCATCGATTTATGTATCGAGTACATGATGAGTTGAAGCTGTTAGGTGATGTCGAAAATCCTCTATCAAAAGTGGCGGATAAATTTAAAGAAGAAGCCGATGTGGTTTGCTTTGATGAATTTTTTGTTTCCGACATTACTGATGCGATGATCCTTGCAACGCTACTTCAAGAAATGTTCAAGCGGCAGATGATCCTAGTCGCGACTTCAAACATCGAGCCGCAGAACTTATATCGTAACGGTTTGCAAAGAGCGCGCTTTTTGCCCGCGATCGATATGATTTTGGCACGTTGTGAAGTGTTGAATGTCGATAGTGGCGTTGATTATCGCTTAAGAACGTTAGAACAGGCTGAAATATACCATTACCCGCTTGATGAGCAGGCTAGCATAAACCTTAACAAATATTATCAGCAGCTGACTGGAGAGCGTCAGTTTGTTGCTCATCAAATCGAAGTTAACCACCGTCAACTAGCGGTGATTGAAGCAAGCGACGGGGTGCTGCATGCGTCGTTTGCTCAGTTGTGTCAAACTGCTCGCAGTCAAAATGACTACATTGAATTGTCTCGTATTTACCACACGGTATTACTGGCAGATGTTCAACAAATGAACCGAAAAATCGATGATGCGGCGAGACGCTTTATCGCGCTGGTCGATGAGTTTTACGAGCGCAATGTTAAGTTGATTATTTCTGCTGAAGTGCCAATGGCCGACTTATATACTGACGGGCAGTTAGAGTTCGAATTTAAGCGCTGTTTGTCTCGGCTTACTGAGATGCAAAGTCATGAGTATCTCGCGCGTGAACATTTGGCCTAGATCCAATGGGTTCTTAAAAAAGTGAAGAAAAAATTAGTGATTTGGCGCAAAAAAAGGTGATTTTTTCTTCGCTCTTCTCTATAATCCTGCGACCCACCGTTACTGCAGACCTGATTATCGAAGTTATTTCGAAATTGAAGGTCGAGAGTACCAACGACTCGAAGGGGTGATGACTGGGCTCTTAGACAGTGTGGGAGCACTATTGGGTGTTCCTTTAAAGTTTAAAATTTAATTAACGGGTTATTGTTAGCATGAAAACTTTCGTTGCTAAACCAGAAACTGTAAAACGCGACTGGTACGTTGTAGACGCTGAAGGTAAAACTCTTGGCCGTCTAGCAAGTGAAATTGCATCTCGCCTACGTGGCAAACATAAAGCTGAATACACTCCTCACGTTGACACTGGTGATTACATCATCGTTATCAACGCTGAGAAAGTTGCTGTAACTGGTAACAAAGCTAAGAACAAAGTGTACTACCGTCACTCTGAATTCCCAGGTGGTCTAAAATCTATCACTTTTGAAAAGTTGATCGATCGTAAACCTGAGATGGCTCTTGAGCTTGCAGTTAAAGGCATGCTTCCACGTGGTCCTCTAGGCCGTGCTATGTACCGTAAGCTAAAAGTTTACGCGGGCGCTGAGCACAACCATGTTGCTCAACAACCACAAGTACTAGACATCTAATTGGGGATTTCGAAAATGGCAGAGAATCAATACTACGGCACTGGCCGTCGCAAAAGCTCAGCTGCACGTGTTTTCATTAAACCAGGCAGCGGTAACATTGTAGTAAACAAGCGTAACCTTGACGAATACTTCGGTCGTCCAACAGCACGTATGGTTGTACAACAACCTCTAGAGCTAGTTGAACTAACTGAAAAGCTAGACCTTTACGTAACAGTTAAAGGCGGCGGTATTTCTGGTCAAGCTGGTGCTATCCGTCACGGTATCACTCGCGCGCTTATGGAATACGATGAGTCTCTACGTCCTGCTCTACGCGCAGCTGGCTACGTTACTCGTGACGCTCGTTGCGTTGAACGTAAGAAAGTTGGTCTACGTAAAGCACGTCGTCGTCCACAGTTCTCTAAGCGTTAATTTCCTCTTATCGGGAATTATGCTTTCAGAGTTACTCTGGAAACTGTGTACCAAAAGCTCGGCTCTATGCCGGGCTTTTTTGTATTTAAAGCAACGAACAGCCTTCACTTATCATCACACTCCGAGCAGGCCTTCTTATTCGTCCTCTTCGTCGAAAGGTTGCCAGTGCCGTTTTATATCTGTGCCTTATTTAATCGCGACTCACCACGCTTTCTCTTGCGATGCAGCATAGATGTATTCATCAGCAAGAATGTCTTTGTATCTTATTCTTCCTGTAACATGTTTTAAAATGACTTACGCTCCTTTTTGAGCATTCTGCGTGCTACAAAATTGAAAATATAAACACAGTAAGCTGAACGCGTAATACGAAATATTTCTCTGTGTAATTAACTGAAAACTACCAAGATAAAAGGTTTTATCTGCTTTCAGCGGGGCTTCTATGTGGTGCTTTCTTGTTACAAATCACATCAATTTTTTATAATTCTGCCGCTTTTGTGACGACGCGAGCGATTTGCCTCACAAATGTTACAAAAAGGTAGCTTTATCTTGTCAAAAAGTAGGGTTTTCTTTATCATTTCCCTCCAATAAATAGAACTAAATTCATTATTTGTTAGCCATGCTCTTATAAGCGGAATAATAACGATCCAAAGGGAGCAAATGGGAGAATGTTTGGATGAGCAACGCGCCTTTAAATAACGGTCGCAGGCGTTTTCTAACCGCTACAACGGCAGTTGTTGGTGGGTTAGGGGCAGTCGCCGTCGCCGTGCCTTTTATCAAATCATGGAATCCGAGTGCTAAAGCCAAAGCGGCGGGCGCACCGGTGGAAGTGGATATAAGTAAAATTGAACCAGGTCAGCTGGTTCGTGTTGAGTGGCAGGGAAAACCTGTATGGATTGTTCGCCGCACTCAAAGCGTTCTGGATAACTTAAAATCGATCGGTGATAAGCTTCGCGATCCACAATCTGAAATGGAGCAGCAGCCTGAGTACGCTCAGAATGAGTTTCGTTCGATTAAGGAAGAGTTTTTCGTCGCAGTTGGTTTCTGTACCCACTTAGGTTGTTCACCAACCTATCTACCTGACTCTTTCTCAGAGCAGGTGCAGGGCGTAAGATCTGGCTTCTTCTGTCCTTGTCATGGTTCTAAGTTCGACATGGCTGGTCGAGTGTTCCAAGGAGTACCTGCTCCGTTGAACCTTGTCGTTCCTAAGCACATGTATTTGAGCGATACCAAGCTCATTGTGGGTGTTGATGAGGGAGATGCATAATGCAAGCAATGTTAGATTGGGTTGAAAAGCGTATTCCTGCAATGAATGCTTATAAAAAGCATTTGTCTGAATACCCAATGCCTAAGAACTTCAACTTTTGGTACCTTTTCGGTTCTCTGGCGATGCTGGTTCTTGTTAACCAAATCCTAACGGGTATTTGGCTAACGATGAACTATGTTCCTTCAGGTGACGGTGCATTTGCGTCTATCGAATACATTATGCGTGATGTAGAGTACGGTTGGCTTCTGCGTTACATGCATTCCACTGGCGCGTCAGCGTTTTTCGTTGTTGTGTATCTTCACATGTTCCGTGGTTTGATCTACGGTTCATACCAAAAACCTCGTGAACTATTGTGGATCTTCGGTATGTTGATCTTTCTTGTTCTCATGGCTGAAGCGTTCATGGGTTACCTACTTCCATGGGGTCAGATGTCATACTGGGGTGCACAGGTAATCATTTCCCTGTTTGGTGCTATTCCTGTTATCGGTGATGACCTAACGCTTTGGATTCGTGGTGACTACATCATCTCTGGTGCAACGCTAAACCGTTTCTTCGCACTACACGTTATTGCCCTGCCTATTGTTTTGCTTCTTCTTGTTGTTCTGCACGTATTGGCGCTGCACGAAGTAGGCTCAAACAACCCGGATGGTATCGAAACTAAGCTGCCAAAAGGCTCAATGGGCGACGATTACAAAACGCAATTCAAGTTCCACGATTACTATACGAAGAAATATGACATCATTGATTCGATTCCTTTCCATCCGTACGGCACGGTTAAGGACTTGGTCGGTGTCGCTGGTTTCTTGTTCTTCTTCTGTTACGTGCTGTTCTTTAACCCAGAAATGGGTGGGTACTTCCTTGAGCCGCCTAACTTTGAAGCTGCAAACCCACTGAAGACACCAGAGCATATTGCTCCGGTATGGTACTTCACGCCGTTCTACGCAATCTTACGTGCGGTTCCAGACAAACTATTAGGTGTTATCCTAATGGGCGCGTCAATTGCAGTGCTGTTTGTTCTACCTTGGTTGGATCGTTGTAAAGTTCGTTCATACCGTTACCGTAGCAAACTTCATCTATTGAATATTGTACAGTTCACTATCGCCTTTATCGCTCTGGGTATTTTAGGTGCGTTACCTGCGACACCAACGTACACACTACTATCTCAGATCTTTAGCTTGTGTTACTTCATGTTCTTTGTGTTGCTGTTCTTCTACAGCAAAAATGAAGCAACCAAACCATTACCAGAGAGGGTGACATTCAAATGAAGAAGTGGATTGTAATTCTATTTGCTATGTTGCCATCACTAGCGATGGCAGCTGGGGCCAATGTTCCGCTGGATAAAGCGAATGTTGACCTTACGGATAAAGCTTCGCTACAAAACGGCGCGAAGTTGTTCATGAACTACTGTTTTGCTTGTCACTCTACGCAATACCAGCGTTACGAGCGTGTAGCAACAGACTTGGAAATTCCAACAGACTTAATGAAAGAAAACCTGATTTTCAATCCTGAAGCGAAAATCGGTGATCTAATGGTCAATGCTATGCCACCGAAGCAAGCGGCAAACTGGTTTGGTGCTCCACCACCAGATCTTACGTTGGTTGCACGAGTTCGTGGTGCTGATTGGTTATACACTTACTTACGCTCTTTCTATGTTGATCCATCTCGTCCATTCGGCGTGAACAACATCGTCTTCCCGAGTGTTGGTATGCCGCATGTACTTGAAGAGCTACAGGGCATCCCGACGCCGATTTACGATACGAAAATCGTAGATGGCGAAGAAGTACAAGTTGTTGTTGGTACTGAAACCGATGGCACGGGTGAGCTGAGTGAAGGCGAATATGACAAAGCGGTTGGCGATCTCGTTAACTTCTTAGTTTATTCAGGTGACCCAGTGCAGCTTGAGCGTCATGCTTTAGGCTGGTGGGTAATGGGCTTCTTAGTGCTTCTAACCATCGTTGTTGTGATGCTCAAGAAAGAGTATTGGCGCGATGTGCATTAATTGTGCTAAAATACCGTGCTAATTCCCAATTTTAATTGATGTACAATGGAGGCTTAGCCTCCATTGTTTTTATTTGTAAGTGTACTGGAGGGCTCCATGGCTGTAGCTGCCAATAAACGTTCTGTGATGACTCTTTTCTCAAGTGCATCAGATTTGTATAGCCATCAGGTTCGCATTGTACTAGCTGAAAAAGGCGTAAGTGTTGAAGTTGAGCTTGTTGACGAAGCAAACCTTCCTGCTGAGCTTGTTGAGCTAAACCCATATAAATCAGTGCCAACTCTTGTTGACCGTGAGCTAGCTCTTTACGATTCAAAAATCATCATGGAGTACTTGGACGAGCGTTTCCCTCATCCACCTCTAATGCCGGTTTACCCTGTTGCTCGTGGCAACAGCCGCTTGATGATGTACCGTATCGAACGCAACTGGTATTCACTCGCTGAAAAAGTGATGAAAGGTAATGCGGAAGAATCAGAAAAAGCACGCACAAAGCTGCGTAATGATCTTCTGACGTTAGCGCCAATTTTTGCTGAATATGAGTACTTCATGAGCGAAGAATTCAGCTTGATCGATTGTTACCTAGCTCCACTATTGTGGCGTTTGCCTCAACTTGGTATCGATCTTGTTGGCCCTGGTTCAAAAGAAATCAAGGTATACATGAACCGCGTATTTGAACGTGATTCGTTCCTTGCTTCTTTGACTGAAGCTGAACGTGAAATGCGCCTAGTTCGCTAAGCGATTTAAAACACGTTATGGATATTGCAAAAATGACTGCTCGCCGCCCGTATATGCTTCGCGCATTTTACGACTGGTTAGTAGACAATGACTTGACTCCTCACTTGGTTGTGGATGCAACAATGCTAGGGGTGCGTGTCCCGGTTGAATTTATTCAAGATGGTCAAATTATTTTGAATATTGCGCCACGTGCAGTGGGTAATCTTGAGTTAGGTAATGATGCGATTACCTTCCATGCTCGCTTTAGCGGTCGTCCGCACTCAGTGATCGTGCCTGTGTATGCTGTTCAAGCTATTTATGCACGTGAGAATGGTGCTGGTACTATGTTTGAACCAGAAGAAGCGTACACTCACATCGAAGAAGAAGCGATGACCGAGGCATCGTTCACAACGGTTAGCGATGAGCCTTCTGAGTTAGTTTCTGATTCAGATGCCGAAGAGGACGATGCTCCTCGACCAAAAGGCAAACCAAGCTTAAGAGTGATTAAATAATAAAAAAGCAGCGTTACGCTGCTTTTTTCTTTTTAACTTGTTGAAGATGATTTCAAGCCAGACTTTGGAAATTACTCACTAATCGTAAAGACTTCGACGTTCTTTTCACTTTCTGTACTTGCCTCACTTTCTATTGTTTGTACACCGTCACTCGGTAAGTCTACTTCAACAGGCTCCATTTCGCCGTATTGGAACCCTTTAATGACTTGTTTTACGCCTGAGATATTACGCGCGATTTCTGTCGCTCGATCGCCTTGCTCTGGCGTGACATAACCAAACAGAAAAACGTCGCCATCTTCGGTGATCACTTTAACCTTAACACCATTAAGCTCAGAATCAGTAAGCAAAGCTGACTTTACTTTGGTTGTGATCCAGCTGTCATTGCTAATCTGGGTAACAGTGAGTGGCTCTTTTTGTTTGATTTGATTGTGTATGACTTTTACACCACTAACTTCTCGAGCCCTTCGCTCTAAAGTAAGGATAAGGTCTTGTGTCGGAGCTTGTCCCATAAGGACTACAGTCCCATTATATGAACTGGCAACGACACGAACTTCACCTTTAAACGGTGCTTTATTGCCGATCGCCGCAACTTCGAATTCGATGTTATTGTCCTGCCAGATTTGTTTTGTCGTGCGTGTGTCCGTGACAATATTCGCTGTGGTTGCTGCACCTGCGATAAACAAACCTGCGCAACCACTTAAACTCAATGCTGTTAATAAGATAACAAGGCTACGTATCATAATTCTGACTCTCAGTCTTGGTTACTCTTCGTGAGCAGGGAAAAGCACTTGGTCAATAAGATCACAAAGGCAATGGAGTGTTACCATATGTACTTCGTGAATACGTGCAGTGCGGTGTGATGGAATACGAATTTCGACGTCGTTCTCACCGAGCAGTCCTGCCATCTCTCCGCCATCTTTTCCTGTTAGCGCGATAATCGTCATGTCTCGAGTTACGGCTGCTTCCATCGCTTTGATAATATTTTTACTGTTACCGCTAGTCGACATGGCAAGCAAAATGTCGCCTGGTTGACCAAACGCTCGTACCTGTTTTGAGAAGATTTCCTGGTAGTGGTAATCGTTGGCCACTGCGGTTAGGGTGGTATTATCGGCGGTTAAGGCCATTGCTGGTAGGCTAGGGCGCTCAGTTTCAAAACGGTTTAAAAGACAAGAAACAAATTGTTGAGCGTTTGAAGCACTGCCGCCATTACCACAACATAAAATTTTATTGCCATTAAGCAGGCTCGACACCATCGCTTGAGCTGCATGAGTAATGGCATCAGGCAGCGCCTCTGCTGCTGCGATTTGAATTTGAATACTTTCTGTAAAGCTGTCTTTAATGCTGTCTAGCATCGCTTATCCTTCAGAGATTGCGTTTTCTATCCAGTTGATATCTCGCCCATTATCATGAATGGCGATGACATCAAATCGATAATCGATATTGTGTTTTAAGCGCTTTTGTTGGCTAAGCCAAACTTGTGCGGTTTTGACTAGCTTGCGCATTTTAGCGTGCGTCACCATTTCTGCTGCCGAGCCAAAGTGATTGTTCTTACGGTATTTGACTTCAACAAACACAATAGTTTCACCTTGTTGGAAGATTAAATCAATCTCACCGACCTTAGTCAGAAAATTTTGTTCAATAAAGTTTAAGCCCTGGCGTTGTAAATACTGCTTCGCCAGAGCTTCATATTGATTTCCGATTTGGCGCTTACTAAAGAGCCCCACGCTCAGCCCAGCTTAGCTCACGCTGTACAACACAATTATTGTCGATACTTAAAATACCGGTTTGGCCGCCAACTGAGTAGCCCGGAACGACCTTCATTTGTGGCAGTTCCCCAATCAATTTATACGCATCCATACCCAGTGCTTTCAAACGTTTTTCCATGTTAGATTGCTCTGACCACAGCTCGTTCATTTCAGCGGTCACGCTAGGGTCTGGGTCAATCAGTAATGGGATATCGCTGTAGATGATGCCTGTTAGATCTTCGTAAGTCGCGCCGCCACTGTTGCTACGCGAGCTAGAGAAAATTTGAGGAGCTTTGGCGTCTGGGTTAATCGCTACCTCAATAAATGGCTTGATCAAAGTCAGTTCCGTGCTTCTAGCAACAATATAAACCGCATCGACATCACGACGGCTACGTGGCTGTGTTTCAAGCTTGATACGCATTAGTGATTGCATCTGAGCAATACGTTGTTTGCTTTCTTGCAGACCAAATACTTCATTGATGTCTTTTTGAAGTTGGCGCTTGTCGCCAAAATAACTTGCTGCGACTTTATTAGAGCTGTACTTGCGCCATTCTTTGTTGAACGCTTCAGTTACGCGCTCACCAAAGCTGCCCTTTGGTGCCAGGATCAGAGGGAAGTTATAGCCTTCGCTGAACAAGTGTTTCGCTGCTTGTGCGGCTTCTTGTTCTGGTGATAATGCCAAGTAGCAAATATTGCTATCTGGTTGCACATCTTCGGGAATATTTAGCGCAAGGGCTGGAATCGTAGGACCATTTTCTGAGCCATCCATGGTTGTGTGCAATAGCTCAACGTTTTCTTTTTCTAGGGGACCAACAACAAAGTCGATGTTTTCATTGATCAAACGTTGTTTAATTTGGTCGGCGTTATACGCATTAGTGTCTATTACCGTGAGGGTAGCGCTTGGATCACGGTTACGATCATTCATCATCGCAAACACAAAACCATCACGAATTAATTGCGCTTGTGGCGAGAATTTACCAGTAAGCGGCAGTAACAAAGCGGTGTTGTTTGGTTTAACGATGTCTAGAGAGAGAATGTTTTGAATCTCTTCTGGTGTGTAGATAGCGGCTGGGTGCGATGGGTTCTCGTTTAACCAGCGTTCTAGGGTATTTTTTAGTTGAGATAAGTTGCCCGACAACGTTTTCGCATAAATAGCGAGTTGTAGCCAACCATCCAAAACATCTTCATTTGGCTCTGTTTCTAATGAGGTCAGTTCGTACTCGGAATAGCTGCCAAAGTTCATCCAAATACGGCTAGAAATCTCTCTCTGCTCCGCGGACGATGCATATTGGCCAAATGCAACCAGTTGGCGGTTTGCCTCAAACGCTTGGTTAAGACCTTGATAAGCGTCGGCACGCATCAAGTAATAGTCTTTCCATTGCTCATTTGGTAACTTCCACCAAGGTTTAAAATTCAACAATTGCAGCAACTGAGAGTAATTACCCTGTTTTTGCTGTATGGTCGCACGCGCTAGTTGCCACTCTGCTTGCTGAACTTCGGTTAACTGTTGACGAGCCAGGCGCTTGATCAACATTTCTGCTTGATCAAACTGGTTTGTTTGAATCGCGGCTTTGGTTGCCATGATCAACCAGTCATTTTGTAAACTGCCTTCCGTGCTATCAGCTTGGATCATATAGTTCTGAACAGACTGAGTAGGCTCAAGTGTTACATCAACGCCATCAGGCTGTCTTGGACCTGAAGAACAGGCGGCGAGCGTAATTGCTAGTGCAACAGGAGTAAGTATGCGTGGTACACTGAGTCTCTTATGGTTAATCATTGCCGTGAGTTCTCTATAATTTTGTACAAAATTGTCTCTATATTAATCGTTGAAGTGATGGTAAACAAATGACAGATAAAAATAAGTTGCCGAATGAGGGGCCAACTCTCTATATCGTACCGACTCCAATCGGAAATTTAGCGGATATCACCCAACGTGCTATCGAAATTCTGTCGACTGTGGACATCATTGCCGCTGAGGATACTCGACATACGGGCAAATTACTGTCTCACTTCAATATTCAAACCAAAACTTTTGCTCTACATGACCACAATGAGCAGCAAAAAGCACAAGTTTTGGTAGAAAAGCTGCTTTCCGGTCAGTCTATCGCATTAGTTTCTGACGCTGGTACGCCACTTATCAGCGACCCAGGATACCATTTGGTGACAAAATGTCGTCAAGCGGGCGTTAGAGTTGTGCCTCTTCCAGGTGCCTGTGCGGTCATTACGGCGTTAAGTGCCTCTGGCTTGCCATCTGATCGCTTTAGCTTCGAAGGTTTTTTACCACCGAAAAGCAAAGGTCGTAAGGATAAATTCCTAGAGATTGCTTCGGTAGAGCGTACGTGTATTTTTTACGAGTCACCGCACCGTATTTTAGACTCTCTACAAGACATGTTAGACGTTCTTGGCCCAGATAGAGAAGTTGTGTTGGCAAGAGAGCTAACAAAAACCTTTGAAACCATTCAAGGCATGCCGTTAGGTGAGCTGATTAAATGGGTGAAAAGTGACGATAACCAACAGCGTGGTGAAATGGTATTGTTGGTACATGGCCATCGTGAAACAACAGACGACTCACTACCTGAAGATGCTTTACGCACGTTAGGGATTTTGACCAAAGAGCTGCCTTTGAAAAAAGCAGCTGCTTTGGTGGCAGAAATACATAACTTGAAGAAGAATGCGCTATATAAATGGGGCTTAGAAAACTTAGACTAAGTGCCGCTAGCGAGATAAATGGTCAATGAGGGCTGATGTTTAGGAATCGGCCTTTTTATTATCTATTTTTGGCGCGCTGACTAAAAAGTCATCACTTAGTGCATTCATTTCATCATATCTGTGATCTAACTAGACTCTGAAGTGAGAACTCTATACAATCCGCCCTCGGAGCTGACTGGGTAGTCGCTGCTTTGTTGATGTCCTTCGGGAGACTGACGTCGAAGTCCCTTTGGGAGACTGACGTTGACGTCCTTCGGGAGACTGACAAAGGGGAGGAAAGTCCGGGCTTCATAGAGCAAGGTGCCAGGTAACGCCTGGGGGGCGCAAGCCTACGACAAGTGCAGCAGAGAGAAGACCGCCGATGGCCCGTAAGGGTACAGGTAAGGGTGAAAGGGTGCGGTAAGAGCGCACCGGACGACTAGCAATAGTTCGTAGCAGGGTAAACTCCACCTGAAGCAAGACCAAATAGGCCTCCACATTGCGTTGCTCGCGTAAGGAGGCGGGTAGGTTGCTCGAGCCAGTGAGTGATTGCTGGCCTAGACGAATGGCTACCGCCGCGCAAGCGGAACAGAACCCGGCTTATGTGTCGGCTCCACCTATTCGAGACCCATCTCTACTTCGGTAGTGATGGGTTTTTTGCATTTAATTGACGCAAACTATGTCATTACCAATAAACTTGGCGTAAATCACGTCTAACTTTAGACTTGTGGTGGCGATGATGTAGGAAATCAGTACACTAAAGAATCGCTTCAAGATCATTCAACGAGAAAGCTATGACCGAAACCTTCCAACATATTTCCGTGTTATTAAATGAATCCATTGATGGCTTAGCTATCAAACCAGACGGCGTCTATATTGATGGAACATTTGGCCGTGGCGGTCACAGCCGGACAATTCTATCTAAACTCGGTGAAAATGGCCGACTGTACAGTATCGACCGTGACCCTCAAGCGATCGCTGAGGCAGGCAAAATCAATGACCCTCGCTTCACCATTATTCATGGTCCATTTTCTGGTATTGCTGAGTATGCTGAAGAGTATGGGCTAGTTGGAAAAGTGGATGGTGTTCTTCTGGATTTAGGCGTTTCTTCTCCTCAGTTAGACGACGCAGAGCGTGGCTTTAGCTTTATGAAAGATGGTCCGCTAGATATGCGTATGGACCCGACATCAGGTATTCCAGTATCTCAATGGTTGATGGAAGCAGACCTCGATGATATCACTTGGGTCATTCGCGAGTTCGGGGAAGATAAACATGCGCGCCGTATTGCAAAAGCGATTGTTGCCTACCGTGAAGATGAAGAAAATGAGCCAATGGTTCGCACTGGTCAGCTGGCAAAATTGATTTCAGATGCCGCACCGAAAAGTTTTAAAGAGAAAAAACACCCTGCGACTCGTGCTTTCCAGGCTTTTCGTATTTACATCAACAGTGAGTTAGAAGAAATTGATACGGCACTTAAAGGCGCGGCGAGCATTCTTGCTCCTGAAGGCCGTTTATCTGTGATTAGCTTCCACTCTCTGGAAGACCGTATGGTCAAACGTTTTATCCGTAAAGAGAGCAAAGGGCCTGAAGTGCCACACGGTATTCCAATGACGGAAGAGCAAATTCGTGCTCTTGGTAGTGCGAATATGAAAGCGGTGAGCAAAGCGATTAAACCAAGCAAACAAGAAATTGAAATGAACCCTCGTTCGCGCAGCTCTGTGTTAAGAATTGCAGAAAAGCTTTAATTATTATGACGAAATCCACTCCTAATCTTGCTAAGTTGATTGCAACGGATCTCCTCACTGTTGGTCGCTGGCCATTACTGTTGTTGCTATTGATCGTGGCATCGGCAATGGGAGTGGTATTTGCTACCCACCATGCGCGTCAAGCGATCACCGAGAAAGACCATACGTTGGTTGAACGAGAACGATTAGATAGCGAATGGCGTAACTTAATGTTGGAAGAAACTGCCCTCGCGGAACACAGTCGTGTTCAAGACCTTGCCAAAAAAGAACTTGAAATGAAACGACCTGATGGCGATAAAGAAGTGGTTGTCACGCTCAAATGATTAGAAAAAAATCCAACACGAAACAAGCCAATAAGCGTAAACCTGTAGCAAAAGAGAAAGCGGCTACGGGGGATAAGAAAACCGATAACAAAGCAGTGAAAGTGGCGGTCGAAGAATCTTTCTTGATTCGTTGGCGCTTCCATCTATTACTGTTTTTTGTTTTTTGTGCATTTGCCCTTTTGGTGGCACGCGTAGCCTACATCCAAATCATTGAGCCAGATAACCTGATTAAACAAGGTGACCTACGTTCGGTTCGTGTTAAATCCATTCCTTCTGCTCGCGGTATTATTTCGGATCGAAATGGTGAGCCGCTTGCTGTCAGTGTACCGGTTGAGGCGGTTTGGGCAGATCCTGCCACGATATTTAAAGAAAATGCGTTAAGCCAGACCAAAAGTTGGCATGCATTAGCGGATGTTCTTGGTATTGACCGACAAGGGTTAATAGACAAAATCAAGCGCAATGAAAAACGCCGCTTTATCTACTTGCAGCGCCAGGTCAGTCCGGCCATGGCGAACTATATTCGTGAGCTAAAGCTGCCAGGTGTTGGCCTTAAGTCGGAATCTCGTCGTTATTATCCTGCAGGTGAGGTTAGTGCTCACTTAGTCGGTGTAACAGGCATTGACGGGCATGGCCTAGAAGGTGTGGAGCGTAGCTACGATGAATGGCTCACTGGCGCGGCGGGTAAGAAAACTATTCGTAAAGACCGTTATGGTCGTGTTGTGGAAAACATTGCTTGGCAAGACAAGCAAGAAGGTAAATCACTTCAGTTAACCATCGATCAGCGCCTACAGGCGATTGCGTATCGTGCGATTAAGCAAGCCGTTGCGGACCACCGCGCCACTTCAGGTTCCGTTGTCATGTTGGATGTAAAAACGGGCGCCGTATTGGCCATGGTTAATGCTCCTTCTTACAACCCTAACAATCGTAGCGATTGGCAAAGCTATCAAATGCGTAACCGAGTGATCACAGACTCAATGGAGCCCGGTTCGACCATTAAGCCTTTCGTTATTTTAGCCGCCTTAGAAAATGGGATAGCTGATAAAGATACCATCGTAGATACCGGTAATGGTGTCCTACGTTTAGGTGGTAGTCGAGTCAGAGATGTCTCTCGCGTAGGCAAAGCGAGCTTGACCACGATCCTTAAAAAGTCGAGTAATATCGGTGTGACGAAGCTAGCAATGCAAATGCCGGTAGAGGCGCTTCTTGGGCTGTACAGTTCAGTGGGTTTTGGTGAGCTTTCTGGCCTAAACCTAGTCGGGGAAGTGACGGGTATTTTTCCTACACGAACTCGTTGGTCGCCAATTGAGCGCGCCACGATTGCGTTTGGTTATGGTCTATCAATTACACCAATCCAGCTAGCCCATGCTTATGCGACGCTTGGAAACCTTGGCAAATACGAGCCTATTCATATTATCGAAAGCAATGATCATGACATGTCACGCCAAGTGGTGAGTGCGAAGTATGCGCGTCAAGTATTAGACATGTTGGAAACCGTAACTCAAAAAGGGGGCTCGGCTCGCAGAGCGGCAGTTCCTGGTTATCGAGTGGGAGCGAAAACAGGTACATCACGTAAAGCTTCTGCCGGTGGGTACAGCGACGAGTACATCACCTACACGGCTGGGCTTGCTCCGGTTAGCGATCCGCGAATTGCTTTAGTAGTGATCGTAAACGAGCCTCAAGGTGATGACTACTATGGTGGTTCGGTAGCGTCTCCTGTCTTCTCTGAAATCATGAAAGGCGCGCTACAAATACTCAATGTTGCACCTGACGAAAACAAATTCCAACAGTAAGCCCTGTGGTTTACTGAGCAAACAAAATTAAGAAAACCTGAGCCAAAGCTCGGAGAACAAATATGACTAAAGCCATCAGTATGGACGTGCTGCTTTCCCCTTGGGTGGATTGCCCTAGCTTATCGTCCGTTCTTGTTTCTGAATTGGAGCTCGACAGCCGAAGAGTTCAACCTGGAACCACGTTTGTAGCAGTGATTGGCCATGTTGTGGATGGGCGTAAATTCATTGCCTCTGCAATTGAGCAAGGTGCAAATGCAGCCCTGGCGCAAGCCTGCGATGTCAAAACACATGGTACGGTGGAAATCATTGATGATGTTCCCGTCATTTACATTGATAGGTTGGACCAACGTTTATCCGCGATTGCTGGAAAGCTTTATGCTTACCCTGATATGGATTTGATTGGTGTCACCGGCACCAACGGCAAAACCACTATTACCCAGTTAATAGCGCAATGGCTAGAACTGCTTGACCATAAAGCGGCGGTAATGGGAACAACAGGAAATGGCTTCCTCAATAACTTGCAACAAGCTGCGAATACAACGGGGAATGCCGTTGAAATTCAGAAAACGCTCTCCTCTCTCGCAAATCAACAAGCCACATACACCGCGCTAGAAGTATCTTCTCATGGCCTGACGCAAGGTCGTGTCAAAGCATTATCATTTGCGGCGGGCGTGTTTACTAACTTAAGTCGTGACCACTTAGATTATCATGGCACGATGGAAGCGTATGCCAATGCAAAGCTTGGGTTGTTCACGCAACACCAATGTGAACGTGCCATTATCAATGTTGATGATGAAGTCGGTCATCAATGGGCGTCGCAGTTAAGTAATGCGATCGCTGTCTCGCTCAAGCCGTACACTGAATTTGAAAGCGCAATTTGGGCGACGGAAGTCAGTTACGCGGAGTCAGGGATTACTATTAAGTTCGATGGTAAATTTGGCTCAGGTGAATTGCACGCGCCTTTGATTGGTGAGTTTAATGCAACCAACTTAATGCTCGCTTTTGCGACCTTATTAAGCTTAGGTAAAGAGAAACAAGCGTTACTCGAAACCGCAGGTCAACTGCAACCTGTACTCGGCCGAATGGAGTTGTTCCAAACTGAGGATCGTGCCAAAGTCGTGGTCGATTATGCCCATACTCCTGATGCTTTAGAAAAAGCGCTGCAAGCTTTACGAGTTCATTGTGAAGGCCAGCTGTGGGCTATTTTTGGCTGCGGTGGCGATCGCGATGCAGGTAAGCGCCCAATGATGGCGGAAATTGCAGAGCGTCTAGGTGACAGAGTGGTGTTGACTGACGATAACCCACGCAGCGAAGATCCGGTTCAGATTGTGAAAGACATGTTAGCTGGGCTGTCAAAACCTGCTGAAGCGATTGTTCAGCATGACCGCTTCAAAGCACTGTCTTATGCCATTGAAAATGCTTCGCCAAACGACATTATCTTGTTAGCAGGGAAGGGCCATGAAGATTATCAGATTCGTAATGGCGAAACGATTCATTACTCCGACCGCGAGTCCGCAATGCAACTTTTAGGATTGACCTCATGATCAAAGTAACGTTATCTCAAATTGCAGACATCACTCGTGGCGAGCGATTCGGCGACGATCTACTTATCGACGCGGTTTCTACTGATACACGAACGATTGATCGTGGGGCTCTATTTGTCGCGTTAGTAGGGGAGCGCTTTGACGCGCACAACTTTTGCCAACAAGCGGTAGATGCAGGTGCCGGTGCTTTACTCGTAGAAAAACGCTTAGATGTGAATGTGCCGCAAATTGTGGTGTCGGATACCAAACTTGCATTGGGTGAGTTTGCTTCTTGGGTGCATCAAGCATGCAAAACACCTACCGTTGCCATCACCGGAAGTTGCGGTAAAACTACCGTAAAAGAAATGGTTGCGAGTATCCTGCAATTGAAAGGCAAAGTGTTATTCACGGCGGGTAACTTCAATAATGATATTGGTGTTCCGTTGACATTATTGCGCTCACAGCAGGATGATGATTATGCCGTGATTGAGCTTGGTGCTAACCATATAGGTGAAATTGCTTACACGACTCAGTTAGTAAAACCAGATATCGCGTTAGTGAACAATGTAGCCGCCGCTCACCTTGAAGGCTTTGGTTCTATCGATGGCGTGAAACAAGCCAAAGGTGAAATCTACCAAGGCCTTTCAGCTGGTGGTATTGCGATTGTTAACCTAGACAGCAATGGTGAAGCCAAGTGGGATGAAGTGTTAGCAGATAAGAAAGTCATTACTTTTTCACAAAGTAATACTGATGCAGACTTCTTCGCTTCTAACATCGTATTGAACGCCGCAGGTGAAGCAAGCTTTGACTTACATATCGCAGCAAGCTCACAAGAAATTGAACTGTCTCTGGGTATTATAGGTCAACACAACGTTGCGAATGCGATCGCTGCTTCTATTATTGCGTTACAAATGGGAGCCACATTAGAAGAGGTTCGTGCTGGCCTTAAACATTTGAACAAAGTGAAAGGTCGCGTCGAGGTTGAAGCGCTGAGCGAAAAGATAAAATTGATTGACGACAGCTACAACGCGAGCGTGCCAGCCATGAAAGCGGCAGTTGATTTATTGGCCGCTTTCCCAGGTCAACGCTGGCTGATTTTAGGTAATATGGCGGAATTGGGCGAGGAAAGTCTTGCACTTCATCGTCAAGTCGGGGAACATGCTGCCCCACAAAAATTTGAACATGTTCTCACATATGGTGCAGACGCCAAGGTGATCAGTGATCTTTGCCAAGGCATTCATTTTGAGACGCACCAAGAGATGATTGAATACATCAAGCAGCATCTAGACCAAGCCGTTCCTGAAAACCATACGATATTGGTGAAAGGAGCGAATGGTGCACGTATGTTTGAAGTCGCTGCTGCTTTGAAGGAGTATTATTAATGATTATTTGGCTTGCCGAGCTGCTACAGCCATACCTGTCTTTTTTCCGATTGTTTGAATACTTGTCTTTTCGAGCAATCCTAAGCGTATTAACCGCTCTAGGTCTGTCATTATGGATGGGACCAATCATGATCAAGCGTTTGCAAATGCTGCAAATTGGTCAGGTAGTGCGTAACGAAGGTCCTGAATCTCACTTTAGTAAGCGTGGTACCCCAACAATGGGCGGTATCATGATCTTAGCGGCCATCTCAATCACGATTTTGCTATGGACAGACTTATCCAACCCTTACGTATGGGCGGTACTGGCAGTCTTACTTGGCTACGGTGCGGTCGGATTTGTTGATGATTATCGTAAAGTGGTACGCAAAAATACCGATGGCTTGATCGCGCGTTGGAAGTACTTCTGGCAGTCGTTGATCGCGTTTGTCGTCGCTTTCGCATTGTATGCTTACGGTAAAGACACAGCAGCAACTCAGCTAGTGGTGCCATTCTTTAAAGACATCATGCCGCAACTTGGTTTGATGTATATCATTCTGACTTACTTTGTCATTGTAGGTACAAGTAACGCGGTTAACCTGACTGATGGTCTAGACGGTTTGGCAATCATGCCAACGGTTCTTGTTGCAGCAGGCTTCGCGGTTATTGCATGGGCGACCGGTAACGTTAACTTCTCTGAATACCTTCATATACCATACTTACCACATGCATCTGAGTTAGTTGTCGTATGTACAGCAATCGTAGGTGCAGGCCTTGGTTTCTTGTGGTTTAACACTTACCCAGCACAAGTGTTCATGGGCGATGTAGGTTCACTAGCGCTTGGCGGTGCATTGGGCACCATTGCTGTTCTAGTTCGTCAAGAGTTGGTGTTAGTGATCATGGGTGGCGTATTTGTAATGGAAACGCTATCAGTCATCCTGCAGGTAGGTTCTTACAAATTACGTGGTCAGCGTATTTTCCGTATGGCACCAATTCACCACCACTACGAATTGAAAGGTTGGCCAGAACCTCGCGTAATCGTGCGCTTCTGGATTATTTCTATGGTTCTTGTTCTGATTGGTCTTGCGACATTGAAAGTGCGTTAATCGCGCTTTCCAAGAACAAGATTTACAGTGTGATCAAATATGGAACGTTGGCAAAACATACATAGTGTTGTCGTCGTAGGGCTCGGTATTACCGGGCTCTCTGTCGTTAAACACCTAAGAAAAAATCAGCCACAACTTGTGGTCAAAGTCATTGATACTCGTGTAAACCCTCCAGGTGCAGAGCGCTTGCCGGAAAGTGTTCAACTGCATAGTGGTGGTTGGAATACGGACTGGCTTTCTGACGCGGATCTTATCGTGACCAACCCTGGTATTGCGCTAGCGACACCAGAGATCCAAGCCGTCTTAGCAAAAGGTACGGCAGTAGTTGGTGATATCGAGTTATTCGCTTGGGCGGTGCAGAAACCCGTAATTGCGATTACGGGCTCAAACGGTAAGAGCACAGTAACCGACCTCACAGGTGTGATGGCTAAGGCTGCAGGTTTGGATGTTGGCGTTGGTGGTAACATCGGTGTGCCTGCTCTGGATTTGTTAGAACAAGACGCAGACCTATATGTACTCGAACTCTCGAGCTTCCAGTTAGAAACGACGTCAAGCTTAAAGCTCAAAGCCGCTGCGTTTCTGAATCTTTCTGAAGATCATATGGATCGTTATCAAGGCATGTCTGACTATCGACAAGCTAAGTTGCGTATTTTTAACCATGCTGCTCTTGCAGTCGTGAACCGTGATGATCAAGAAACCTTCCCAGACGCAGAGATGCCATTGGTGACATTTGGCAGCGACAATCAGGACTTTGGTCTCGAGGTGGATGGCAACCGTACTTGGCTGCTCGATCACGGTCAACGAGTTGTCGCAAGTGATGAGCTTAAGTTGGTTGGTAAGCACAACTTATCTAACGCTCTGGTTGCTTTAGCGCTATTAAAAGCTGCGGACGTAAACTATCACAAAGCATTGAATGCACTTAAAAATTACACGGGACTGACACACCGATGCCAGGTGGTTGCGGATAATCAAGGCGTCAAATGGGTGAATGACTCTAAAGCAACTAATATTGCCAGCACTATGGCTGCGCTATCTGGTTTGGAATCGACAGGCAAGCTCTACTTACTCGTTGGTGGTGTTGGCAAAGGTGCTGACTTCTCGCCATTAAAACCGATCTTCGCGACGCTTAACTTGCAACTGTGTTGCTTTGGCGCTGATGGCGATGAATTTATGCCACTGCATGAATCTGCAATACGTTTCGACACTATGGAAGATGTGATTCAACAAGTATCTTCGCAGTTAAAACCAGGTGATATGGTGATGCTGTCTCCTGCATGTGCTAGCTTTGATCAATTCGACAACTTTATGGCAAGAGGTGATGCTTTCGCTGCTCTTGCTCAGAAATATGCATAATTAAAGGTTACACACTTCGTGGGTTTAGGTAACGTTAAACGCAGTATTGGCAATTGGCTCAAGCATCCAGCCCCAGAGGCGATGTTTGATCGTCAGTTAGTGTGGATTGCACTGGGTTTGATGTTGACTGGTTTGGTCATGGTAACCTCTGCATCATTTCCAATCAGCTCTCGATTAACGGAACAGCCGTTCCACTTTATGTTTCGTCATGCGACGTTTCTCGTGCTGGCGTTAGGGACCTCCGCTGTTATTTTGCAAGTGCCTTTGCAAGAGTGGTTTAAGAAGAGCCATTACTTACTTTGGGCTTCTTTCGCACTGTTGATCATCGTGCTCTTGGCGGGTAAGTCGGTTAATGGTGCGTCTCGTTGGATTCCCCTTGGGCTGTTTAACCTTCAGCCAGCGGAAGTCGCGAAGCTATCGCTGTTTATCTTCATGTCTGGTTACTTAGTTCGAAAGCAAGACGAAGTACGACAAACGTTCTTTGGTGGCTTTATGAAGCCAATCATGGTGTTTGCCTTCTTCGCAGTATTACTACTTGGTCAGCCAGACTTGGGGACGGTCGTCGTGATGCTGGTCACGCTGTTTGGCATGCTTTTTATCGCAGGTGCAAAACTAACCCAGTTTCTCGCCTTGATGGTGGCAGGTATCGGCGCTGTAGTAGGTTTGATTCTCGTCGAGCCATACCGTATGCGACGAGTAACCTCCTTCCTTGACCCGTGGGAAGATCCATTTGGCAGTGGCTATCAGTTGACTCAGTCTTTGATGGCGTTTGGTCGTGGTGAATGGTTCGGACAAGGTCTCGGTAATTCAATTCAAAAACTGGAATATCTACCGGAAGCGCATACCGACTTTGTGTTTGCCGTACTTGCTGAAGAGCTTGGTTTCGTAGGCGTAGTGCTGGTCTTAATGCTGATTTTTAGCTTGGTGCTAAAAGCGGTTTACATCGGCAAGCGTGCATTTGAAGAAGGCGAAATGTTCGGAGGTTATCTGGCTTTCGGAATTGGTATTTGGTTTGCGTTTCAAACCTTGGTTAATGTTGGAGCTGCCGCCGGTATTGTTCCAACTAAAGGTTTAACACTTCCACTCATCAGTTATGGTGGTTCTAGTCTAATAATTATGTCCGTCGCAGTGTCCATACTACTGCGTATCGATTACGAATGCCGCTTGAAACGCGAGCAACAACAATCAGAACAACAAGCTAATGAAACAAAATAAACGTTTGATGGTGATGGCTGGTGGTACTGGCGGTCACGTATTCCCAGGTTTGGCGGTAGCAAAACAGCTTCAAGAGCAAGGTTGGGAGATCCGTTGGTTAGGTACGGCGGATCGAATGGAAGCGGATTTGGTGCCAAAACATGGCATTGAAATCGACTTTATCAAAGTGAAAGGGTTACGAGGTCAAGGCGTTAAACGTCTTCTTGCAGCACCATTTCAAATTATCAATGCCATTATGCAGGCTCGTGCTCACATGAAACGCTGGCAGCCAGACGCAGTGCTTGGTATGGGCGGTTATGTTAGCGGCCCGGGCGGTATTGCCGCTTGGATGAGTGGCATTCCTGTTGTTCTGCATGAACAAAATGCAGTAGCAGGTTTAACGAACCAATGGTTATCGAAAATCGCTAAGAAGGTTTTTCAGGCTTTCCCAGGCGCTTTTCCAAATGCCGAAGTGGTTGGGAACCCAGTTCGTGAAGATGTGACTCAATTAGCAGCGCCAATTGAGCGCATGCAAGAGCGCCAAGGTCCAATTCGCATTTTGGTGATGGGTGGCAGCCAAGGCGCACGTATTCTTAACCAAACTCTGCCAGAAGTGATGTCGAAATTGGGCGAAGATTACTATGTTCGTCATCAAGCGGGCAAAGGTGCCGCCGAAGAAGTGAATGCAGCATACCAAGCTAATGGTGTGGTAAATGCAGAAGTAATGGAATTCATTGATGACGTTGCAGAAGCTTACGCATGGGCTGACCTTTTAGTTTGTCGCTCTGGAGCGTTAACCGTTTCTGAAGTCTCGGCGGCAGGTGTAGGCGCTATTTTTGTTCCATTCATGCACAAAGACCGCCAGCAAGCACTTAATGCAGACCACTTGGTGGATTGCGGCGCGGCGAAAATGATTGAACAACCAGATTTAACCGTTGAGTCTCTGACTCAGCAGATCCAACAATTGGATCGCCAAGCTTTACTTACAATGGCTGAGCAAGCGCGTGGCGCTGCAAAATTGAATGCTGACCGAGTTGTCGCACAAGCCATTGTCGCTTTGACCGAAAAGCGTTAACCGAATTATTGAGAATAGAATTGATGACAATCCAACATACACAAGACTTAGCTCAGATTCGCGCAATGGTGCCAGAGATGCGCCGCGTGAAATCCATCCACTTCATCGGTATTGGTGGTGCGGGCATGAGCGGCATTGCAGAAGTGCTGTTGAACGAAGGCTACCAAATCACAGGTTCTGATCTATCAGAGAACGCTGTGACAGAGCGTTTGGTATCAAAAGGTGCGACGGTATTTATTGGTCATCAAGCCAGTAATGTAGAAAAAGCAAGTGTGGTTGTTGTGTCAACGGCGATCAACGAAGAAAACCCAGAAGTGATGGCGGCACGTGAATTACGCATCCCTATTGTACGCCGCGCAGAGATGTTGGCTGAATTGATGCGATTCCGTCACGGTATTGCCGTTGCGGGTACACACGGTAAAACCACGACGACCGCTCTTGTCACTCAAATCTATTCTGAAGCCGGTCTTGATCCAACGTTTGTGAATGGCGGTTTGGTGAAAAGCGCAGGTACAAATGCGCGTCTAGGCTCGAGTCGTATTCTAATTGCAGAGGCAGATGAAAGTGACGCGTCATTCCTGCACTTGCAACCAATGGTGAGCATTGTTACCAATATCGAGGCCGATCATATGGATACCTATGGTGGTGACTTTGAAACCTTAAAGCAAACCTTCATCGATTTCCTTCATAATCTACCGTTTTACGGCCAAGCAATTGTTTGCATTGATGATCCTGTGGTTCGAGAGTTAATCCCACGTATTAGTCGTCAAGTGATAACTTACGGTTTTTCTGAAGATGCCGACGTACGTATTGAAGATTATCGTCAAGAGGGGCAGCAAGGCAAATTTACGGTAGTACGTAAAGGGCGAGCTAACTTAGATATCACGCTGAATATTCCAGGTCGTCACAATGCATTGAATGCGTCTGCTGCGATTGCGGTTGCTACTGAAGATGACATTGAAGACGATGCGATCCTAAAGGCAATGGCTGGTACGCAAGGTACGGGAAGACGTTTTGATCACCTTGGCGAGTTTGATACTGGCAACGGCCATGCAATGCTTGTTGATGATTACGGCCATCATCCAACAGAAGTGGATGTAACCATTAATGCAGCACGCAGTGGTTGGCAAGACAAGCGTTTGGTGATGATTTTCCAACCGCACCGTTATAGCCGTACTCGTGATTTATACGATGATTTCGCGAATGTGCTTGAACAGGTGGATGTATTGATCATGCTGGATGTTTACGCAGCGGGTGAAAAGCCGATTGCAGGTGCTGATGGGCGCGCTTTATGTCGCACAATTCGCAGCCGAGGCAAGGTAGATCCGATTTTTGTTCCAGAAATCGAGCAATTACCTTCAGTTTTAGCTAACGTTATACAAGACGGCGACCTAATCTTAACGCAAGGTGCGGGTGATATTGGTAAAGTGGCGAAACAGCTGGCAGGTCTTAAATTGAATATAAACAAGATGCTTGGCTGACACATATTGTTGATGCGAAGGACAGATAAAGACTCAGATCTCGATTTTGCGTCAATATCATTGTGATTTATTGCTATCAGTGTTTGATAGTTTACAAGAGCTCAGTATAATCCCAAGGTTAAAGTCAAGACTTTTACCTCTGCGTAATTATATGGGTAAAAAGTACACGACAAAAGTCAGGAAACGAAGACGTTGTTGAATATTGCACTGAATGACGAGCGACCAAACACGGGTAACAACCGTGGTCGCCAAGAAAAAATCTTGGGTGCGTTATTTTTCGTTGTGGTTGTGACTTTAATTAGTTCTGTTTTGTACGCGGCGATCAGTTGGATGTGGGATGACCAAAGGTTACCTCTCTCCAAAATAGTACTTCAGGGGAAACTGGAGTATGTCCAAGCTGACGATGTGCAGGCTGCATTTAGTCGAATTGATCACATCGGTACATTTATGTCTCAGGATATTGATGTATTACAGCAAAGTGTCGAAGCTCTGCCATGGGTAGCGCATGCCGCAATCCGAAAGCAGTGGCCGGATACAGTAAAAGTTTTTTTGACGGAGCATCAACCAGAAGCCATTTGGAATGGCAACGAACTGTTAGATAAAAACGGGTTCGTTTTTGATGGAGATGTTGCTCTGTTGCAAGAAGAAAAAGTGAAGCTGTACGGACCCAAAGATAGCGGACCGGAAGTCTTACAGACTTACCGTGATTTGAGTCCTAAGTTTCAGCAATTGGGTTTAGCGATATCGTCTCTGGTATTAAACGAGCGACGAGCTTGGCAAATCATCCTTGATAACGGTATTCGATTAGAGCTCGGAAAAGAGTCTCTTCTTGAGCGTATAGAGCGCTTTTTTAAGCTCTATAACAAGCTTGGCAGTGACACGCAAAGAATCAGTTATATCGATCTTAGGTACGATACAGGAGCCGCAGTTGGTTGGTTTCCTGAACAAGAGTTAGAAGAGAGTACAGATGACTAAGGCCGCTGATGACAACATTATTGTTGGTCTTGATATAGGCACTGCAACCGTATCGGCTCTAGTGGGTGAGGTTTTACCAGACGGTCAAATTAATATTATTGGCGCAGGTAGTAGCCCCTCACGCGGCATGGATAAAGGTGGCGTGAATGATTTGGAGTCGGTTGTAAAATCAGTACAACGTGCAATTGATCAAGCTGAATTAATGGCAGAGTGCCAGATCAGCCGAGTCTTCATTTCGTTGTCTGGTAAGCATATCGCAAGCCGAATTGAAAAAGGTATGGGCACGATTTCTGATGAAGAGGTGTCTCAAGAAGACATGGATCGCGCTATCCATACCGCAAAATCGATTAAAATCGGTGATGAACAGCGAATTCTTCATGTGATCCCGCAGGAGTTCACCATTGATTACCAAGAAGGAATCAAAAATCCGCTTGGTTTATCTGGGGTAAGAATGGAAGTGAGTGTCCACCTTATCTCATGCCATAATGACATGGCACGCAATATTATTAAGGCGGTAGAACGCTGCGGCCTTAAAGTAGAACAACTCGTATTTTCTGGGCTTGCTGCTAGTAATGCAGTAATCACCGAGGATGAAAGAGAGCTTGGAGTTTGTGTGGTTGATATTGGCGCCGGCACGATGGATGTGGCCATCTGGACTGGCGGTGCGTTACGTCACACAGAAGTATTTTCGTACGCAGGAAATGCTGTAACCAGTGATATTGCTTTTGCTTTTGGTACGCCAGTGAGCGATGCTGAAGAAATAAAAGTCAAATATGGCTGTGCTTTGAGTGAACTGGTCAGTAAGGATGACACGGTTAATGTACCAAGCGTAGGTGGACGACCATCACGTAGCCTGCAACGTCAAACGTTGTCAGAAGTGATTGAGCCACGCTACTCTGAGCTTATGGGACTGGTTAACCAAACTATCGACTCTGTACAAGCAAAATTGCGCGAAGAGGGTATCAAGCACCATCTGGCTGCGGGAGTTGTACTCACCGGCGGTGCTGCGCAAATGGACGGAGTGGTAGAATGTGCGGAACGCGTATTCCGCAATCAAGTAAGGGTCGGCAAACCGCTCGAAGTCAGCGGATTAACTGACTATGTAAAAGAGCCGTACCATTCTACGGCAGTTGGATTACTTCATTACGCAAGAGACATGCAGTCTAGCGACGATAGCGATTATAATGAACCTAAACGCTCATCTGTAACTGGCTTTTTCGATAAATTGCGTAACTGGATACAAAAAGAGTTTTAACCTGAGTTGCAGGATAAACGGAGACAACACATGTTTGAACCGATGATGGAAATGTCTGACGATGCAGTAATCAAGGTCGTTGGGGTTGGTGGCGGCGGTGGTAACGCCGTTGAACACATGGTGCGTGAATCCATCGAAGGTGTGGAATTCATCAGCGTCAACACTGATGCGCAAGCACTTCGTAAGACAAGCGTTGGCAATGTTATTCAGATCGGTGGTGATATCACTAAAGGTCTGGGTGCAGGTGCTAATCCACAGGTTGGCCGTGACGCAGCTCTCGAAGACAGAGATCGAATTAAAGATTCCCTGACTGGCGCCGATATGGTGTTTATCGCAGCTGGTATGGGTGGCGGTACCGGTACTGGTGCAGCGCCTGTTATTGCTGAAGTGGCTAAAGAGCTTGGCATTCTAACAGTAGCGGTAGTAACTAAACCGTTTAGTTTTGAAGGTAAAAAGCGTTTGGCATTTGCTGAGCAAGGTATCGATGAGCTCTCTAAGCATGTTGACTCTTTGATCACGATTCCAAACGAAAAGCTACTTAAAGTACTTGGTCGTGGTGTAACACTACTAGAAGCTTTTGCAAGCGCTAACGATGTTCTTAAGAATGCCGTTCAAGGTATTGCTGAGCTAATTACTCGCCCTGGCATGATCAACGTCGACTTTGCGGACGTAAGAACTGTAATGTCTGAAATGGGTCACGCAATGATGGGTAGCGGCATCGCCAAAGGTGAAGACCGAGCTGAAGAAGCGGCTGAAATGGCAATTTCTAGCCCACTTCTGGAAGACATCGATCTAGCGGGCGCTCGTGGTGTTCTTGTCAATATTACTGCTGGTCTGGATATGCGTCTTGACGAGTTTGAGACGGTTGGTAATACAGTGAAGGCATTCGCTTCTGACAATGCGACTGTTGTTATCGGTACTTCTCTAGACCCTGATATGACTGACGAAATCCGCGTAACAGTTGTAGCGACAGGTATTGGTAATGAGAAAAAGCCAGATATCACGCTAGTTGCGGGTGGTAAAGCGAAAGTGGCACCGACGCCGCAAGCTCAACCACAGCAACAAGCAGCGGCAACGCAAGCTGAAGAAAAACCGGCACAGACCTTGCAAAATAATCAAGTGCAAGAGAAGCCACAGGTAACTCCTCAGCCGACAAACACTGCTTCTTCTTCTCCAGCTTCGTCGAGTCAAAGTTCTGCGGCTCCAAAGCAAGAAAAGGAAAGTGGTTATTTAGATATACCGGCATTTTTGCGTCGTCAGGCTGATTAATCTTTAACCCATAAATTTGACATGGCTCAAAATTATGGTAGCATTCACGGTCGACGTTACAGACGGCCGTGTTTTGTAGCAAATTTTTGAGAGGCAAGCAGATGATCAGACAACGTACTCTGAAAGAAATAGTGAAAACAACTGGTGTGGGTCTCCACTCTGGTCGTAAAGTCACACTTACTCTGCGCCCGGCTGCTGCAAATACAGGTATCATTTACCGTCGTACAGATGTAAATCCACCTGTAGATTTTCCAGCTGATCCAGCTTCGGTTCGTGACACCATGCTTTGTACTGCATTGGTAAACGATGAAGGTGTGCGTATTTCAACTGTTGAGCACTTGAATGCGGCACTTGCTGGTATGGGCATCGATAACATTGTTGTCGAAGTAGACGCACCTGAAATTCCGATCATGGATGGTAGTGCAAGCCCATTTGTATACTTGCTACAACAAGCAGGTATCGAAACGCAAAATGCGCCAAAACGCTTCATCCGTATCAAAAAGCCAGTTCGTTTTGACGATGGTGATAAATGGGCAGAATTTGTACCATTTAACGGCTTCCGTATGGACTTCGAAATTGAGTTTAATCACCCAGCGATTGAATCAGACGAGCAACGTTTGCTGTTTGATTTCTCGTCAAAAGGCTTTGTTCGTGAGATTTCTCGAGCACGTACGTTTGGCTTTATGCGTGATATCGAATATCTACAATCTCAAAACCTAGTTTTGGGTGGTAGTTTTGACAATGCTATCGTTTTGGATGATTACCGTATTCTTAATGAAGAAGGTCTACGCTTTGAAAATGAGTTTGTGACTCACAAAGTGTTGGATGCGATTGGTGACCTTTACATGTGTGGCCACCCAATCATTGGTGAATTCCGTGCCTTTAAATCTGGCCACGGTTTAAATAACCAACTGTTACGTGCTGTTCTTGCAGATCAGGAAGCGTGGGAGTGGACTACATTCGAAGAAGAAGTCGGCTCACCAGTAGCATTCGCAGAACCAAATATGGTGCTTGCGTAAATACTTGGCATTAGAATTAATAAAAAACCAGGCTTATGCCTGGTTTTTTGCTATTTGGCTTTAATCCTGGATTTATCAATAACATTCAAGCTTTCAGCATATTGAAATAACGTTCACTTACGATCTTCCTTTTCTGCCATATCGGCTAATCGTTTTAAACGCTCTTGAATTTTCGGTGGCGCCATGTCGGCAATCGTCATTAATGACTTTGCTGCAGATTCTGTTAGTGGTGGACGCTTAGGTCTGTCGTCTTGTTGAAAGCGGTTTCGATATAGTGAAGGATTGATCCTCACTTCAACGCTCATCAGCTTGGCAAAGCCTTGAGTACGAAGTTTATTTAGGATCATGAGGCGATCGTAATCGATCTTCATTTTGATCGCGGCACTAGAGACATCGATCAATAGATGGCCGTTACGAACATTCGCTACTCGGCAATGATCGGCCGTCCCCGTGGGTAAGACCTCTTGCAAAGCTTGGTTAAGCTGTAAGATTTCTCCAGCATGTTCTTGAATCTGCTTGAACTGTGACTCAGCAATAACATCTTCAGTCGAGGTTGGACGGTGATCACGCATAGGTAAAATCTAATTTTGTTGAGATATAGCTATTCTAGAGCAGCTTTCTATCAAGGTATAGTTTACATTAACGTCTTTAGCTTCAGTTTTACAATGTAGCAAGGTAAAAAGCAAAGTTTGCTCTGGATGGATTACACATATTGCGGTATGCAATATCGGCTAATCAGTCACCACTTTAAGTAAAAACTTCAGAGTGCTTCAAACAAATACGTCTATTTATGGTTGTATCGATTAAAAATCCTTACACTAAGCCACATTGTTTCAAAACTTAGCCTTGAAATATGGATGTTTGAACTCAATATCTTTGATAAATGATTTATCTCAGTATTCTTAGTTCCAAACTGGCAGAGACTGAAGGCATTATGAGTAGATCGGGAACGGTCTGAATAAAGAGAGATTCACGAAAAATGATAACTAAGCTACTGACAAAAGTGATTGGCAGTCGCAACGACCGAACACTGCGCCGCCTTAGAAAAATTGTAAAAGAAATTAATAACTATGAGCCAACATTCGAGGCTCTAAGTGATGAAGAGTTAAAAGCAAAGACGGTTGAATTCCGTGAGCGCCTAGAGAAGGGTGAAACTCTTGATAAACTACTTCCAGAAGCTTTTGCTACGGTTCGTGAAGCATCTAAGCGTGTCTACGGTATGCGCCACTTCGACGTCCAGCTTATCGGCGGTATGGTTCTAAATGCGGGTCAAATCGCGGAAATGCGTACGGGTGAAGGTAAAACGCTGACGGCAACGCTTCCTGCTTACCTAAATGCCCTAGCTGGTAAAGGCGTTCATATTGTAACAGTGAACGATTATCTAGCTAAACGTGATGCAGAGACAAACCGCCCTCTATTTGAATTTTTAGGTATGACTGTTGGCGTAAACGTGCCAAACATGCCTCCTCAAGAGAAAAAAGAAGCGTACCAAGCTGACATCTTGTACGGAACGAACAATGAATTTGGTTTTGACTACCTTCGTGACAATATGGCCTTCCGTAGCGAAGACCGTGTACAGCGTGATCGCTTCTTTGCAGTTGTCGATGAGGTGGACTCAATCCTAATTGATGAAGCTCGTACTCCTTTGATCATTTCTGGTCCTGCTGAAGATAGCTCTGAGCTATACACCCGAATCAACCTTTTGATCCCGCATCTTAAAAAGCAAGACAAAGAAGACTCTGAAGAATATCGTGGTGATGGTCACTACACTGTTGATGAGAAATCAAAGCAAGTATACCTCACAGAAACGGGCCAAGAGTACGTTGAAGAACTGTTGGTGAAAAATGGTCTTATGGAAGAGGGTGACACACTTTACTCTCCGACTAACATCAGCATGTTACATCACGTGAATGCCGCTTTGCGTGCTCATGTGTTGTTTGAGCGCAACGTTGATTACATCGTTACTGACGAAGGTGAAGTAGTAATTGTTGATGAACATACTGGTCGTACAATGCCAGGTCGTCGTTGGTCTGAAGGTCTTCACCAAGCAGTAGAAGCGAAAGAAGGCGTTAAGATTCAAAACGAAAACCAAACTTTGGCTTCGATTACCTTCCAGAACTACTTCCGCTTATACGAAAAACTGTCTGGTATGACAGGTACTGCGGATACTGAAGCGTTTGAGTTCCAATCTATTTATGGCTTGGAAACGGTGGTTATCCCAACCAACAAACCAATGATTCGTAACGATATGCCGGATGTGGTGTACCGTACCGAAGCTGAGAAGTTTGCTGCAATCATTGAAGATATCAAAGAGCGCGTTGCGAAAGGTCAGCCAACATTGGTTGGTACAGTATCGATTGAAAAATCAGAACTTCTTTCTAACGCATTGAAGAAAGCGAAGATCAAACACAACGTACTGAATGCGAAATTCCATGAAAAGGAAGCGGAAATTGTTGCTGAAGCGGGTATGCCTGGTGCGGTAACTATCGCGACCAACATGGCCGGTCGTGGTACGGACATTGTGCTTGGCGGTAGTTGGCAATCAAAAGTGGAAGCTTTGGAGAACCCAACTCAAGAACAAATCGATGCGATTAAAGCAGAGTGGAAAGTGGTACATGATCAAGTACTAGATGCTGGTGGTCTACACATCATTGGTACTGAGCGCCACGAATCTCGCCGTATTGATAACCAGCTACGTGGTCGTTCTGGTCGTCAAGGAGATGCGGGTTCATCTCGCTTCTACCTATCTATGGAAGACTCTTTGTTACGTATTTTCACTTCTGATCGTATGGCGAGCCTTATCCAAAGTGGTATGGAAGAAGGTGAAGCAATTGAATCGAAAATGCTTTCTCGCTCAATTGAAAAAGCACAGCGTAAAGTGGAAGGTCGTAACTTTGATATCCGTAAGCAGCTACTAGAATACGATGATGTGGCGAACGATCAGCGTAAGGTTGTCTACGAGCTGCGCGACGAATTGATGAACGTTGAAGACATCAGCGGTATGATCGAGCAAAACCGTGAAGATGTGCTAACCGCGGTTATTGATGAGTACATCCCGCCACAATCACTAGAAGATATGTGGGACGTTGAAGGTCTGCAAGAGCGCTTGAAAGCAGACTTCGATCTTGATGCGCCAGTGAAGCAATGGCTTGAAGAAGACGATAAGCTTTACGAAGAGGCGCTACGCGAGAAGATCATCAATCTAGCCGTTGAAGTGTACAAAGAGAAAGAGGAAGTGGTGGGTGCGCAAGTGCTTCGTAACTTCGAGAAATCGGTTATGCTTCAAACTCTGGATACGCTTTGGAAAGAGCACTTGGCAGCAATGGATCACTTGCGTCAGGGTATTCACTTACGCGGCTATGCGCAGAAGAACCCGAAACAGGAATACAAGCGTGAATCGTTTGAACTGTTTGAAGGTCTACTAGAAGCGCTGAAAACTGATGTGATTACTGTTCTATCTCGCGTTCGAGTCCAGCAACAAGAAGAAGTTGAACGTATGGAAGAGCAACGTCGTGCGCAAGCTGAAGAGGCCGCTCGTCGTGCTCAAGCGCAACACGCAGCAGCACAAAACCCTCTTTCTGAAGGTGAAGAATCTGAAGAAGGCTCAAGTCAGCCAATGGTACGTGATGAACGTAAAGTAGGTCGCAATGAGCCTTGCCCTTGTGGTAGTGGTAAGAAGTATAAACAGTGCCACGGCAAGATCGACTAACGTATTAGTCAGATAATTTTTTAAAGAGTCGCCTAGGCGGCTCTTTTTTTAAGCAAATTCTGTGGCTGTCGAATTTCATAAGTTTTGATAGCATCGGATAGTTTTAGAGATGCAAAGACCGTTGAAGTGTAACGGCTTGAGAGTTAGGAACCCCTATGAAAAGAATTCACATAGTCGCGGCTATTATTTTTAACCAAGACAAATCAAAAATTTTTATTACAAAGCGTCCAGACGACAAGCATAAAGGCGGGTTTTGGGAGTTTCCCGGCGGGAAAGTCGAGTCAGGAGAAAGTATTGAACATGCTCTAGCAAGAGAACTTGAAGAAGAAGTAGGAATTGAAGTTACTGAGCAAGCCCTTTTCGAGCATTTGGAATATGACTATCCAGACAAATCACTTAAGTTTGATTTTATTACGGTATCTAAGTTCAGTAATGAGCCTTACGGCCGAGAAGGTCAAGAAGGTTGCTGGGTTGAGATAAGAGAATTGGGTAACTATGCCTTTCCTGAAGCGAACGTGCCTATCTTGGAGCGTGTCGTAAAAGAGTTCGCTTAAGCCTGATGAACTTGCTTGTGGTAACCACGGTATGTTGTTAGTTTAAATAGATTAAGCGAAACGAGAGAACGAGAGCAAACCTCGTTATCCAGAGAAGGAGAGAAAGCGCAATGGTTCGTATTGCAATCGCAGGAGCAGCAGGCCGAATGGGCCGTAATTTGGTTAAAGCTTCACACCTTAACCCAGAGGCGACAGTGAGCGCGGGATCAGAACGACCTGAGTCCTCACTTGTCGGTGTCGATATCGGTGAACTTTGTGGTGAAGGCAAATTCGATGTGTTCTTAACGGATGATCTTGCTAAAGACGTCGATAATTTTGATGTAATCATCGATTTTACTGCCCCAGTAAGTACGTTGGCGAATCTTGAACTGTGTAAGAAGCATGGAAAGAGTATTGTGATTGGGACGACTGGTTTCAGTGATGCAGAGCGTGAACTGATTGACGAAGCCGCTAAGCAAGTGCCTGTTGTCATGGCTCCTAACTACTCTGTTGGTGTGAACCTAGTATTTAAGCTTCTTGAGAAAGCAGCCAAAGTGATGGGCGACTACTGTGATGTTGAGATTGTCGAAGCACATCATCGTCATAAAGTTGATGCTCCTTCTGGTACCGCTATCGGGATGGGCGAAGCCATTGCTGGTGCGATGGGCAACAAGCTGAATGATGTAGCTGTCTATGCGCGAGAAGGTATCACAGGTGAACGTACTAAAGATGAGATCGGCTTTGCTACAATTCGCGCTGGCGATATTGTCGGTGAGCACACAGCCATGTTTGCTGATATCGGGGAACGAGTGGAGATAACGCACAAAGCGACCGATCGTATGACGTTTGCTAATGGCGCCGTCAAGGCCGCTGTTTGGTTGAGTGCCAAACCAGCGGGCTTTTATACCATGACAGATGTTTTGGGATTGAATGAACTCTAAATACATAATTATTCGCCGGCGGTAGCCGGCTTTTTTATATCTATAGAATTAGTTGTAAATGAAATGATTCTAACAGAAAGTATTTTGGTGCTTACTTTTGTTGTTGTTTTGGTTGTTTTGTGGGTGTTTTGGGTTTTGATGTCTAAAAACTAATGTCTTTTTTGTTGGGTGAACGTTTGCGTGAAAAACTCATACTTTTTTGTGAACTCTAAAAAGTTCAAATTTGTAAAATTCATTAAACCTCTATGCCTCTCTATGTAATAGCATGTAAAAGTTATCTTTTTGGGCCTTACTGATTCAAAATGACCTTACTCGCTAGAAATTAATCATTTATTTTTGATTGTAGGTTGACAGGTTTCGAGTCCAACTTTAGAATACCGCCAATTTGTCTGAAATACCTATTTATGTAGATTTTATAGGTAAAGGAAGGCATGTTTGCAGTTTGATTTATTTTTTTTGCATTTTTATTCTGGAGGTTGTCTTGGGTAAATTAGCACTGTTGGTCCTAGAAGATGGGACAGTGTTCCGCGGAGTGTCCATAGGGGCAGATGGTCTTTCCGTTGGTGAAGTCGTTTTTAATACCTCGATGACGGGGTATCAAGAAATCCTCACTGATCCTTCCTATTCTCAGCAAATCGTCACTCTCACTTATCCTCATATTGGCAATACCGGAACCACTTCCGAAGATGAAGAATCCTCTTCCATTCATGCACAAGGCCTTGTGATTCGCGATCTTCCTCTAATCGCTTCTAACTTCCGTAACGAACAATCCCTCTCTGATTATCTTAAGTCTCAAAATATCGTTGGCATCGCTGATATCGATACTCGTAAGCTCACTCGTATCCTGCGTGAAAAAGGTGCTCAAAACGGCTGTATTGTTGCGGGCAACAACCTAGACGAAGCTTTGGCACTAGCGAAAGCAAAAGAATTCCCAGGCTTAAAAGGAATGGACCTTGCGAAAGAAGTTACAACAAAAGAAGCGTATCAATGGAAGCAAGGTTCGTGGACGCTTGAAGGTGGACTTCCAGAGGCGAAAGATGACAGCGAGCTGCCATACCACGTTGTCGCTTACGACTTTGGCGCAAAACGCAACATCTTACGAATGTTGGTTGACCGCGGCTGCCGCTTAACGGTTGTACCTGCAGAAACGTCAGCGGAAGAAGTTCTGGCACTAAATCCAGATGGCGTATTCTTATCGAACGGCCCTGGTGACCCAGAACCATGTACTTACGCGATTGAAGCAACCAAAGTGTTCCTAGAAAAAGGCCTGCCAATTTTTGGTATTTGTCTAGGTCACCAAATTCTGGCGCTAGCATCAGGTGCGCAAACGGTGAAAATGAAGTTTGGTCACCACGGTGCAAACCACCCAGTAAAAGATTTAGAGCGTAACGTTGTGATGATCACTTCGCAAAACCACGGCTTTGCGGCAGATGAAGCAACATTACCGGAAAACTTACGTGCTACTCACGTATCGCTATTTGATGGCTCTTTGCAAGGTATCCACCGCACAGACAAGCCAGCATTTAGCTTCCAAGGTCACCCAGAAGCGAGCCCTGGTCCACATGACGCGGCACCGCTATTTGACCACTTTATCGAACTAATCAAAAAACACAGCGCTTAATTCGGAGTAGTAGATAATGCCAAAACGTACTGACATTCAAAGTATTCTAATTCTTGGTGCTGGTCCGATTGTTATCGGTCAGGCATGTGAGTTTGACTACTCTGGCGCACAAGCGTGTAAAGCTCTTCGCGAAGAAGGCTACCGAGTTATCCTGGTTAACTCTAACCCAGCAACCATCATGACTGACCCAGAGATGGCAGATGCGACTTACATCGAGCCGATTCAGTGGGAAGTTGTACGCAAGATCATCGAGAAAGAACGTCCTGATGCAGTTCTGCCAACTATGGGTGGTCAGACAGCACTTAACTGTGCGTTAGATTTAGAGAAGCACGGCGTTCTCGCAGAGTTTGGCGTAGAGATGATTGGTGCAACGGCTGATGCAATCGACAAAGCGGAAGACCGTTCTCGTTTTGATAAAGCGATGAAGTCTATCGGCCTTGAGTGTCCTCGCGCAGATACAGCGAAGAGCATGGAAGAAGCTTACAAAGTTTTAGATATGGTTGGCTTCCCTTGTATCATCCGTCCATCGTTCACCATGGGTGGCACTGGTGGTGGTATCGCGTACAACAAAGAAGAGTTCGAAGAAATCTGTCGTCGTGGTCTGGACTTATCTCCGACCAACGAACTTCTTATCGATGAGTCGCTAATCGGTTGGAAAGAGTACGAAATGGAAGTCGTTCGTGACAAAGCGGACAACTGTATCATCGTATGTTCAATCGAGAACTTTGACCCAATGGGCATCCATACGGGTGACTCAATCACGGTTGCTCCAGCACAAACACTGACTGACAAAGAATACCAGCTTATGCGTAATGCATCGCTAGCTGTTCTGCGTGAAATCGGTGTTGAAACAGGTGGTTCAAACGTACAGTTTGGTATCAACCCGAAAGATGGTCGTATGGTCATCATCGAGATGAACCCGCGTGTATCTCGCTCTTCTGCGCTAGCATCAAAAGCAACAGGCTTCCCAATTGCGAAAATTGCCGCGAAACTGGCTGTTGGCTTTACGCTAGACGAACTACAAAACGACATCACAGGTGGTGCAACACCTGCGTCATTTGAACCAACTATCGACTACGTCGTAACTAAGATCCCTCGCTTTAACTTCGAGAAATTTGCTGGTGCAAACGATCGTCTGACAACTCAGATGAAATCGGTTGGTGAGGTAATGGCGATTGGTCGTAACCAACAAGAATCTCTTCACAAAGCACTGCGTGGCCTAGAAGTTGGCGCAACTGGTTTTGATGAGATGGTCGATCTGGAAGCGCCAGACGCACTGACTAAGATTCGTCACGAACTTAAAGAAGCAGGTGCAGAGCGTATCTGGTACATCGCCGATGCATTCCGAGCGGGTATGTCAGTCGACGGTGTGTTCAACTTGACTCAAATCGACCGCTGGTTCCTGGTTCAAATCGAAGAAATTGTAAAACTCGAAGAACAAGTCAAGGCGGGCGGCTACGCAGGTTTGACCAAAGAAGTGCTTCGTCAGATGAAACGCAAAGGCTTCTCTGATGCTCGCTTGTCTAAATTGCTTGGTGTCGCTGAAAGTGAAATTCGCCGTGCTCGTGAGCAGTTTGATATTCATCCGGTTTACAAACGTGTGGATACATGTGCAGCAGAGTTTTCTTCTGACACGGCTTACATGTACTCATCTTACGATGAAGAATGTGAAGCAAACCCAACAGACAAAGATAAGATCATGGTTCTTGGTGGCGGTCCAAACCGTATCGGCCAAGGTATCGAATTCGATTACTGTTGTGTTCATGCATCACTTGCGCTGCGTGAAGACGGTTACGAAACCATTATGGTTAACTGTAACCCAGAAACGGTATCTACTGACTACGATACGTCTGATCGTCTGTACTTCGAGCCAGTAACTCTGGAAGATGTACTGTCTATCGCTCGCGTTGAAAAACCAAAAGGTGTGATTGTTCAGTACGGTGGTCAAACGCCACTTAAACTGGCTCGTGCTCTAGAAGCGGCTGGTGTGCCAATCATTGGTACTAGCCCAGATGCTATCGACCGTGCGGAAGACCGCGAACGCTTCCAAGCCGCTGTTGACCGTTTAGGTCTACTTCAGCCAGAAAACGCGACAGTAACAACGATGGAGCAAGCGGTTGAGAAATCGAAAGAAATTGGCTTCCCATTAGTTGTTCGTCCATCTTATGTACTCGGTGGTCGTGCGATGGAAATCGTATACGACGAGCAAGACCTGCGTCGCTACTTCAACGAAGCAGTAAGCGTATCGAACGAGTCTCCAGTTCTGCTAGACCGTTTCTTGGATGATGCAACCGAAGTTGATATTGATGCTATCTGTGACGGTGAACGCGTCGTTATCGGCGGTATCATGGAGCACATCGAACAAGCGGGTGTTCACTCTGGTGACTCTGCATGTTCACTGCCTGCATACACGCTAAGTCAGGAAATTCAAGACAAGATGCGTGAGCAAGTTGAGAAGTTAGCATTCGAACTCGGTGTACGCGGTTTGATGAACACGCAGTTTGCTGTGAAAGATAACGACGTTTATCTAATTGAAGTGAACCCTCGTGCTGCTCGTACGGTACCATTCGTATCGAAAGCGACAGGCGCTCCTCTAGCGAAAATCGCTGCACGTGTAATGGCGGGTCAATCTCTAGAGTCACAAGGCTTTACTAAAGAGATTATCCCTCCTTACTACTCAGTGAAAGAAGTGGTTCTGCCGTTCAACAAATTCCCAGGGGTTGACCCTCTATTGGGCCCTGAAATGCGCTCAACAGGTGAAGTAATGGGTGTGGGTGCAACGTTCGCAGAAGCTTACGCGAAAGCAGAGCTAGGTTGTGGTGCGGTTTATCCTGAAGGTGGTCGTGCGCTACTGTCTGTACGTGAAGGTGATAAAGAGCGTGTTGTTGACCTAGCTTCTAAGTTAGTGAAACTGGGTTACCAGTTGGATGCGACACACGGTACTGCTGTAATTCTGGGCGAAGCGGGTATTAACCCACGTTTGGTAAACAAAGTACACGAAGGTCGTCCACACATTCTTGACCGCATCAAGAACAACGAATACACCTACATCGTAAACACGGCTGCTGGTCGTCAAGCGATTGAAGATTCGAAAGTTCTACGACGTGGTGCACTGGCAGAAAAAGTGAACTACACAACGACACTGAATGCAGCGTTCGCAACATGTATGTCTCATACTGCAGACGCAAAAGCGTCAGTAACTTCGGTTCAAGAGTTACACGCTAAAGTGAAAGCGAGTCTAGACGCGTAACAGATAAAAATCAGTAAGCTCATTAATCAGGGCTTACATGACAACCTCATTGCCCGCTCATTTGAGCGGGCTTTTTTGTTTTATTAAGCAACTTGTTCTACTTGTTGATATGTTTCATTCGCCTTCGATGCTCTCTACGACTCTGAGCTAGTTCATAGTAAAAGGTTATGAAGCATTTGTAGGAAGGAGTATTCATCAAATAAAGAGCAATAATGGGGAGAGCAAGGGCTATCAACCAGAATAGGTCTCCTAATTTCGCTTCTGAAACCCCAAAACATATCGCAATGAAAATTTGTATCGTGGCATTGAAAATATTGATTGGATTTAGAAACTTTAAACCATGAATAATGATCATCCCAAATGGAATCGTTACCAAAAGTGCACCAATACCCATCATTACTACCCACAAGTAGAATGGACCGTAAGTGTTTGAAATGTCGGTTAGTTGATCCAGAAAGAAAATATTTAATCCTCCCCCCATTGTTAGCAGTATTATTGCACTTAAAGCTGTAGCGATGCTTTTAGCGGACAGAACGAAGACTTCTTTTTCTCTACCATTCAATGGAAAACTCCTCGTATACACCCACTGCAATAGCACCGACGTTGCCGGAGGTTGCACTACCCACGAAACTGATAGTTGCACCAATGGCATCTTTTAGTTGAAGTTGGATGGCATTGCTGATGTCTTGTGAAGAGAACCTTCGTTTTACGCTTCCTGAACGTACTAGTTGTTTATAGGCTTTTGAAGATAAGTTTGGGATGTTTTGTTTCGAAATTTCTTTAGTGAGCCTTGCTCTTTCGTGTCGATTTAAGCCCTTCAAAACTTCACTTAAGCTTTTTCCTGAGCTCTTCTGTAGATTACTTATGGCTTTTATTGTGGCTGTGCCTGATGCCCCAACACCTACCAGAGATATGTAATCGAGGGCTTTAGACGTATTTTGATACCAAGCTTGCGAGTCCAGTTCATCTAGCTTATCAGGAGCAAAACCCTCAGCTCCACTCCTGCCTATGCCGACCATACATTGGACTGTAGAGGCAGCCGCCGCACTGTATCCCAAATAAGTAACGGCAGCACTCGTGCCTCCCGAAATTGGAATCGCACCAACACTACCAATAACAACCATCCAACCTAAAGCTGCTGAAGCACAGCTTAAGCCTGCTCCAATAAGTTCAGAAGCTAACTTAGACTCTCTATTCGAAGACTTAAGTTCTTTGGCGTAGCTATCGGCGGACATAGGAGATGTCGGCTCTTTTAAAATAATGCTGATAGGGTTGACGCGACAACTGGAGTTGAACTTTCGAAGAGAGATTACTGTTGAATCACCTGCTATATAAATAACCCCTGCCCCCGAAGTTTCAGGTCTAGAGTCTATGACTTTGAAGAGCTGTTTTAGATTTACGGTTTGTTCTATACGAGAGCGTAGCTGTTGCTCTTTTATTGAGGGGCGAGTCCTTAAAACATCCATTATTTTCACTCTTGATAAGGTTGAATTTATCAGATTAAGCCAGTGTTTTTCTTGGCCATCAAAAAAATGAAATACTCTTGAGGTGAGGCTCTATATTTTGATGTAATTGATATTTTTAATGTATCATTTTCTAGATTCATTGATTGATGAAAATTAGGAATAGATTGGTGTCTTGACTTTCCATTGGTAGTTTTGTGAATAAGTGCTACCGTTTCTTCCTCTTTGATACCTCTTCAAAAAGGAAGTGTAGTGGAAATCACGGTTGAGATTTTGTTGGCCTTATTTTTGGTTGCGACTGCCGCAGGCTTTATTGATGCGATGGCTGGTGGGGGAGGGCTCATTACACTCCCTGCGCTTTTGGCTGCGGGGTTAAGTCCGACTCAAGCTCTAGCAACCAATAAGTTACAAAGTTCGTTTGGCAGTTTCTCTGCTAGCTGGTATTTCGTGCGTAACGGTATTGTCAGCCTAAAGGAAATGCGTTTCGCGATACTCTGTACTTTTATTGGTGCAGCGATCGGTGCCGAGGCTGTTCAGTTTATTGATGCTAGCGTACTCACCAGTTTGATCCCTGTTCTTTTGATAGCCATTTCCCTCTATTTTTTACTCGCGCCAAGTACGCGAAAAATCGATGGAGAACCAAAGTTATCTGAAGCGATGTTTGCGCTATACATTGGTGGCGGGATCGGTTTCTATGATGGCTTTTTTGGCCCTGGGACTGGATCTATTTTTACTGTTTGTTTTGTTGCACTAGGTCACTTTTCTTTGGTCGAAGCCACTGCTAGAACCAAAATTCTCAATTTCACGTCAAACATTGCGGCACTACTCTTTTTTATCTTCGCTGGGTTGCCCGTGTGGAAGCTTGGCTTAACCATGGCTGTTGGCGGTTTTCTTGGTGCTCAGTTAGGAGCGAAGGTCGTGGTAAGTAAAGGACAAAAATGGATTCGTCCTCTAGTTATAGTGATGTCGATGCTTATGGCAACGAAACTTCTTTGGCAACAACATCAGCAATGGATTCTGTCAGTGCTTTAACTCGTTCGCTACGATATGTGCTGTGACGTAAGCAGATATGTATTGGTCGAACTAACTGATCTAGCTCTTCAAAGTCATAGCAGAACTTAGATGTGATATTAAGTGTCGTTAGGATAGATTTAGGGATTAAAGCGGGAGCCATACCTCCCAAAGCCAGTTGTGCTGCCGCAGTATACGAATCCATTTCCATCAAAGGTTCGATTCCGTGTTTGGATAAAATAGCTTGTTGATATGTGTTGGCAGGGTTAGTTAGGTCATTGGTCAAAATAGCTTTAGGTAGTTGTGAAAGTGAATGTCGACTGACAATTGAGAAAGGTTCATCGGCGAGGTGAAGGCTCATTAATCCATGATGAGGTGGTAGATAGCCAGCGCAAAATCCCAATGTTGCTTTGCCTGATTTCACATTCTCAATAATGCGTGGCGTATGATTGGTCGATATTCGTATGTACTGATCATGGGCAAAGTGTTCTGCCATGATCATGCTGAGGTATCCAGCGACTAAGGTTTCAGAGCAGTCTATCTTGATCAAAGAAGTATCTTCTATTTGTTGTTGATCATAGATCTGACCTCTTAACTCATTGAACGTTGGCTCGATCGTGTTGATGAGCGCAAGGCCATCGGAGGTCAGCTTTATGTGCCGACCATTTGGCTCTATTAATTTTTTTCCTAACTTCTTCTCTAGATTTGAAATACGTTTACTCACGGCAGATTGACTAATATAGAGTTGACTGCCCGTGCGGCTCATGGTTTTTTCTTTACTGAGGACAAGTAACGTTTCAATACCTTCAAGCAACATAATGATTAATGAAAGTTAGGAATGGTTGAGATAATTTAGCGAATTGCCCAAGAATTGGCGAATCAAATGAGCATAAATGAGAGGAGCCGACACTTGGTCGACTCCATGATGAGTGATGTTGTTGGTGTTTAACGGTTAATGGCGAAAGTTGGCAGGGATAGATGCAACGAATCGCACCGAGACGTATAATGAGCGTTGAGATTACACCAGCGAGTAAAGCCGTTGAGTGGTCATAACCCATGTTTACCGCCATCGTATGGAAGATGCCGCCAATAATACATGCCGTAGCATAGACTTCACTTCTTAATACCATAGGAACTTCGCGAGCCAGCACGTCTCGTATAATGCCACCGCCACAGCCAGTAATAACCCCCATTATCACCGCGACCATCCCAGAAGCATTGTAGGCGAGTGCCTTTTCTACTCCTATTCCTACAAATACAGCGAGACCGATGGCATCACAAACGGGTAATACCCACCATGAGAGTCGCTTGGGTCTTCGAATAACAAGCATGGTTAGTAGACACGTAACAAATATCACCCATAAGTAAGTCGTATCTGTTATCCAAAATACGGGAGTGGCACCAAGCGCCATGTCTCGGATTGTTCCGCCACCTATAGCAGTCACACTGCCGAGCACGATAACGCCGAATGGATCCATTTTTAAACGGCCCGCCAGTAATACGCCAGAGATAGCGAAAACAGCGGTACCGAACAAATCGATCATATAAAGCAGCATGGAGTCCATGTTACTTAGTACCTTTAAATAGTGTGAGAAAAAATGGGCGGAAATTGTACGGTATTTGCCACGAAATCGTTAGCGTTTTTGACGAACGCTTTTAAAGTGCTCACACACTTCCTTGATCGCGTTCAATGTGCGTGGTGTCGGACGGTTAATCCAATTAGAGTTTAGGGACCAGATGTGTTTGTTTTTAAGAGCAAGAAGCTCATTACTCCACTCAGCCCACATACCATCGTTACTCATTGCGTGACGAGAAGTAAAAATAACCTCTGGCTGGCGAGTAATGACTTGCTCGATGCTAACTTGAGGATAAGGCGCGCTAGATGCGGCGAAAATGTTCTCACCACCGCAAAAAGTAAAGACTTCACTTGGCCAGTTCTTTCCAGCGACAGTGATGATAGGCTTTTCACTCAACTGATAAAAGTAACGAACTTTCTCGTTCGTGTTGTACTGTTCTTTTAGTGTACTCAGCTGCGTTCTAAAATCTTCAGCGGCCTTTTTTCCTACTTGTGGAGTTTCGCTGTATTGGCTGAGTTGCTCGATATTATTGGCGATATCTTCTAATGAACCTGTAGTGGAGTAATAGATAGGAATACCGAACTGTTTAATTTTCTCCAACTCTTTAGCGGGGTTTCCGGCTGGCCAAGCAATCACTAAGTCCGGCTGAAGAGCAATAATGCGCTCTAATTTAATTCCTTGATAATTTGAGACTCTTTCTAGCTGCTTTGCCTGTTCTGGATAATCGCTCATTTCGCTGACAGCAACAAGCTGGTCTCCTAGCCCTGCTGCAAAGGCAATTTCGGTGGCATGTGGAGCTAAACTTATAATGCGTTGAGCGGGTTGAGCGAAGGTCGCTGTCGAAACAAACAGCGTTAATGCGAAGCATAATTTATTCATCATAATCCTTGATAAATTATTCCTAAAAGCAAACTTTGGATTGCGATCCAAGCCAAGACGCGCCAAACGAGGAGCGTATGTATTTGTGAAAGGTGAATAGCCGATGGCGCAATGCGCCCACCGATTTTTGCGCGCTCTGCACGCACACCTTGATAGATAGCAGGGCCGCATAAAGACAGTTGTAGTTTGTGTCCGATAGTACATAACACCCAGCTAGGTCCTGGTAAGGGCCAAGACTTCGCTTGCTGTTGTATTCCAGAGAGCACATTACTTGTATTCTTTCCGGCAGCTAAAAGTATGGCAAAGAGACGAAGTGGAATAATATCCAGAGTAGCAACCAGTTGAATCACAGGTTTACCAAACGGCAAATATTGGCGTCGGCTAGGGGACCACACTCGCGCTAATTCTGTTGTGAGTCGATACATTAACGCACCAATGCCACCTGTTAGTGCGTACCAAAATAGCACACCGATCACGTTGCGGCTGTATCCTATAATCAGGGTTTCTGAGCCAGCTTTACCTATGCCAACGATCGAGAGGCTACCAGTATCGCGATTAAGGTATGGTCTCAGTAATGCTCGACACTGAGCTTTGTCTTCCGAAGACATACTAGTTACGAGCTGTTTCGTTAACGTTTCGCTGTTGCGCCAGTCTAGCGCAAGGATCAATAGAACCAGTTCATATAAAGGGATTTGCCAAACAAATGGCTTTACTGCAATCAGTAATATCAAACAAGGAAACAGCATCAAGCCTAGTGCAAGACTGCCTGAGATTACACTCTGTGAGTAATTGTGATTATTGTTCACTTTGTTGGCTAGCTGTTCTGCTAGCTTTCGCCATAAAGTGATGGGGTGCGCTGAATGGGGGATTGGCACTAGAAGGTGCAAGAGCAGTGCGCCCCACATTATAAGGAGCGCACCGTTGGCATAAAATGACTGAAAAACTTCTTCCATGAATGAGTCGTTTACTTAATGAGTTCCAGCATTTTGAATACCATTTCGGAAGAGCTTTTTGCTGCTAGAGGTAGAAACTCATCAAAGCTCATTGGTGATTCTTTATCAGCGACATCAGAGATTGCACGCACAACAACAAACGGTGTGTTGAATTGGTGACAAGTTTGAGCGATAGCAGATGCTTCCATTTCTACAGCGATAACAGACGGAAAGTGTTTACGAATAAACTCTTGACGCTCAGCAGTACAAACAAACGCATCGCCAGTACAAATTAGGCCGCGAACCGCATGAGTGTTTTCCATTTGTGCTAGGGCTTTTTCTGCTAAGTCCATTAGCTTGTCATCTGCTTTGAATGCAGCTGGTTGACCGGCCATTTGGCCAATTTCATAACCAAAAGCGGTTACGTCTGCATCGTGATGACGAACTTCTGTAGAGATAACAACATCGCCAAGGTTTAAGCTTGAATCGAAACCGCCAGCAGAGCCTGTGTTAATCACAACGTCTGGTTGGTATTCATCAAGAAGGATTGTCGTGCCCACTGCCGCTGCAACTTTACCGATGCCCGATTGTAGTACGACGACTTCGACATCGTTAATTTGACCAGAGAAAAACGTACAACCTGCTTTATTTACAGTTTTGCAGTTTGTAATTGCTTGCTTCAGGATGGTCACTTCTTGTTCCATCGCACCGATGATACCAACTTTCATAACACTCTCTTTAGGTAAATATTTTAGTTGGCCGAGAGTATAGCACTCCCCGTTGGCAGTTTTCTATTTGATGAGCTTAGCTTGAGTGAGCTTTTGTCGTAATTGATCGGCGCGCTTTCTGTTTACGCCAAAGTCAGAGTAGCCCACACGAGATTCCGAGCGCACAATCAGTTGGTCTCCTGCTATTTTTAGTTCGAGGTCATCCACGAAGCGCATGATTTTAGATGTGCACTCGATACGAAGGTAGTTGCTTTCTTTCACCGCGGTTTTCGCGCCTGGCAGTTCAAGCGCAACTTGCTCAATAGCGTCGATGTTCGCTGAATCAACTAAGATAAATGGCGTTAGGTTGTATTTTTCTCGCGTGTCTTGGGTGGAGACGCAGTTTGGTTTGTCACCACAAGGTGATTGAGAACGATCCGTCATGGTTTTGACTCCTTGGCTACAAGCGGTTAAGCCGAGCAAAGTAATGGAAAGGAGAGCGGCTTTTTTCATTGTATTTACTCTTATGATTTTGCTTCTAATTATATGGATACAAAAGAAAAAGGATCCAATAATAGGACCCTTTTTGTGAGGTTAACTGAGATTAAACTTCGAGGTAATCGAGAATGCCTTCTGCCGCTTTTCGTCCTTCATCAATTGCGGTTACGACAAGATCAGAACCTCGTACCGCATCGCCACCCGCGAAGATCTTTTCATTGCTGGTCTGGAACTGGAACTCTTGCTTCGCTGGGGCTTTGATACGACCCCATTGATCCAAATCGACATCAAACGGTGCTAACCAGTCCATTTTGTGCGGCTGGAAACCAAACGCCATGATAACAACGTCTGCTGGTAGAACGTGCTCGCTGCCTTCAACGGGCTCTGGACGTCGGCGACCTGCTTCATCAGGTTCACCAAGTGCGGTTTTCACCACTTTGACCCCCGAGACTTTGCCTGACGCATCCACTTCCACTCCCAAAGGCTGAAGGTTGAACATGAACTTCACGCCTTCTTCCTTTGCGTTTTTTACCTCGCGACGAGAGCCTGGCATGTTGGCCTCATCACGACGATAAGCACAAACTACGTTGGAGGCACCTTGGCGAATTGAGGTACGAACGCAGTCCATTGCTGTATCACCACCACCCAGTACGACGACTTTCTTTCCTGCCATATCGATAAAGGGTTGGTTACTCTCAAGATCCATGACTTTGTAGGTGTTCGAAACTAAAAATGGCAGCGCGTCATACACACCCGGCGCATCTTCATTATCTAGACCTGCACGCATGTATTTATAGGTGCCAACGCCCAAGAAAACAGCATCGTATTCATCAAGCAGCTCTTGCATTTGGACATCTTTGCCTACTTCCATGTTCATGCGGAACTCGACGCCCATTTCAGTGAACACACGGCGGCGGTTTTCCATCACGCCTTTTTCAAGCTTGAAGGAAGGAATACCGAAGGTCAGAAGGCCTCCAATTTCAGGGTAGCGGTCAAACACGACTGGCTTAACGCCATTGCGCACTAGGATATCCGCGGCAGCCAAGCCAGCTGGGCCAGCTCCAATGATTGCAACCTTTTTATCGGTCCACTCCACCTTGGACATATCTGGCTTCCAGCCCATTTCAAACGCTTTGTCGGTAATGTACTTTTCTATGTTACCGATGGTGACGGCACCAAAGTCATCATTAAGCGTGCATGAACCTTCACATAGGCGGTCTTGAGGACAAACGCGCCCACATACTTCCGGTAGGCTATTGGTTTGATGCGATAGTTCAACCGCTTCAAGAATACGACCTTCATTGGCAAGTTTTAACCATTGAGGGATGTAGTTGTGGACTGGGCATTTCCATTCACAATATGGGTTGCCACAATCTAAGCAGCGATCCGCTTGTGCAGTCGCCTGTTGTTTAGTGAACGGTTCATAGATTTCAACGAACTCGATCTTACGAACTTTGATAGGCTTTTTCGCAGGATCTACACGCTGCACATCGATAAATTGATAAACGTTCTGGCTCATGATTCAAACATCCTCCATGATTACTGTGCTTGAACACGCAGCTCTGCGGCACTGCGGCTCTGGTGACCAAGTAGCGTGCGAAGATCTGCCGCTTGTGGTTTCACCAAATAGAACTTTGGAATCCATTCATCAAAGTTCGCCAAAATATTTTCAGCATGACTCGACCCTGTTTCTTCAAGGTGTTCCGCAATTAGGCCACGCAAATGTTCTTGGTGGATGTAAAGATCGGACAATGAGATGGCTTCGACAGACTCAGTATTAACTCGACCTTCAAAGCTTTGGTTCTCATCCAGAACATAGGCAAAGCCTCCAGTCATACCCGCGCCAAAGTTCACACCTGTCGCACCAAGAATGGCAACAATACCGCCAGTCATGTACTCACAAGCGTTATCGCCAGCACCTTCAATGACGGCTATCGTACCTGAGTTTCGTACGCCGAAACGCTCACCTGCTTTACCGGCTGCAAATAGTTTACCGCCGGTCGCGCCGTACAGACAGGTGTTACCAATGATGGTTGCTTCATTACACTTAAATGCAGTGCCAAGGTGAGGTTTGATAACCACTTTACCACCCGCCATGCCTTTGCCCACGTAGTCGTTCGCATCGCCCGTGAGGTAAAGCTCTACACCACCTGCGTTCCAAACACCAAAGGACTGGCCTGCGGTGCCGTCAAGATAGATTTTGATAGGGGAAGCCGCCAACCCTTGGTTGCCATAGCGTTTTGCTATTTCGCCAGATAAGCGTGCACCAACAGAACGATCAGTGTTGATGACATTGTAGAAGAAACTTGCCGATTGACTGTTTTCGACCGCATGCATGGCATCATCAACGATCTTTTGGTTGAGCTCAGCTTTATCAAACGGTTTGTTTGGCTCTGTCCAAAATAGCGGATGGCCCTCAGGTGATACTGGAGCTTCTAGAATATTGGATAGATCCAGCTTGGTCTGTTTCGCTGTAAATCCCTCTACTGCCTCAAGTAAATCGGTACGACCAATCAAGTCCGTCAGCTTTTCAACGCCAAGTTCGGCGAGTAATCCGCGCACTTCGTCTGCCAGGCCGATGAAGTAATTCATCACCATTTCTGGTAGACCTTTGAAGTATTCTTTACGCAGTGTCTCGTCTTGAGTCGCAACCCCAGTTGCACAGTTGTTGAGGTGACAAATTCGTAGGAACTTACAACCCATAGCGACCATTGGCGCAGTACCAAAACCGAAGCTTTCTGCACCTAAAATTGCGGCTTTAACTACGTCTAAACCAGTCTTTAGACCACCGTCTACCTGTAGGCGGATCTTATGACGCAGACCATTAGCAACCAGAGCTTGTTGTGTCTCTGCCAACCCCAACTCCCAAGGGCTACCAGCGTATTTTACCGAAGTTAATGGGCTTGCTGCGGTACCACCGTCGTAACCCGAAATGGTAATAAGATCAGCGTAAGCCTTGGCTACGCCCGTTGCGATGGTGCCGACACCTGGCTCGGAGACGAGTTTTACCGAAACCAGCGCATTCGGGTTGACTTGTTTAAGGTCGAAGATCAGTTGGGCCAAATCTTCAATCGAATAGATATCGTGATGCGGAGGAGGGGAGATCAGAGTCACGCCTTGTACCGAATAACGCAGTTTTGCGATTTCTGCGGTGACTTTGTGTCCTGGTAGCTGTCCACCTTCACCCGGTTTCGCACCTTGTGCCACCTTGATTTGCAGTACATCCGCATTAGTCAGGTAATGCGGCGTTACACCAAATCGGCCAGAAGCAATCTGTTTGATACGTGAGTTACGCTCAGTACCGAAACGGCGAGGATCTTCACCGCCTTCACCCGAGTTAGAGTAACCACCAAGACGGTTCATCGCCGTTGCAAGTGCTTCATGCGCTTCTGGGCTAAGTGCGCCAATGGACATTGCCGCTGAGTCAAAGCGTTTGAACAGTTCAGTGCATGGTTCTATTTGCTCAAGTGGCAGCGGTGAGTCTGATTTTTTCAGCGACATTAAGTCACGCAGCATGGCAACAGGGCGTTGGTTTACCTGCTTAGCAAAGCTCTGATAGTCGTTACTTTCGCCAGATTTAACGGCCTGTTGCAGCGTGCCGACGACATCCGGGTTGTAAGCATGATACTCACCTCCATGGACGTACTTTAACAAGCCGCCATGATCAATCGATTTGCGTTTCGCCCATGCTTTACGAGATAAGTTTGTAAGATCTTGCTGGAAGTCGTCAAAATTCGCGCCTTCAATTCGAGTTGTGACGCCTTTAAAACACAGATCGACCACATTTTGGCTCAAGCCAACTGCTTCAAACAGTTGTGAGCAGCGGTAAGAGGCGATGGTTGAGATCCCCATTTTCGACATGATCTTGTACAGGCCTTTGTTGATGCCGTATTGGTAGTTTTGCATCACATCGCGGTAGTCTTTCTCTAGTGCTTTATCATCAATCAGTTTACCTAACGCTTCATAAGCAAGGTATGGGTAAACCGCAGTGGCACCAAAACCAAGTAAGACGGCAAATTGGTGTGGATCACGGGCTGTTGCGGTTTCGACAACAATGTTGGCATCGCAACGTAAGTTCGCGTCAATCAGACGAGTTTGAACGGCGCCGACTGCCATTGCTGCAGGAATTGGCAGCTTGCCTTTGACTAAAGCGCGATCTGAAAGCACGACTAGAACCGTGCCTTCACGCACCACTTGTTCTGCTTGCTCACACAGATCATCAATGGCTTGTTTGAGATCTTTCTGTTGTGGATCGTAGTTGATATCGAGAATGGTATTACGGTAATGATCGTCACTCAGCTCTAGTAGTTGCTGCATGTCTGAATAGAGCAGTACTGGAGAATCAAAGGTTACACGATGCGCGTGGCCATCGGTTTCACAGAAGACGTTCATCTCCTGGCCGATGCTGGTCGCCAGCGACATGACGTGTTTCTCACGCAGTGGATCGATTGGTGGGTTGGTGACCTGCGCGAACTTCTGACGGAAGTAATCAGTCACCAAGCGCTCTTTCGAAGAAAGAACCGCCATCGGGGTGTCATCACCCATCGAACCGACGGCTTCTTGCCCCATATCACCGAGGACACGCAATACTTGATCGACTTCTTCATTGCTCATAGCAAACTGCTTTTGATAAGTCTTAAGCAAGTCTTCATCAAAGCTGCGCTCACCTACTTGATCTTCAGGCAGCTGAGAGAACGGTGTTAGTTTGCGAACGTTGTTCTCCATCCATTCGCGATAAGGGTGACGAGATTTCAGGTCATTATCGATCTCGCTAGATTGCCAAAGCTTACCTTTACGAGTGTCGATGACGAGCAATTCCCCCGGACCTACACGACCTTTTTTGGCAACTTCATCTGGGGCGTAATTCCAAATCCCTACCTCAGACGCCAGAGTGATCAACTTGTCTTTGGTAATTACATAACGCGCAGGACGTAGACCGTTTCGGTCTAGGTTACAAGCAGCATAACGACCATCGGACAGTACGATACCTGCTGGGCCATCCCATGGTTCCATGTGTTTGGAGTTGAAATCGTAAAACGCACGCAAATCCGGATCCATGTCAGGGTGGTTTTGCCATGCTGGCGGCACAAGCATACGCATGGCACGGAAGATATCCATGCCGCCAGCTAAAAAGAGATCTAGCATATTATCTAGGCTAGACGAGTCTGAGCCTGTCTCGTTCACAAACGGTGCTGCAGTTTGTAGGTCAGGCAGCAGTGGTGACGAGAACTTGTAAGCACGAGCGCGTGCCCATTGTCGGTTACCTTCAATGGTATTGATCTCACCATTATGAGCAAGGTAGCGGAACGGTTGAGCTAATGGCCAACGCGGTTGAGTGTTGGTAGAAAAACGCTGGTGGAACAGACAGATAGCAGATTCCATACGTAGATCGGCAAGATCAAGATAAAAGCGCGGTAAGTCCGCAGGCATGCATAGGCCTTTGTACACCAAAACTTGAGTCGATAAGCTACAGATGTAGAAATCCGGATCTTCGGTGATTTGTTTCTCGATGCGACGGCGTGCGATGTAGAGACGACGTTCAATGTCGCGTTCGCGCCAACCTGCCGGTGCAGAGATAAAGACTTGCTGAATATTTGGAAGCGAGTTGGCCGCAATTGGACCGAGTACTTCTGAATTAGTTGGTACTTCACGCCAACCAGCCACAGTTAGCGTCTCTTGCGCCAGTTCTTTGTTGACGATGTCTTTAGCGAGTTGAGCTTTGACTGGATCTTGGTTGAAGAAAATCATCCCTACGGCGTATTGCTTGCCAAGGTTGAAACCATTTTCTTCGGCAATAAGACGTAAATAGGAATCGGGCTTTTGTAATAGAAGACCACAACCATCACCAGTTTTACCATCGGCGGCGATACCACCACGGTGAGTCATGCGGTCAAGTGCAGAAATTGCTGTACGTACCAGCTTGTGGCTTTGTTCGCCTTCCATATGCGCGATCAAGCCAAATCCACAGTTGTCTTTCTCAAGACTTGGATCATAAAGAGCCATTGCAATTCTCCCTTTGCTTATCCGTCATCCCGACAGATATATCAACACTGCTTACGTTGATATCGATGACTAACTATGCGTCATCTTTATAGCTTTATGTATAATTATTCAGTAAAAATTGTGAAATATTTAACATTTTTTGAGTGTTTTATTTTCATCAACTTCACAAGCTATAGCTTATTGTAAAAAAGGTCAAGTTATTAGTGGATCATCACGTGAATATACGATTTACCATTTAATAAGCTAAAATAGTTTAATAATTTCAAATAGATAGAAAATTGATTGTTACAAAAAAGTAACATTTGATTCTGTGGGAGATAAAAAAGACCAGCATAAAATGCTGGTCAAAATAGAAAGATTGGAAGGAATTGTTTTCTTTCTTCACCGATAGCCATCGATATTGCTGATGGCTATTAGGCAATTGAAAGAGAGAAGCATGACTGCTTCGTTAAGCAGAAAGCATCAGTGAATCTGCTTTTGCTTCTAGGTTTGTGCCACCCATTAAGTAATCATCGATAGCACGGGCACATTCACGGCCTTCGTTGATACAACGAACAACCAGAGATTGGCCTGTTCGCATATCACCAGCAGCAAATACGCCTTCTTGGTTAGTAGCAAAATCTTGAGTTGCTACGTTACCGCGATCATCTAGCGCGATATCCAGTTGAGCAAGTACACCTGTTGGTTCTGGGTGTAGGAAGCCCATCGCTAGAAATGCCATATCACATGGAATCACACGCTCGCTGCCTTCTACTTCTTTGAAGCTTGGGCGCTCGCCTGGTTTTGCATCTTGCCAAACGATATCAGCAAGACGAAGGCCTGTGACTTCACCTTTGTCATTTCCGATGAACTCTTTGGTCAGGATGTTCCAGTGACGATCGACACCTTCTTCATGAGAGGTCGAAGTACGTAGGATCATTGGGTATTGAGGCCAAGGCATATTGGCTGGGCGCTTCTCTGGTGGAATCGGCATGATTTCCACTTGAGTTACACTTGCTGCGCCGTGACGGTTTGATGTTCCCACACAGTCTGAACCCGTATCACCACCACCGATAACCACAACATGTTTACCCGCAGCGTGAATTTCTTCCGTTTTCAGGTCCATGTTATTGGCGCGACGGTTGTTTTGACCTAGGAATTCCATCGCGAAGTGAACGCCTTTTAGTTCACGACCCGGAACGGGCAAATCACGTGGAACCGTTGAGCCACCGGTTAGTAGAACCACATCGAACTCTTGACGCAGCTGCTGAGCATTCACATCAACACCAACATGTTGGTTAACTTTGAATTCAATACCCGCTTCTGCCATTAGGTTGATCTTACGATCAATCACATCCATACCCAGTTTGAAATCTGGGATACCAAAACGTAGCAGACCGCCTACTTTCTCGTCTCGCTCGAATACCGTCACAGTATGACCAGCGCTGTTTAGCTGCTCTGCTGCCGCAAGGCCAGCAGGGCCCGAACCGATGATCGCAACGGTTTTGCCAGTTCGAGAGCGTGGTGTTTTTGGTTTGGCGTACCCTTCACGATACGCCGTTTCCACGATGGTTTTCTCGATATTACAGATAGTGATTGGATCTTGGTTGATACCAAGTACACAAGCACTTTCACACGGAGCAGGGCAAACACGACCAGTGAACTCTGGGAAGTTATTGGTTGAGCTTAGAATGTTCCATGCTTCTTCCCAGCTATCACGATAAACCGCGTCGTTAAACTCTGGGATGATGTTACCGATAGGGCAGCCGTTATGACAAAACGGCACACCACAATCCATACAACGAGAAGCTTGAGTATTGATTTTGTCACCAAACTCCTCGTTCAGGACGAACTCTTTGTTGTTCTTGATGCGTTCAGCTGGGTCGATCTTCTGTGGTAGTTCACGACCATGCTCTAAAAATCCAGTAGGCTTACCCATTATACGGCCTCCACTTGAGTTTCGTTTCCTTGAGACTGTGCTTCAGCTTTACGCTTTTGAAGAACCGCTTTGTAGTCACGCGGCATTACCTTAACCATAGAGGCTAGGCTTGCTTCAAAGTTGTCTAGGAAAGACTGAGCGACTTCACTTCCTGTGAATTGAACATGCTTAGTTAGCATGTCGAGTAATAGATCTCTGTCTTCTTGCTCGATTGGATCTAGGTCTACTAGCTCTGGGTTCAGTTTTGACTCAAAGTCACCTGATTTATCCCATACGTAAGCCACGCCGCCACTCATACCTGCGGCAAAGTTACGACCTGTTGAACCAAGGATAATTGCTGCACCGCCAGTCATGTATTCACAACCGTGGTCACCGACGCCTTCTACTACTACTTTCGCGCCTGAGTTACGAACACAGAAACGTTCACCAGCCATACCGCGAATGAAAGACTCACCCGAAGTTGCACCGTAGAAACACACGTTACCAACCACGATGTTGTCTTCCGCGACAATGCTTGATTTCGCATCTGGGTAAAGTACTAACGTACCGCCAGATAAGCCTTTACCCCAGTAGTCGTTCGCGTCGCCTTCTACTTCGAACTTCACGCCCTTAGCGAGGAATGCACCGAATGACTGACCCGCAGAACCTTTGAACTTCACATTCATTGGCTGAGGTAGACCCGCATCTTTGTACACTTTCGAGATTTCGTTCGACAGCATGGTACCTGCAGAGCGGTCCGTATTGACGATAGGGAACTCGGCATTCACCGCTTCGCCTTTCTCGAGTGCAGGAATCGCTGCTTGAATCAGCTTGCGGTCTAGCACTTCTTCTAGGTTGTGGTTCTGCTGAGCTTGGTTGAATACACCATCAGCTTCACGTGGTTGCTCAACGTGGAGAACAGGAGACAGATCTAGGTTCTTGTATTTCCAGTGAGAAACGTCTTGGCGAATCTTCAGCTTCTGACCTTGACCGACCATTTCATCGATAGTGCGGAAGCCAAGTTCAGCCATGATTTCACGTAGACCTTGTGCCATGTATTGGAAGAAGGTTACGACGTCTTCAACGCGACCATCAAAGCGCTCGCGAAGCGTCTTGTTTTGAGTTGCGATACCAACAGGACAAGTGTTCTTATGACACTTACGCATCATGATACAACCTTCAACCACTAATGCTGCGGTTGCCACGCCCCATTCTTCTGCACCAAGTAGTGTTGCCACTGCAAGGTCACGAGGTGTCTTCATCTGACCATCTGCTTGAACCACGATACGGTTACGTAGACCGTTCTTCAGTAGCGTTTGGTGCGTTTCTGCCAAACCAAGTTCCCAAGGAAGACCGGTATGACGGATTGAAGACATTGGTGATGCACCAGTACCACCGTCGAAACCTGCGATTAGTACAACGTCCGCTTTCGCTTTCGCTACACCAGAAGCGATCGTACCTACGCCTGCTTCTGATACCAGCTTCACGTTTACGCGACCCGCGCGGTTCGCGTTCTTCAAGTCGTAGATAAGCTGAGCCAAATCTTCGATTGAGTAGATATCGTGGTGTGGCGGTGGCGAGATAAGGCCTACGCCTGGAGTCGAGTGACGCGTTGCACCGATCCAGTCATCTACTTTATCGCCTGGTAGCTGACCACCTTCACCTGGCTTCGCACCTTGAGCCATTTTGATTTGCAGTTCTTCAGCGTTAGTTAGGTAGTAAGAGGTTACGCCGAAACGACCAGAAGCCACCTGTTTGATTGCAGAGCGTTCCCAATCGCCGTTCTCTTTGCGCTCGAAACGCATTGGATCTTCACCACCTTCACCAGAGTTCGATTTCGCGCCAAGACGGTTCATCGCAACAGCTAGTGTGGAGTGTGCTTCGTAAGAAATAGAACCGAATGACATTGCACCGGTCGCGAAGCGTTTCACGATGCTTTCAATTGGTTCGACTTCGTCGATAGAGATAGAACCTGCTGGGTTCTTAATGAATTCTAGCTGGCTACGCAGAGTTACTGCGTTGTCACCTTGTTTATCTACGGCTGTCGCGTACTGCTTGAACTGATCGTAGTTCTTGTTGCGCGTAGACTCTTGCAGTAGAGAAATGGTTTCTGGGTTGAATAGGTGCTTCTCACCACGCTGTTTCCATTGGTAAACACCACCAACATCCAGCATTTGAATTGGGATTTCGCGTTGTGGGTAACCGATGCGGTGACGGATCAGCACTTCTTTGGCGATATCATCAAGGGTTAGACCTTGGATACGAGAAACTGTACCTGTGAAGTATTTGTCGACCACGGATTTGTGGATACCCAATGCTTCGAAGATTTGCGCACCATGGTACGACTGTAGCGTTGAGATACCCATCTTCGAGAAGATCTTCAGAAGACCGCCATTGATCGCTTTACGGTAGTTGTTGAACAGATCACGAGGGTTCGCTTCTGGATCCAACTTCTTCGTACGTTGAAGTTCAATGATGGTTTCAATCACTAGGTAAGGGTTAACCGCATTCGCACCGTAACCAAGTAGCGTTGCAAAGTGGTGCGTTTCACGCGCGTCACCAGTTTCAACCACGATGTCGCACTTCGCACGTAGACCTTTACGGATCAAGTGGTGGTGCACTGCGCCAACTGCCAGCATTGCTGGGATCGCCGCGTGGTTTGAATTCACTGCGCGGTCAGTGAGTAGGATGATTGAGTAACCATCGATAACCGCGTCTTCTGCGTATTGGCAGATACGTTTTAGTGCGCGCTCAAGCTTGCCTTGATCTTCACTAGCTTGGAATACGATATCCAACGTTTTCGCTTGTAGGTGCTCGTTATCGATCGCACGCAGTTTTTCAAGCTCAGAGTTGGCTAGAACCGGCGATTCTAATTCGACTTTCTGACAGTGAAGTGGTGTTTCAGTCAGAAGGTTTTGGTCTTTACCCAAGTAAGTGTTCAGCGACATAACCATGCGCTCACGGATCGGGTCGATCGGTGGGTTGGTTACCTGTGCGAACAGCTGCTTGAAGTAGTTAGAAAGATGTTGAGACTGATGAGATAGAACCGCAAGAGGCCAGTCGGCACCCATAGCTGATAATGGTTCTTTCGCGTCATTCGCCATTGGAACGATGATTTCGTTCACTTCTTCAGTGCTTACGCCAAACGCTTGTTGGCGGTGTAGAAGGTGTTCTGGCTTAGGTTGGCTGAACTGGTTGCTCGCATCTGGCAGCTTCTTCAAGCTCAGTAGGTTTTCTTCTACCCACTTCTCGTAAGGCTGCGCTGTTGCGATGGTGTCTTTCACTTCTTCATCAGAGATGATTCGACCTTGTTCTAGGTCTGCAACGAAGATACGACCCGGTTGTAGGCGACCACGGAACTCAACGTTTTCTGGTTCTATATCCACAACACCAGATTCAGATGCCATCACTAGGAAGTTGTCTTTGGTCACTGTGTAGCGAGAAGGGCGCAAACCGTTACGGTCTAGTGTCGCACCAACTTGAACACCATCAGTAAAACATACTGAAGCAGGACCATCCCATGGTTCCATGATGTTCGCGTGGTACTGATAGAACGCGCGACGTTTAGGATCCATGTTTTTGTTTTCTTGCCATGCTTCCGGGATCATCATCATCAATGCGTGTGGCAGGCTGCGACCAGAAAGAACTAGGAGCTCAAGTGCCATATCGAAGTTAGATGAATCCGAGCTGCCTTCCTGACAGATGGGAAGAAGCATGTCGATTTCAGCCTGAGTAAACAGGTCTGATTCTAGGATTGCTTCACGGGCTTTCATCCAGTTCAAGTTACCGCGAACTGTATTGATTTCACCGTTGTGGGCAATGTAACGGAAAGGCTGTGCAAGACGCCATTTCGGGAAGGTATTGGTAGAGAAACGAGAGTGTACCAGTGCCAGTGCAGTCACCATGGTCGGGTTTTGTAGATCAAGGAAGTACTGAGGTACTTGCTCGGTAGTTAACTGACCTTTGTACACCAATGTCTTGTAAGACATGGAGTTAATGTAGAAGTCGTCACCAATGTTCGAAACGCTTTCTAGGCAAACACGTACAGTATAGTTACGAAGTACGTACAGTTTGCGCTCTAGCTCTTCAGGTGTGATGCCCGGGCCACCAGAGATAAACACATGCTCAAACTGAGGCTCTGTGCTTAGTGGGTCTGCACCGATCATTGAGTTATCGGTTGGCAATACGCGGTAGCCGATAACTTCAAGATCTAGACGTTGTGCGTTACGTTCTAGAATGTCACGGCATTGCTCGCGTTTGTATTCGTCTTTCGGGAAAAGAACGACACCAACACCATACTTTTCAAACGAAGGCAGTTTAATGCCTAGCTTAACGGCTTCTTCTAATAGGAATTCATGAGGTTTTTGTAGCAAGATACCCGCACCATCACCGCTGCATGGGTCACAACCTTGACCACCACGGTGTTCCATGCGAGCCAGCATATCCAATGCTTGAGTCACTACTTCATGAGATTTACGGTTTTTAAGGTGAGCAACAAAACCGATACCACAAGCGTCATGCTCCAGTTCCGGAGTGTACAGGCCCTGTGGATTTTGCTCTCTATCTACCATAGATACATCCTTCCAGTTCAATGTCGACGCAAAAGTACCGGGCAGCAAATACTACCTAGACTATTGATTACGTCTTGTCCTTTATATTTATTATCGCCACCGATCTAGGTTGACCGGTCTTGATTCCTTTCCGTATCTCGCAGGAAAAGTTTTGCGAGAAAAACAATCCTTGGTGGTATCCCTTTATTTATTATCACTATCTAGTGATTTATATAGGTAGGAGTGGGATAACACCGACAAATCCCGCAGTGTGCTTTGTAATAAAAGTCACAAAAATAACGGGGTTGTGTAAGTATCCTACAATTTTGTCACTTCAGAATGCAATGAAAAACTCGGCGTTGTGACCCAATTTTTTCGTTTAATTATGCATTTTTAGTTTAACATTTACGCAACATGAACGATTTTTGCCTTTAATTATGCAAGTTTATTGATTTTGACCCGCATGATGGGTGTTTGAATTGATTAATATTGTGTGTTTTTTCTTGCAGGGATGTAATTTATTTACACAGATCGTAGTGAGATTGATTACGATTTATTGTTGGTGAGAATTTATGCAGTTACATGAGTTGGTCAATACAATCGGCCAAGATCTTCAGCGTCGATACGGTGAAAAGGTTCATAAGTTAACATTGCACGGTGGATTTAGTTGCCCTAACCGCGATGGCACGATTGGGCGGGGAGGATGTACATTTTGCAATGTGGCTTCGTTTGCAGATGAAGAAGTCCAGATAAAAAGCATTCACGAACAGTTAAAAGATCGCGCAGGTGAAATTCACAGAGCGAAGAAGTATCTCGCTTATTTTCAGGCCTACACCAGTACCTATGCAGAAGTACAAGTTCTCAAAAACATGTATGAGGAAGCACTAAAGGCTGCAGACATGGTTGGTCTTTGTGTGGGGACGCGTCCTGATTGCGTCCCTGATGCGGTATTGGATTTACTGTCGGGCTATGTACAGCAAGGTTATGAAATTTGGCTAGAACTAGGTCTTCAAACCGCCAACAATGACACCCTAAAACGTATCAATCGTGGTCATGACTTTGAGTGTTATGCCGAAATCACTAAGCGTGCGCGAACACTTGGAATCAAGGTTTGTACTCACTTAATTGTGGGTTTACCCAAAGAAACCCGCGCCGAAAATATTGAAACGCTGCAAAAAGTGTTGGCCGTGGGAACGGATGGCATCAAGTTACATGGCTTGCATATTGTCGAAGGTAGCACCATGGCGAAAGCTTGGCGTGCTGGAAAGCTAGAAGCCCCTGAATTAGAAGAATATGTTGCGATCGCCAGTGAAATGATTCGTATGACACCACCAGATGTGATTTATCATCGCGTTTCATCAGCAGCTAGGAGGCCCACGTTATTATCGCCTCTGTGGTGTGAAAACCGTTGGCTAGCGATGACGGAAATTGGTCGAGATCTCAGTGCTCATGGTGCTCAAGGGAGCCTTACGGGGAATGCCTTTATCTATACTAAACCGGAATTAATAGCAGATCGCTCAATAAATAACTGATATATTTTAACCAGTGTTCTTTGAAGGTTTAAACGATGGATCAGTTACTCAATTGGCTTTGGGGTGGTCAAGGCGGTTATGGCTATGTCGTCTTGTTATTAATCGCAGGCGTGTGCGCGTTAGCACTGATCTATTTGCACTTTCAGACGTCACTTAAGCAACTAGTAACGGATTCTCCCTATCCAGTCATAGTGGTGGACACTAGCCATGCTCAGCTCTTGCTATCTAACCAGGCTGCGATGCAGTTATTAGGCATTCGCTCTTTGGGAACGGGGTATTTGTATCCTGCTTTATTCGATATTCATGAGCTTGAGCAGTTTCTCGATCGCTTCTCTAGTCGTCATTTTCGTCAGCAGGCTTTTGACTGGCGACTATCTGATAGTGAATCTATTAAAGTGGAGCTGTCAGGCAGAAAGAGTTTATTGCGCAATCATCGAGTTTGGATTCTTTATGCTCAGCCATATCAAGCCACTCACCAAGAGCAGCAACAAGAACTTGCACAATTAATCATCGCACGTTCGGCATTAGACTCACTTTCAGAGCTGATTTGTACCCAAGACCGCCAAGGCAATCTGTTAACGACCAATCGAGCATTTGATCAATTCTGGCAAGGGCGAAGGGAAGAAGCTTGCGCATCCAAGACCTTGGGTGAGATGACCAGAAAAAGCGAACGTAAATGGACAACGGATCCACAAGGTCGAAGTTGCTTACTGGAAGTCAATCAAAACTCTCTTGTTTCGCCGAGTGGTGAGCTTATCGGTACGCTGTCTATTAGTCATGACGTGACTGAATGGCACAAGATGCAACAGAATCTGCGAGATGAAATGGAGCGTCGCAAAGATACAGAGGTGGCGCTAGCGCAAAGAGATACTATCTTACAAACGATTCTGGATGCCAGTCCGGACTCTATTGGTATTTTCAATGAGAACATGGTCTATCAAGCGTGTAATCAGCCTTTTGTTAAGGCGTTAGGAATTTCAAAAATTTCTGATTTGATAGGTAAGCGCCTCCAAGACGTGATTCCTAAAGAGATGTACGCGCGCTTAGCAGACAGTGACTTAGAAGCATTACGCCAGTTAGAGCCAGTTCGATACATAGATAAAGTCGTGAGTAGTGATGGTAAAAGTACGTGGTTTGATGTGGTGAAATCGCCTTTTAAAGATAAAGCATCAGGAACGAATGGTGTGCTGATCATGGCGCGTGATATTTCTGAGCGTTATCTTGCAGAACAAAAGTTGGAAAAAGCCAACCTAGAGTTAGAAAAATTGAGCTTTATGGATAGCTTAACTCAAGTATCGAACCGACGCCGTTTCGATGAACAACTGCAGGTATTGTGGTACCACCATGCTAGAGAAAAGCTGCCGCTCACCATCATGTTATGTGACATCGACTTTTTCAAAGATTACAACGACTGTTACGGTCACCAACAAGGTGATGAAGCGTTAGTCAGTGTTGCTACCGTGTTTACACAAGTCATCAATCGTTCTTCGGATTGTGTTGCGCGTTATGGTGGCGAGGAGTTTGGTTTTATCTTGCCGAATACCACCACGGAAGGTGCGCGCAACGTAGCACAGCGTATTCATGAGAAAATTCTACAGCTTGATATGGAACACGACAGTTCAGAAGCATCTGAACGCCTTACCGTCAGTATCGGTCTGGTCTCTTACATTCCTCAGCATGGTGATGAACCCGAAATGGGCATCGCTATGGCTGACAGTGCGTTATATCAAGCTAAAGCTGATGGACGTAATCGCACTTGTATTCACCCCAGTTCTTGCTAACGCTTTGTGACCGCTTGCTCTAAGTTGATAGCTGATTGTTTAAATCACCGTATTAAACACGTTAAACTTACACAAGCCTGTGCGCTCGTTGGTTTATCTTTTTATCTCGTATCACAAGAGCAGATCGCACCGTGTGTTTTTCACTAATCAAACAGACCTAAATTGCGTTAGGTCGAGTGCATTTACCTGTTTTTCATCATCGAATGGCGCTATCTAGCCACCACCATGGAGTAGTTAATGAAACCCATGAAAAATCTCGCCCAGTATTATGTCGACTTGCTAGTCAAACTGGGGATTGTTCGCTTCTCTATTTTGCTAGCCCTTGCGCTGGTGGCATTAGCTGTTGTGGTGCAGGTAGGGATTACTTTAGCTCTCAAAGGGCGAGTAGATGATATCGACATTGTCCGTTCGGTGTTTTTTGGTCTATTGATCACCCCTTGGGCGGTTTACTTCCTCTCTGTGGTTGTCGATCAACTAGAAGAGTCTCGCCAGCGTTTAACTAAGCTGGTGTCCAAACTGAAGGACATGCGTTCGCGAGATCAAGAGCTGAATTACCAACTTCAACAAAACATTGAAAAGCTTAACCAAGAAATTGAAGAGCGTATTAAAGCGGAAGAAGCACGTGAAGAGGCGATGCAAGACCTCGAAAATGAGGTGTTCCAACGCGAACGTACTCAATTAGAGTTGGCAGAACGTACCGCATTACTGCGTTCATTTATTGATGCCTCACCAGACTTAATTTACTACCGCAATGCGGATGGTGTTTTCTCTGGCTGTAACCGCGCGATGGAAGAGCTAACGGGCAAGAAAGAGCACCAGTTAGTCGGATTAAGCCCTTGGGATGTGTATAGCAAAGAAATCGCCGAGCATATCGTTGATACTGACCAAAAGGTTTTTGCCGATAATCAAGCAATTACTTACGAGCAATGGCTCGAATACCCAGATGGTCGCAAGCATTACTTTGAGCTGCGTAAAGTGCCATTTTACAGCAAAGATGGCCGCCACCTTGGTCTCGTTGGGTTCGGTCGTGATATCACTGAACGTAAGCGCCATGAAGAGTCGTTAGAGAAAGCAAGCCGCGACAAAACTACCTTCATCTCAACCATCAGTCATGAGCTGCGAACGCCGCTGAATGGCATTGTAGGCTTAAGTCGTATGCTTCTAGATAGTCCGTTGACAGAAGAGCAGCGTAAACACATGCAGACCATCAATGTGAGTGCGATTACTCTAGGTAACATCTTCAACGATATTATCGATATGGATAAATTTGATCGCCGTAAGTTAGAACTATTACCTGCGCCACTTAACTTCGAAGACTTCGTCGCAGAGATTGAGAGTATCTCAGCTCTGATGGCGGAACAAAAAGGGTTACGCTTTGACTTAGAACGTTTAAGCGACTTGCCAAAAGCAATTGAAGTGGATGCAACCCGTCTACGTCAGGTGATTTGGAACTTGGTCAGCAACGCAATGAAGTTCACCAAGGAAGGTGGCGTTGTGATGACAGTGAGCGCGGATGTCGAAGACGATTTTGCGACCATTATTATGGAAGTGGAAGACACAGGTATTGGTATCCCAGACGAAGAGCTAGATAAGATCTTTGCGATGTACTACCAAGTGAAATCAGGCAAAGACAACCTGCATGCGGTCGGTACAGGTATTGGTTTGGCGGTATCTAAGCAACTGATCAATATGATGGATGGTGACATTACGGTTACCAGTGAGGAAGGCTTTGGTAGCACTTTTACTGTATCGATCCACGTTCCGATTGTTGAACTAGCTGAGCCAGTCATTGATGCGAAACGCGACAATGTGCGCCTCAACATATTTATGGTCGAAGACATCGAGCTTAACGTAACTGTGGCTAAATCGTTACTAGAGAGCCTAGGGCACTCTGTCACCGTGGCAATGACGGGCCAAGAAGCGTTAGTGAACTTTGTGCCAGAAAAATACGACTTAGCGTTGTTGGATATCCAACTGCCTGATATGACAGGCTTTGATGTCGCCAATTATTACCGCAAGCATTATAACAATCTTCCTCCATTGGTCGCCTTAACTGCTAATGTAATGAAAGATCGTCGTGAATACTTAGATAACGGCATGGATGATGCGATCAGTAAGCCGCTGGCAGTGAATGCTATTCAGTCAGTGATTGATAAATTCTTCGCTCACCAGTTAGAACAACCTAAGGAAGTGGTGAGCGGTCCCGAAACAGTGGAAGAGCCAGTGCCTTCTCCTGTGATTGAGACACATTTGCTCGATATGGATATGTTAGAGTCTTACGTCGACATTGTTGGTGCAAAACCTGTCTACGACAGCATAAAAATGTTTGAAGATATGATGCCAGACTATATCGATGTCTTAGATTCGAACATGACAGCGAAAGATCAAGATGGGATTGTTTCTGAAGCGCATAAAATCAAAGGTGCTGCAGGTTCAATTGGCCTGAAACGTATCCAAAGTGTGGCGCAAAAAGCGCAATCGCCCGATATGCCAGCATGGTGGGAAAACATTTCAGACTGGGTTGAAGAGATCAAAAATGAATACCAAAACGATATTCAAGTCCTCAAAAGTTGGTTGGAACAAAGGAAATAACATGAAAAGAATCGCACCATTGGCATTAGCCATGGCATTGATGGCAGGCTGTAGTTCCGTTCCAAATGTGAATTGGCAACAAAACAGTCAGATTACGATTAATGAGGTTAATGTTGAGCTCAAAAGTAATTTATGGGTGAACCTCATGCCGAATATTGGGGACGTGGAAGAGCAAAGTATTCAAGGTGCACTTTACCTCGAAGGAGATCAGTTACTTCCTGCAAATCTAACGGCAGAAGCTCTTATTATTAAACAGGGGCAAAAAGAGTGGTTGGTGGACAGTGCGTCTTTAGATACTCGAACGCACAGTGAAAGCCGATGGGAGGTGGCGTTCTCGTCTCACATTGATGTGAACACAGAAAAATCGGTTGATATCGCAGTGCTTCTAGACGATGCGGGTAAACAGCGTTGGTTAGTCGAAAAGTACGTGAAGATTAACAAGGTTTATTAACCGCAATGATGTTGCATTAGTCGTTAGACCTAAAACAAAAAGGGCTTGCTCAATGAGCAAGCCCTTTGCATATTAGCGGTTAAATCTAGTCTTCTAGATCGCCACAGAAGCGGTAACCTTCGCCGTGGATAGTGGCGATGATTTCTGGCGTACCTGAAACAGACTCAAAGTGCTTACGGATACGACGAATCGTTACGTCTACAGTACGGTCGTGTGGCTTAAGTTCACGACCAGTCATCTTCTTAAGAAGATCTGCACGAGTTTGAATCTTACCCGGGTTCTCACAGAAGTGCAGTAATGCGCGGAACTCAGAGCGAGGTAGCTTGTAGCTATCACCAGCAGGGCTTACTAGAGAGCGGCTGTTGATGTCTAGTACCCAACCGTTGAATTCATACTTTTCTACCGAGCGCTTCTCTTCTTGCACCGCGTTAGAGCTCATTGAGCGACTAAGTAGGTTACGTGCACGAATAGTTAGTTCACGTGGGTTGAATGGTTTAGTGATGTAGTCATCTGCACCAATCTCAAGACCTAGGATCTTGTCTACTTCATTGTCACGGCCTGTCAGGAACATTAAAGCAATGTTCGCTTGCTCGCGTAATTCACGCGCTAGTAGAAGGCCATTCTTGCCTGGAAGATTAATGTCCATAATAACCAAGTTGACTGAGTTATCAGACAACACTTGGTGCATCTCTTCACCGTCACTGGCTTCAAAAACAGCGTATCCCTCTGCTTCAAAAATACTCTTAAGAGTGTTACGAGTTACTTGCTCATCTTCAACGATAAGAATCTGCGGGGTTTGCATTGGCGGTACCTAAATTTGTGACAAAATTGTGCTAATAGAATAAATTCTAGGCAAAAATATAACATACAGGTAATGTGATTTTGATAATAAATCAAGTTGATCAAAAAAACACTTCTTTCAGTTATCCGCCCTCCATGGAATTTTGCCAACTCACCAGTATCCAATGGCGACGTTTATTCTAAAGGGCTTGTTTACCTTTCATTTCCTGCTTTCAGTGGGGCCTGAAACGTAAACACCCTAAGATATTGAGCGGATTTTATATTGTTAACAGCATGCTAACAATGCTCAAATGTTAATTCCATTCAGTTTGTTGATTTATATCAATTGATGAAATGTAACTGTTATTAATCGTTTAAGACTTATGATAGAAAAAAGTAATAAGAACATAGACGCATCGTTATGGAATGCTTATTCAGAATCTTTTTTCAGATTCGAAGCCGAGTGGCGTGTTTCAAACTATGCTGTGATAACCGCTTGGAACCCATACAGTAACTTGAGGTCCAAAGAAGAGAACAGCATAAACAATCACGCGTTAGAAAAACAGCTACAGCACGTTAATTACGCGCCTGTCACGGTAGGTGATAGCGCTTTTACATGGTATGAGGAAAGCTTTGCCGTCGAGTTGTCGCCAGAGGTAGCCGTTGAATTGGCGAGTGACTTTCAACAAAACGCGATTTATTACGTCATTAATGACCAACTTTATCTTATTGCGTGCTCGCAGCCGAAAGTTTTTCATACGTTAGGCTCCATTAAACCTCGGCTCGTATAGAAGGTATAGAAAAGGATACTGCTCACTGAAGCACCGCTTGGGTGAGAAAATTCACGGAGGAAATATGAGAGACATTACACCCGATATTTGTGACCAATTTGAAGACCAAGTGAGCTTGCTTACTTTACCATTGCAGAACTTTGGTCAACGTAGCGCTTTTTACGGTGAAATCGTTACGGTGCGCTGCTATCTCGATAACTCGAAAGTGCGTGAAGTACTGGGCGAAGATGGAACGGGTAAAGTATTGATTGTTGACGGACATGGATCGTGTCAGAGAGCATTACTCGGCGATCAATTAGCGATACTCGGAATAGAAAATGGGTGGGAAGGTATCATTGTCTATGGTGCAATACGCGACGTAGCACAAATATCTCAAATGGACATTGGCGTTCAAGCTCTTGGAACTAACCCGTTTAAAACAGAGAAACGCGGGATAGGAGAGGTAAACGTAACCTTAACGATGCAAAACCAAATCGTTCAACCTAAGCACTACGTTTACGCGGACTGGAACGGTGTGTTGATTTCTAAGCAAAAGCTGGACTTCTAAAAACGAAAGCCTAAACCAACCTCAAAGCCTTGTTGCCAATCTTGGTAATCAAGAGTCGCGTGAAGATCCAGTTTATCGGTAATTTTTACGCGACTTGATACTTCAGCCGCGAGGCTACTGTCGTCTTGGCGAATACCTTCCGCTGTTTCATTCTTGTAAGAGCGAACTGTACTTTTCAGCGTGACACGATCATTAAAGTGATAGCTGATCCCACTCAAAAAACCACTTTGATTTTTGGTAGGAGAGTTATTGACTCGCGCACCGACATAAACGTCTACCGAATCAAAAAGTTCGTAAGCGTAACCCGTATCGATATTCCAAACATCAAAACTGTCAGACTGATAACTGTCGCTGGAAATGAATAGTTTATGAGGAGAAGGGGATATTTTACCTGGAAGCGGCGGAAGCTCGTTTGCTAGACAAACACCAGGCACAAAAAACAGCAACAGAAAAAGCCCTCTTTTCATGTTCACCACTCCTTGTGTCAACTTTTTTATTAGTATGCGCCCAAAGCTTCCCACTATTAAAGCATAGAATATGAAAGCTAGCTCACCTATTTTCTAAATAATTCGATCCTATGAACATAAGTCACAGTTAAGTTGTTGTTATGTGTCACAACCCTCTCGAATTATTTGATCGTACGTTTTATGGCAAAGATCAGACTAGTTATTAGATAAAAAACCGAACTGGTGATGATGGTTAAGTCCTTTACAAAAACTAACTGTAGATTTTTAAATGATCAATAATGTGTAATTAACTATAAATATCAATGACATTGCTTAGCAGAATTCTCTGAAAGATGGAAAAACAAACAATTTTTTGTTGACTATGTATCAGAAACTCGGTAAACGTAGAGTTAAGCAAACACAATTAACGTTGAATATTTATTTATGCCATCTAACAGCCTAGTAGTAATGACCACGACCATTATTATTACCGACACGACACATGTTGGGGCAGGCTGCTGAGCGAAAGAAATTCACAAAAAAGGCCTGTATCCAACAAGATACAGGCCTTTTTTTATGCTTTTTTATCCAGAATTTAGACAAATTTAAGAAGATATACCGGAGGAAGGGATGCGAGTATTGAAGTTTGGCGGATCATCACTAGCTGATGCAGATCGCTTTTTGAGAGCGGCAGACATTATTGCCAATAACGCTCAACAAGAAGAAGTGGCGGTTGTTCTTTCCGCTCCTGGTAAAACAACAAACAAATTGGTTGCGGTCATTGAAGGCGCATTGCGCAATGGTGAAGCAGAACTACAAATCAAAGAGTTGGAGGAGTCGTTTAAAACGCTCTTCACTCAAGTCCAAGCAGTACTACCCAATATCGATGGTTCAGCTTTCGATAACCAAGTGAAAACTTCTCTCTCTCAATTACGCCAATTCGTTCATGGCATCAATCTTCTTGGCATGTGCCCAAACAATGTTAATGCACGTATTATTAGCAAAGGCGAACGCGTTTCGATTCAATTGATGAAAGCGGTGTTAGAAGCCAAAGGCCAGCCTGCACATCTTATCGACCCAGTTGAATACCTATACGCAAAAGGTGATCACCTTGAAGCCATGGTCGATGTTGAAGTTTCGACTCAGAACTTCCGCCAGAATCCTCTTCCTCAAGGTCATGTGAACATCATGCCTGGCTTTACCGCAGGTAACGAGAAAGGTGAATTGGTAACACTTGGTCGCAATGGCTCTGATTATTCGGCGGCGGTTCTTGCGGCGTGTCTGCGCGCAGATTGCTGTGAGATCTGGACAGACGTAGATGGTGTGTACAACTGTGACCCTCGCTTAGTCGAAGATGCTCGCCTACTTAAATCTCTTAGCTATCAAGAAGCGATGGAGCTTTCTTACTTCGGTGCTTCCGTTCTGCACCCGAAAACCATCGCCCCAATCGCACAGTTCCACATCCCATGTCTGATCAAAAACAGCTTTAACCCACAAGGTGCAGGAACTTTGATTGGGCAAGACACTGGTGAAGACAATCTGGCGATCAAAGGTATCACGACGCTAAACGACCTAACTATGGTTAACGTCTCCGGCCCAGGTATGAAGGGTATGGTTGGCATGGCAAGCCGCGTATTTGGCGCAATGTCTTCCGCTGGTGTGTCTATTGTTCTTATTACTCAGTCTTCTTCTGAGTACAGCATTAGCTTCTGTATTGAGGCAGAAGATAAAGCAAAAGCGCAACAAGTACTGGCCGATGCGTTTGAGTTGGAACTGAAAGATAGCTTATTAGAGCCGGTCGAGTTTATTGATAATGTTTCAATCATAACGTTGGTTGGTGACGGCATGCGTACATCGCGCGGTGTTGCATCTCGCTTCTTCTCATCTCTTGCTGAAGTGAACGTAAACATTGTAGCCATCGCACAGGGCTCATCTGAGCGTGCTATCTCAGCCGTGATTCCTGAAGATAAAATCTCTGAAGCGATCAAAGCGTGTCACGAAAACCTATTCAACTCTAAGCACTTCTTAGACGTATTCGTGGTTGGTATTGGTGGCGTTGGTGGTGAGCTGGTGGATCAGATCGAGCGTCAACAGGCGAAGCTTGCGGAAAAAGGCATCGTTATTCGCGTGTGTGGCTTGGCAAACAGCAAAGGTCTTCTGCTTGATAGTGAAGGTCTGCCACTCGATCATTGGCGTGATCGTATGTCGGCAGCGACAGAAGAGTTCAGCCTAGCGCGTTTGATTTCTTTGGTTCAACGTAACCACATCATCAACCCAGTATTGGTTGACTGTACATCAAGTGAAGATATTGCGAATCAATACGCTGATTTCCTAGCTGCTGGTTTCCATGTCGTTACACCAAATAAAAAAGCAAATACAGCAAGCATGGCTTACTACCATCAGCTTCGCGATGTTGCGCGCAGCTCTCGTCGCAAGCTGATGTACGAAACAACTGTGGGGGCGGGTCTACCGGTAATCGAAAACCTGCAAAACCTAATCTCAGCGGGTGATGAGCTAGAGCGCTTCAGCGGTATTCTTTCTGGCTCTCTGTCATACATCTTCGGTAAGTTAGATGAAGGTATGAGCCTAAGTGAAGCAACTAATATCGCAAAAGAAAATGGTTTTACTGAACCGGATCCTCGTGATGACCTTTCTGGTATGGATGTCGCGCGTAAGCTTCTGATCCTAGCTCGTGAAGCAGGCATGTCTCTAGAACTAGAAGACGTTGTGGTTGATCAAGCACTGCCACCAGGTTTTGATGATTCTGGTAGCGTTGATGAATTTATGGCGCGTTTACCTGAAGCAGACGCCTACTTTAAAGAATTATCTGCAAAGGCAGCGGAAGAAGGCAAAGTACTGCGCTACGTTGGTGAGATTAATGAGGGCAAGTGCACAGTAAGCATCGCTGCGGTGGATGAAAACGATCCAATGTATAAAATCAAGGACGGTGAAAACGCACTGGCATTTTACAGCCGTTACTATCAGCCAATCCCACTAGTGTTACGTGGCTATGGTGCAGGCACCGAAGTAACGGCTGCGGGTGTATTTTCTGACGTGATGCGTACTTTAGGTTGGAAACTAGGGGTATAACAATAATGAGTTCAAGTGATATGGATGTAGTGGTTTATGCCCCAGCATCAATTGGTAATGTAAGCGTTGGCTTTGATGTGCTGGGGGCTGCCGTGTCTCCAGTGGATGGCACACTATTGGGTGACCGTGTATTGGTGAAATCTGGGGCTGACCCGTTCAGCCTTAAAACGGCGGGTGATTTTGTTGAGAAATTGCCAACTGAACCAAAAGAGAACATCGTCTACGACTGTTGGCTTGTGTTTGCTCGTGAGTTAGACAAAAAAGGCGTTGAGCTAAAACCACTTGAGATGACGCTAGAAAAGAACATGCCAATTGGCTCTGGTTTAGGCTCAAGTGCATGTTCTATCGTTGCTGCATTAGATGCATTGAACCGATTCCATGGACAGCCACTTAACGAGACAGAATTACTAGCGCTGATGGGAGAGATGGAAGGCAAGATCTCTGGTGGTATTCACTACGACAACGTTGCGCCATGTTACCTTGGTGGTGTGCAACTGATGCTTGAAGAGTTGGGTATCATCAGTCAAGAAGTACCTTGCTTTGATGATTGGTACTGGGTGATGGCGTATCCGGGTATCAAGGTATCAACGGCGGAAGCGCGTGAGATCCTACCATCTCAATACCGCCGACAAGATATCATTGCTCATGGTCGCCACCTTGCGGGCTTTATTCATGCGTGTCATTCTGGTCAGCCAGAACTTGCTGCAAAAATGATCAAAGACGTGATCGCAGAACCGTATCGTGAGAAACTGCTTCCAGGTTTTGCGAATGCACGTCAATACGCAGCGTCTGCGGGTGCATTGGCAACCGGTATTTCTGGCAGTGGTCCGACACTGTTCAGTATTTGCAAAGAGAAAGATGTCGCTGAGCGAGTTGCTCGCTGGTTAGAACAAAACTACGTACAAAACGAAGAAGGATTCGTCCACGTTTGTCGTCTAGATAAGCAGGGTTCGAAAGTAACAGGAAGTGAGCTATGAAGCTTTACAATATAAAAGAAAATGATGAACAAGTTTCCTTTGGCCAAGCCGTTCGCCAAGGGTTAGGCCGTAACCAAGGTCTATTCTTTCCATCGGAATTACCAAAATTTGAAGATATCGATGCGCTGCTTGCAGAAGACTTTGTCTCTCGTAGCACTAAGATTCTATCGGCGTTAATTGGAGATGAACTTACAGAGGAGCAAGTGAATGCCCTTGTTGATGCTGCGTTTCAATTCCCTGCGCCTATCAACCAAGTAAAAGACGGTGTTTATGCACTGGAACTGTTCCATGGTCCAACGCTTGCGTTTAAAGACTTTGGTGGTCGCTTTATGGCGCAATCTCTTGCTGCGGTTTCGGACGGCGGCAAGATCACCATTCTGACGGCAACGTCTGGCGATACTGGCGCAGCCGTTGCGCATGCTTTCTACGGTATGGAAGACATCAATGTTGTGATTCTTTACCCGAAAGGAAAAATCAGCCCACTGCAAGAGAAGTTATTCTGTACGCTTGGTAAAAACATTCACACTGTCGCGATCGATGGCGACTTCGATGCGTGTCAGGCACTGGTTAAGCAAGCTTTTGATGATTCAGCACTGCGTGAAGAGATCGGTCTGAACTCTGCAAACTCAATCAACATCAGCCGTTTGATGGCGCAAATCTGTTACTACTTTGAAGCAGCTGCGCAAATGAGCAAGCAAGAGCGTGAAAACCTAGTGGTATCAGTACCAAGTGGTAACTTTGGTAACCTAACTGCTGGTCTACTGGCAAAAGCGCTGGGCTTGCCTATCAAACGCTTTATCGCGGCAACTAATGCCAATGACACTGTTCCTCGCTACCTAGAAACAGGTAAGTGGGAGCCAAAACCAACAGTCGCAACAACATCGAACGCGATGGACGTGAGCCAACCAAACAACTGGCCTCGTATTGAAGAGCTGTGCCGCGTGAAAGAGTGGGGCTTGGAGACGTTAGGTAAAGGCGCAGTATCTGATGAGCAAAGCGCACAGTCAGTGAAAGATTTACATGCTCTAGGCTACCTATGCGAACCGCATGGTGCGATTGCTTACCGAGTGCTTGAAGAACAATTGCAAGACGGTGAAACCGGTCTGTTCCTATGTACTGCTCACCCTGCGAAGTTCAAAGAAGTCGTGGATGATATTCTAGAATCCGATATCGAGCTTCCTGCGCCACTAGCGAAGCACGCTGCGATGGAGCTGCTATCGGAAGAGCTCGACGCAGACTTTGACGCATTGAAACAAGTACTGCGCCGCGTGCAGTAAGCTTCAAAGTATAGTAAGTATCAAAAACAGAAATAACGAGAGGTGAATGAGTAATCATTCACCTTTTTTATTGTCGGTAAGTTTTGACTCTCTTTATGATTGAGAAACGAACTTAACTAAATGAGATGGAAAGAGAAGCATGCATTTTTTGATTTTTCTTGGCTCAGTGAGAGACAGCACGCCACCACGACCAGCCCGTTTAGGAATGCGAGTCAGTAAAGCGTGTGAAAAACTCATCGCGAGTCAACATTCGCAACATACGGTCGAAATCATCGACCCTTTGAATTACGACTTTGGTGATGTGTTTAAGCCCGAGTTTGCTTATCACCGCTCTAAAGTTCCGCAGAACCTAAGTGAGCTGGCAGACAAAATCAAACATGCGGATGGGTATGTGATGGTTAGCCCGGAATATAACCATTCGATGAGTCCTGCTCTGGCGAACACGCTTAACCATTTCGGCAGTTCGCTGTTTTCTTACAAGCCGAGTGCTATCGTGACCTATTCTGCCGGACAATGGGGTGGTGTTAGAGCTGCCGTTTCTATGCGTACCTTCTTATCTGAACTTGGATGTCTACCTGTCTCTGCGATGATCCACATTCCGAAAGCGCAAGAAGTGTTTGATGAACAGGGCGTTGCTGAGGATGAGTCGGAGCAGACGCAGTGGGACAACTATATGAATCGCACTATGCATCAATTGATTTGGTGGGCAGAAGGGGCGTCACTGCAAAGAGATAGGCGTGATCCAACCTCTTTAGCGCAAGCGTTTCAGAAAGATCCTTCGCAAAGAAATGCACCTTAGAGGCGAGTTGCTTTCCATTATAGAAAGGGTTTAGAAGGATTCTGAAACAAAAAAAGCTTGGTCATTGCAGACCAAGCTTTTTAAATTCTAGCGAGCTAGTTTACTGAGAGATTATAGAGTCTCAGTAAAAGTACGAGCGATTACATCACGTTGTTGCTCTGGAGTTAGCGAGTTAAAACGTACTGCGTAACCAGAAACACGAATAGTTAGTTGTGGGTATTTCTCTGGGTGTGCAACTGCATCTTCTAGTGTTTCGCGTTTAAGCACGTTCACGTTTAGGTGTTGGCCGCCTTCGATACGAGGAGCAGTTTCGATTGCAACTTCACGGCTTTCGTATTCACCTAGGTCGCTGATTGCGATAACTTGGTCTGCTTCGTAGCCAGCAGTTGCAGCAACACAACGAGCTTCATTTTTTTCGCTATCTAATAGCCAGATAGAGTTTAGTAGGTCGTCGTTTGCCGCTTTTGTAATTTGGATACCTTGGATCATCACTATCTCCTAGACCACTTACGTGGTGATTATTGGTGTTAATTTTCGAATTTTCGTTGAGCTGAGTATTATATAGCTAATATCCACTATTTTAATATTGATTTAAGTCAATAAACAACCAAAAACATTATTTTTATTAAGGTAATTTTATTGAGTTAAATCAATAAAACCTTTGAAAACAAACTAATTACAATTTATTTGATAATATAAAAAATATTTAATAACTAGTTTTGTTGTAAATTTACTACAAATTGAGATTGAAGTTTAAACTGGTTAACGCAACTATCTGTATTTAGGTAGCAATACTGAAAGTCTAAAGTGATTAAATGACAAACATGAAAAACAAGCTTGGGAATAAACTCATTGGTGCACATGTCTCTGCTGCTGGTGGGGTCGATCAAGCTCCGTTGAGAGCTCGTGAAATTGGCGCGAATGCATTCGCACTATTTACAAAAAACCAACGCCAGTGGGTGGCGAAGCCTTTAGAAGCAAAAACCATCAGTGCGTTTAAAGCGAACTGTAAAATGCTGGGTTTCGGAGCAGAACATATTCTTCCCCATGATTCTTATCTGATTAACTTGGGTGCGTCGGAAGAAGAAAAGCTGAATAAATCCCGCGCGGCATTTATTGATGAAATGGAGCGTTGTAATCAGTTGGGGCTGACTTTGCTTAACTTCCATCCGGGTAGTCACTTAAAGAAAGTCTCTGAACAGGAGTGCCTCGCGACGATCGCCGAGTCGATCAATCTTGCGCATAAAGCGGTGCCGAATGTGATCGCTGTTATCGAGAATACGGCAGGTCAAGGCACTAACTTAGGCTGGAAGTTTGAGCACCTTGCTGAAATCATCGAGCAAGTGGAAGATAAAGATCGTGTCGGCGTTTGTATTGATACCTGCCATACCTTTACGGCTGGTTATGACTTACGTACAAAAGAAGATTGCAAGCGCATCTTTGCAGAGTTCGACCGTATAGTAGGTATGCACTATTTAAGAGCAATGCATCTAAATGATTCAAAAGTAGAGTTTGCCAGCAAAGTAGATCGCCACCATTCTCTTGGTAAAGGAGAGATCGGGTGGGATTGCTTTGAGTACATCGCGAAAGACCCTCGTTTTGATGGTATCCCTCTGATTTTAGAAACAATTGATCCAGATATTTGGCAGCAAGAGATCAACACGTTGCGTCAATTCCATTTAGCGGCCATTGACAGTTAATGGCGTAACCACAAAGTTGGCACCTTTCTTTCTTAGTCATTGAACATCAATCTCTGAATTAGCAAAGAAGGATGCCAACATGTCTCGACCACTCTCTTTTACTCCTTATGCTTACACTCGTCGCGTGCTTCGCTTACCGATTCCTAATCGTCACATTACCGGACAGGGGCATTTTCGAACGCCACAGAAGCATTAGTCTTTTATTGCTTGTCTCAAGTTCGTGGTAAGTTTTTGTTTGTTTGAGTTTCGCTCGTTAGAATAGAAGCAAAATTTAGGACAGGAACTTTCCATGAATCAGTCACCCACTTGGCACGATGTGATCGGCGAAGAGAAAAAGCAGAGCTACTTTGTAGACACCTTGAATTTTGTTGAAGCCGAACGCGCCGCAGGCAAAGCTATTTTTCCTCCCACAAAAGATGTCTTTAACGCGTTTCGTTTTACCGAGTTCAAAGACGTTAAGGTCGTGATTCTAGGACAAGACCCATACCACGGCCCAAATCAGGCGCATGGCCTGTGTTTCTCTGTACTTCCTGGCATTAAAACGCCACCGTCACTGGTTAATATGTATAAAGAGCTGGCGCAAGATATTGAAGGTTTCCAAATCCCTCAACATGGTTTTTTGCAAAGCTGGGCTGAACAAGGCGTATTGTTACTCAATACGGTATTAACGGTGGAGCAAGGTAAAGCGCATTCACATTCAAAGACAGGTTGGGAAACGTTTACTGATCGAGTGATTGAAGCCATTAATCAGCATCAAGAAGGTGTAGTGTTCCTGCTGTGGGGTTCACATGCACAGAAGAAAGGTCGTTTTATCGATCGCAATAAACACCATGTCTTGGCAGCACCGCATCCATCGCCGTTATCGGCACATCGAGGCTTTTTCGGTTGTAAGCATTTCTCTCAAGCAAACCAGTTGCTTACATCACAAGAAAAAGCACCAATTAACTGGCATTTGCCATTAACGGTATAAATGAAGAGACAGCGATCATGGATGCTATGATCGCTGTTTTTTTGAGCACGCTCGAGGCTGATAGTAAATTTCTCATGTACACTTACTAAAAGTAGGTGTTAAGGAGAGACGCTATGATGATCGAAAGAATTCGACGCGAACATGGTTATATGGTTCGTCTGTTGGCGATACTGCGCCATAAGCTTAATGAGATAAAAAAAGAACGTGTAATCAACTATGCGTTAGTAAGCGAGATTGTTGATTACCTCTCTAATCATTCGGAGAAAGTACACCACCCGAAAGAAGATATCCTCTATCACCACTTTCTTGAACACTATGGTAAGCAACAAACCATGGAAAATTTAGAGAAAGAACATCTAGAGTTAGCGAGTAAAACCAGAGAGTTTTCATCCGTGATAGAGATGATCCTTCAGGATGCTGTTGTGCCACAAGACATGTTTGTCGCTCACCTAGAAGATTTCATAGAATCGCAAAGGCACCACTTGGAGCTAGAAGAGCGAAAAATTTTGCCTCTCATTGAAGAGTTATTTACCACAGAAGATTGGCAGCATGTCGAGAGCTTATGGAGCGTCAGTGAGGATGATCCTGTGTTTGGTGACACGATTGCTGATCGTTATAAGCAGTTGGCCGAACGTGTTCGTCAAAGTGATACTGAGTATGTTTAAGCCTGAGTGATGAAACCTGAGCGAGCGAAAGTCGTATCTCGGGTTTGTGAGATACATTTCTTATTTATTGGGAATCAACCGAAAATTTCGTGTGCATATTTTTCGGCAAAAAGTACGGAAGATTCTCATTGAGTAATAATGGTATTCATACTTAAACCTTGGTACATAAACTCACGGTGTTTACGGTCACTGTAAACAAAAAACAAAAGGCACCCGTAAGGTGCCTTTTGTTTGAATTAGAGTTTAATGTCTTCCAAGTTATAATCGGTACAGACATCAAGTTCGCGCAGCTCTTTAAGCAAATTGCGTCTGTCGTTCATCTCTTCTATTTCACGCCACTTTCGCTTTACTGGTTTGGCACGAGATTTGGTTGTTGAGGTAGTATCCAGATTAAAAATGTCATCTAGTTGAAAGCCTTCCATAAGCCACCTTTACCTTTCTTAAGCTAAACTGTTGTAACCAGTCCTTGTGGAGTTTTTTAAGTACCACAATAGCCGTGAGAATAACCATGATATATTTCGCATTTGTGTCGGTAGCATGACATTTTCGTGCAAAAATATTCTCAAAATCACACTTTTTATTGCAACGATGTGGATAAAAAATGCACAAACGATCTCAAGAAAACGATTAAATAGAGAGATTTTCTATGTTAATTCGATTTGATGAATGGGTGTACTGCGCAAAGGTTAAAGTTGCATAAAATCAGTTTGATGAAATAGTGTTCAATTAGATGGTAAGTCACTAGCGTAAATTTATGTAACACCTTGTGAATACTAGCTTGTTCTTGTTTATACGGTTTACCATTCCATTTAATGAAGAATAATTATTTATGTTGGTGTTTGGTAATTGAAATGTTGCGCAGTTTGAGTGTTAAGTCTTCTATTTATGTTATTTTTTGGTGACTTTATAGTGAAAAATAACAATGTTATTCATGTTGTTGCATATTGATTTTTGCGCTCCTAGGTTGCATTATCCGCCCGTCAAAAAATACGCTGGTACGTAAAATGGATGCATGAAGCGACGTTTACGATTCTAGATTGCCCATAAACATTACTTAAAAAGCTAAGCACACTTTGACACTTAGCAGGCAATTTGGTGGATGGCTAGGACGCATAGACTGGCGCAACTCACTTTGAGGTACACATGACAGACTTAATCAATTTGATGAACGATCTCCTCTGGGGCTCGATTCTGGTTTATCTTCTTGTTGGTGTTGGTATTTACTTCACCGTTCGATTAGGGTTCATTCAGTTCCGCCATTTCGGCCACATGTTCTCTGTTCTTAAGAACAGCCGTAAAGCAGACAAAGCTGGTATTTCCTCTTTCCAAGCGCTTTGTACTAGTCTTGCTGCACGTGTTGGTACAGGTAACATGGCGGGCGTTGCAGTTGCATTGACTGCGGGTGGTCCTGGTGCGATCTTCTGGATGTGGCTGATTGCAATGCTTGGTATGGCAACATCGTTTGCTGAGAGCACACTGGCGCAGCTATACAAAACCAAAGATGATGATGGCAACTACCGTGGTGGCCCTGCCTACTACATGGAAAAAGGCCTGGGCATGCGTTGGATGGGCGTGTTGTTCTCAGTTTTCCTAATCATCGCTTTTGGTTTGGTATTCAACGCCGTACAAGCTAACTCAATTGCCAATGCAATGAGCAACGCATTTGGTTGGAATAACCTGTATGTCGGTATTGCCGTTGTTTTACTGTCTGCAATTGTTATTTTCGGTGGCATCAAGCGTATCGCAAGAGTTGCTGAGATGATCGTTCCGATCATGGCACTACTTTATCTAGCCCTAGCGCTGTTCATCATGTTCTCTAACCTAGAGAAATTACCTGATGTATTGATGCTTATCTTTAAGAGTGCATTTGGTCTGCAAGAAGCAGCAGCAGGTGGTCTTGGCTACGCAATTGCACAGGCAATGATTAACGGTATCAAGCGCGGTCTATTCTCGAATGAAGCAGGTATGGGTTCTGCACCTAACGCGGCAGCTTCAGCAACACCTTACCCACCACACCCAGCGTCTCAAGGTTACGTACAGATGCTAGGCGTGTTCATGGATACGATCGTTATCTGTTCTGCAACAGTGGCTATCATCCTGATGTCTGGTGAGTATGTCGGTCAAGCAACAGAAGTGACGGGTATCGAGCTAACTCAGCGTGCATTGAGCTCACAAGTTGGCGATTGGGGCGGCATCTTTGTTGCTGTGGCAATCTTCTTCTTTGCGTTTACTTCAATCATTGCAAACTACTCGTATGCTGAAACGAACTTAATCTTCCTAGAGCACAATCATAAAGCGGGCTTAAGCATTTTCCGCGTTATTGTTCTTGGTATGGTGATGTTTGGTGCACTAGCTTCGTTACCAGTCGTATGGTCGCTTGCTGATGTCTCTATGGGTCTGATGGCGATAGTCAACTTGGTGGCGATCATCTTGCTATCTGGCATCGTGATTAAACTGGCCAAAGATTACAATCGCCAGCTTGGTGAAGGCAAAGTGCCAACATTTGATGCGAATGATTTCCCAGAGCTGAAATCTCAGCTTGAAGAAGGCATTTGGTACAACGATAAAAAAGACTAAGTGAGCTATCACTCATAGTTGAAAGCTATTAGTACGATGTAAAAAGCCATGCAGACAATGCATGGCTTTTTTTGTACCCTATTAAAAACAAAATTAGAGAAGGGAAAGTCATGCTTATCGTAGTTTCTCCAGCGAAGACTCTTGATTACGAGTCTCCGTTAGCGACAGAAAAATTTACTCAACCTGAGTTGGTCGAATACTCAAAAGAGCTTATCGATGTTTGCCGCAAACTGACTCCTGCTGATGTTGCCTCTTTAATGAAAGTGAGCGACAAGATTGCCGATTTAAATGTGGGCCGATTCCAAGAGTGGAGTGAAACGTTTACCACGGAAAACTCACGACAAGCCATTCTTGCATTTAAAGGTGACGTTTACACAGGGCTAGACGCCGAAAGTTTATCTGAAGCGGACTTCGAATATGCTCAAGATCATCTGCGTATGCTATCGGGTCTTTATGGTTTACTAAAACCACTTGATTTGATGCAGCCATACCGTCTTGAAATGGGTACCAAGCTTGCAAACGACAAGGGTACGAACTTGTACCAGTTTTGGGGCAACGTTATTACGGACAAGCTTAACGAAGCGATTTCTGCTCAAGGTGATAATGTCCTTATCAACCTTGCATCAAATGAATACTTTAAAGCGGTTAAGCCAAAGAATTTAGATGCGCAAGTGATCACGCCAGTATTCAAAGATTGTAAGAATGGTCAATACAAGGTCATCAGTTTTTACGCGAAGAAAGCGCGCGGTATGATGGCGCGTTACATCATTGAAAACCGTGTTGAGAGCGTAGCAGACCTGGCTAAGTTTGATACGGCGGGTTACTACTTTGTGGAAGATGAATCGACGCCAACAGAGTTAGTATTTAAACGCGAAGAGCAAAAATAAAGCTGATTGAGACGTAGTCTACGTTAATCTCTATCAGCACAAACGAAAAAAGGGTTGGCATTGCCAACCCTTTGTTATTTTCTAGCTTGAGCTACTTGGTCCCAACAAGATTACTTCTTCTTAGCGGTTTTCTTTTTCGCTACTTTTTTCTTGTCGTCTTTTTTCTTTTTCTTCTTAAACACAGGCTTTTTGTGTTTAGGACGCATCTCTTTCACGAAACGCTCTTTGATGTCTTCTTTCACGTAACGTGCAACGCGATCCATCATTGGTTGGTCGTGTGCTTCTACGATTGAGATAGCGTTACCTTTCTTACCTGCGCGAGCAGTACGGCCGATACGATGAAGGTAAACATCAGCCGTGCGTGGCATGTCGTAGTTGATAACGTGTGATACATCCGGAAGATCGATACCGCGCGCAGCAACGTCCGTCGCGAGCAGCACGTTCACAGTACCATCGCGGAAGCGAGAAATCGCATTATTACGACGATCTTGCGGCATTTCACCTTGAATCCAAGAACATGGAATCTGTGCACTTTCAAGCTGCGCTCGTAGCTCAGCCAAACGCTCACGAGTCTTTAAAAAGACGATAGTGCGCTCAGCTTGCTGAGTAATAATGTGTTTTAGTAATTCCAGTTTGTGTTCAGCATCATCAGCTCGGTGGTACCACTGAGCAATTTTCTTACGCTCACGCAGCGGCGATTTTGCATCGATCTCTGCTGGGTCATTCAACAGATCAGCGGTAAAGCCTTCTACGCCTTTCCCTTCTAACGTTGCTGAGAACAGAAGGGTTTGCTTACGCCAGCGACATTCGTTAGATAGGCGATCGACAGTAGGAGCAAAACCCATATCTAGCATACGGTCTGCTTCATCAAGGATTAACCATTCGATTGCACGACAATCAAAACGTTCTGCATCAATGTATTCTTTTAAACGGCCAGGTGTCGCAACCACAATGTCTTGCGTTGTTGCAAGGATGTCGGCGTGCTCTTGGTACTGAACACCACCAGTGATGGTGAAAATGTTGAGTTTGGTATTTTTTGCCAAAGCACGTGCTTGATCGGCAATTTGCATCGCCAGTTCGCGAGTAGGCGTTAGGATCAAAATACGCGCAGGTCCAGGCTTACGACGAGGGAAGTCTTGCAAGTATTGCAATGCTGGCAGGACGAAGGCGGCCGTTTTACCAGTTCCTGTTGGCGCTGACGCTAGAATGTCACGACCGTCCAACGCTTGTGGAATCGCTTCTGCCTGAATTTTTGTTGGGCGTTCGTAACCCATCTCTTCAATGGCTTCAAGTAGGTTTTGGTCTAGATCAAGTTCAGCAAAGGTTCTGATCACAATGAGTTCTCCACAAGCAAAGCTTGGTTAATGGTTCGCCACAACAGCATAGAATACAAAAAGGTCGCACATTATAAAGTGATTGGTGATAAGGATCACATGTTATTTCACATCTTAAGATAAAACTCGCGGGTTAACTGGATGAAATCATCACTATAGCCGTCATTTGAACGGATAATTAAATGTGACGTCTGCAAATCGCAAGGTCGTTTTGACAGTTCAAATAACAATCGGTGTACTGGTTTCTTTTCTGATGGTTGCACACGACAGATCCTCGATAGATACCAACCTTGGTTTAATGCTAGCTCAATGAACTGCTCGCCTTCGGTGATTGGCAACACAAAACTAGCTCTCCCTTCGTCATCAAGCAAATGATAGCAACGCTGTAGCAATGCGTTATGGCCTAGCGTATCAGTGTGCCTCGCGGTTGCACGTTGACTGTGTTTCGATTGCTCGCCGCTGTTGAAGTAGGGCGGGTTACAAATGATGCGTTGGAATGAATGTGTCGGCGTAAAGTGCAGTATGTCGGTGTGATGCACACTTACACGATCTGACCAAGGAGACTGGGCCATATTTTTTTGCGCGGCAGCAACGGCTGTTAATTCGATATCGACCGCGGTTATTTGAGCTTCCGTAAAGCGTTGAGCACACATCAGGGCAAGCAGGCCAGTGCCAGTGCCAATATCGAGAATTTTAGCGTCGTTAGGGCTTTGAATCCAAGCACCAAGCATTACCCCATCTGTGCTGACTGGCATACCACTCTCGCCGCCCTCAATACAAAATTGCTTAAAATTGAAACCTTTAGTTTTCAGTTTTTTGTTCTTCATGATTGTTTTATATTTGCTCAATAATTAAGTGGATTACTCTATTGTTTATTAATTGTATAGATTGTTGTTTTGTTGGTTATTAAATTGTATTGTTAATTGATCGAGATAAAGAACTGGTCTGTTATTTGGATCTGGTTATATCCACTGCTTTTAAGTTTGAAAACTAAATTAATATGGTGTTTTTTTCTTAAAGGTTGCCAAATGATGAGTCTTTCGTCATTATGCGGCGAAAATTTTATAGATTGAACCACGTGTACTTATTGACTTTAGGTATACAAAAAGTGGTCTAAGCATACACAACATTCATTAATTAAAAGACAAGGGTTATCTGTGAAGCAGACGTTAAAACTAACAGATATTATCGCAGTAGGCTTTATGCTATTTGCGTTCTTTTTAGGTGCGGGCAATATTATCTTTCCACCTCTAGCGGGTCAGTTAGCGGGTGAAAACTTAATGCCAGCTATGTTTGGTTTCTTGCTGACAGCGGTAGGTCTACCTCTTATTACTATCGTTGCTATTGCTGTTGCTGGTGGTTCTTGGGATCACTTAACGCAAGATCTTCCGAAAAAAGCAGCGGTTATTATGGCTGCGTTGATCTTCATCATCATCGGTCCTGCGTTTGCTGCGCCTCGTACTGGCCTAGTGGCTTACGAGATGGCGGTGAAACCTTTCTTCCTTGAAGCGTCACAAACGCATCTCACTGCATTTTCAGTGATCTTCTTTATTGCGGCGATGATGTTCTCATGGTTCCAAGGCCGTTTGATCGATCTTATCGGTAAAGTACTGACACCAGCATTGTTCGTTGGTTTGATCATTCTTGCTGTCGCTGTCTTCCTTGATCCTCAGGGCGATATGATTGGCGCGCACGGTGAATACCTAACGCAGCCTCTGACCAAAGGCTTCTTAGAAGGCTACAACACAATGGATACGTTCGCGTCATTGATGTTTGGTATGCTGATGGTTGATGCACTGCGCGGTAAAGGCATTACTGAGCGCTCTGCAACTACTAAATATCTGATCTATGCAGGTTGTATTGCTGCTGCTGGTCTTGCGTTTGTTTACATCTCACTATTTTACTTAGGTGCGACGAGTGCAACGGTTGCTGCTGGTGCTGATAATGGTGGCCTAGTGCTTAGCCAATACGTTCAAGCGTTGTTTGGTCCATACGGTCAAATCGTTCTGTCTGTCATCGTATTGCTAGCGTGTCTGACAACCGCGATTGGCTTGATTTCTGCGTGTTCAGATTTCTTCAGCTCGAAAACACCACTGTCATACAAGCAATGGGTACTGATTAATGGTTCTGTTTGTGCATTGGTTGCAAACGTTGGTCTTGCACAGCTGATTTCTCTGTCAGTGCCAGTATTGTTTGCGCTGTACCCTGTGGCGATTGCGTTGGTTGCACTAACATTTGTGCGCAGCAAACTGCCAAATCCACGTTTTGCTTACCGCGCGGTACTGCTTGTATCTCTGTTGTTTGCGTTGGTTGATGCGGCAAAAGTATCGGGTATTGATGTTTCTGCGTTTAACATGTTGCCACTATTCGAAGTCGGCATGGGTTGGGTGCTTCCAACATTTGCGGCTATCGTGTGCATGTTCTTCATCGCGAAACCTCGCCCAGAACTAGCACAAGAAACCGCGTAATCACTTCGCGTTATCAAGATAATAAAAAGCCCGATGAATTACTTCATCGGGCTTTTTACTTTTTAATGATGACGTGTTTGCGCTATTAAAGCGTGTCGTGGAATTCCACAAGAACTTGTTCACACCATTTTTCGATGCGTTCATCACTCAGTTCGTACTGTGAGTCTTCATCTAACGCAAGTCCAACAAACTTGCTGCCATCTTCGATCAGTGCTTTCGATGCTTCAAATTCGTAGCCTTCATTTGGCCAGTAACCGATAAAGGTTGCGCCTGTGGCTTGTAATTCATCGTGAAGTAAGCCCATCGCATCTAAATACCACTCTCCGTAACCTTCTTGGTCACCCAGACCAAACAGCGCTACAACTTTGCCTTTCAGTGGTGTGGTCGCGATGTCTTGCCAAATCGCGTTCCAATCTTCTTGAATTTCACCAAAATCCCAAGTTGAGATGCCAAGGAGTAATAAGTCGTAGTCCGCCATTAGTGATAACGGTGTCTCTTTCACATTGTGAATGTCGACAAGGTCTTCACCAATAAGGGTACGAATTTTCTCTGCTGCCATTTCTGTGTAGCAGGTCGTTGAGCCGTAAAAGAGTCCGATTTTCATTATATTCGTCGTTATTTGTGTTGCTGTTGTGGAAGATTCTAACCATAAATTGAGGAAGATTGCAGCGAATATCCTATGTGGGATGATTTTTTATGGTATTGGATTGGCAGGTGCTTTAATCTAAATACTGTAAATATAAACAGATAAGGAAGCATTCATGACGGCACAACAGCCTGTCAATCAACAAGATTTTTCGCTTGTTGAGCAATTCTTAGATGCGATGTGGATGGAGCGTGGTCTATCAGAGAACACGTTGGCTTCCTACCGAAACGATTTAATGAAGCTGCTCGTGTGGATGGAAAAACATCGATACCGTCTTGATTTTATCAGTTTGTCTGGCTTGCAAGAATATCAAAGCCACCTTGTAGACTTAGATTACAAACAGACGTCCCGTGCGCGTATGTTGTCGGCTATTCGTCGTTTATTTCAATACCTGCATCGTGAGAAGGTGCGTGCTGATGACCCGAGTGCGCTCTTGGTTAGCCCTAAACTGCCACAACGTTTACCCAAAGATATTAGTGAAGAGCAAGTGGACGCGTTGCTCGAAGCGCCAGACCCGAATGACCCTATAGAATTGCGCGATAAAGCGATGCTAGAGCTACTCTACGCGACAGGGTTGCGTGTGACAGAGCTCGTCAGTTTGACCATGGAAAATGTTAGCTTGCGCCAAGGGGTGGTGCGCGTGACTGGTAAAGGTGGTAAAGAACGCCTGGTTCCTATGGGGGAAAACGCGGTCGATTGGATCGAGACGTTCATTCAACAAGGGCGCCCTGCGTTACTTGGTGATACATCATCTGATATTGTTTTTCCTAGTAAACGCGCAAGACAAATGACTCGTCAGACGTTTTGGCACCGTATTAAGTACTATGCTTTGATAGCAGGGATTGACACGGATCAGCTGTCGCCGCACGTACTGCGTCATGCCTTTGCCACGCATTTATTGAACTATGGCGCAGATCTCAGGGTCGTACAGATGCTTTTAGGACATAGTGACTTATCGACCACGCAAATTTATACTCACGTGGCGACTGAACGATTGAAGCAGATCCACAGTCAACACCACCCAAGAGCATAACAATGGTTAGATTCATCCATGTCTTCTTGGAAAAACGATTTTACATTAAGGTGAATTTCATGAGCGTATTACGCCGACTAACTCTGCTGACTTTACCATTTTTTGTTACCGCTTGTGGTGCAGAAGAAAGTCAGGCTCAAACGGAGACTCCTGCGCAACAAGTGGCGCCAGCTGCACAAAGCGGCTTTGATGAAGCAGCATTAAAAACTAAGTTCTCAAAGCTTGGTTTATCTATCGTTGATATTCAACCATCAGACGTCGCTGGCTTATTGGAAATTCAAACCAATGGCGGGATCCTGTTTGCTTCAAATGATGGTAGCCATTTTATCGCCGGTACGCTTTATGCCATTAATGATGATGGCAGTTACAAAGATGTCATAGCAGAGCGTCAAGCGCCGCTTAACGCCGAGAAAATTGCGCAGTTCTCCGATAGCATGATCGAATACAAAGCCGACGATGAAAAGTACGTTGTGACCGTATTCACCGATATCACCTGTGGTTACTGTGTGCGTCTGCATAGCCAAATGCAAGGCTATAATGATCTAGGTATTACAGTGCGTTACATGGCTTACCCTCGCCAAGGTGCAACTGGCCCTGTAGCGGAGCAAATGGCAACGATTTGGTGTGCTGAAGATCCGGCGTCGGCAATGCACAACGCGAAAGTGAATCGTACATTTGATAACCCTGCGAAAGACTTGAAACAGTGTAAAGAAACCATCCAGGCGCATTACAATCTAGGTCGCCAATTGGGTATTTCTGGTACGCCAGCAATCTTCTTACCGAATGGCGAAATGGTTGGTGGCTACCTACCACCTGCAGAGCTATTGAAACGTTTAAAGCAACTATAATCCATTAGGAGCAGAGCCGGCAAAGTTGTCGGCTCTTTTAAGCATGATAGAAATTCAACGACGTCCTGAACCTGATCTTTCCCTTCTTCCTGATTCCATTCCTCCGATTCTTAAACGTATCTACATCAACCGTGGGATAACGGATCTTTCACAATTAGAAACGTCGGCCCGTGGGTTGCATTCATATCAAAAACTCGGGGGGATTGAGCAAGCTGTCGATCTTTTGTTTCAGGCGATAAAAGAACAAAAACGCATCATCGTTGTCGGTGATTTTGACGCTGATGGCGCGACAAGCTCAGCATTATCAGTGCTCGCGCTACGTATGCTTGGTAGTCACAATGTGGATTACCTAGTGCCAAATCGTTTTGAAGACGGTTATGGGTTAAGCCCAGAAGTCGTTGACCAAGCCTTAGAGCTTGGCGCTGAGATGATCATGACGGTGGATAACGGCGTCTCATCAATCGAAGGCGTGCGTTACGCAAAAGAAAATGGCATTACTGTGCTTGTTACCGATCACCACTTGCCAGGACAAGTGTTGCCTGATGTGGATGCAATGGTGAACCCAAACCTTGAGAGCTGTAGCTTTCCATCTAAAGCGCTTGCGGGTGTAGGGGTCGCGTTTTATCTCATGATGGCACTATGCGTTCATATGCGAAAACACAATTGGTTTGCAGAACAGGGGATGCAAGAGCCCAAATTGATGGAACTGATTGACCTTGTTGCACTGGGTACCGTCGCCGACGTCGTTCCATTGGATGAAAACAACCGCATTCTTGTACACCAAGGCTTGCAACGTATTCGTGCTGGCAAAGCGCGTCCCGGCATCCAAGCATTAATTGAGGTCGCGAAGCGCGATGCGCGTCGTTTAGTTGCGTCTGACTTTGGCTTTGCTTTAGGTCCACGTATTAACGCTGCAGGTCGTCTTGATGACATGTCTTTCGGTGTTGAACTATTGATGTGTAACAACATCCACGCTGCTCGTCGCATGGCAAGTGAATTGGATGGCTTGAACCAAACTCGTAAAGAGATTGAAGAAGGCATGAAGCAAGAAGCGATGGCTTTCTGTGAGCGCCTTCAGTTTGGTGAAGGCAATGAGCTTCCTTATGGCTTAGCCTTATTCCAGCGTGATTGGCACCAAGGTGTGATTGGTATTTTGGCTTCGCGCATTAAAGAGAAGTTTCACCGTCCAGTCATTGCATTTGCTGATGGCGGAGAAGGGACGATTAAAGGCTCGTGTCGTTCTATTCCGGGGCTACACATGCGCGATGCGTTGGATTTCATCGACACACAAAACCCGGGTTTGATCATCAAGTTTGGTGGACACGCCATGGCAGCAGGCTTAACGATTAAAGAGCAGGATTTTGAGCGTTTCAGTCGTTTGTTTGATGAAGTGGTAAAAAAGGAACTCGATGAAGCGGCGCTAAAAGGCGTGATCATGTCAGATGGTGAACTTAAGCCGGAAGAGTTCTCTATGCATGTTGCTGAACAGCTGCGATCGGGTGGCCCTTTTGGACAAGCCTTCCCTGAACCAATCTTTGATGGTGAGTTTAAAGTACTGCATCAAAAGCTGGTGGGTGAGAAGCATCTTAAATTGATGTTAGAGCCGCTTTATAAAGGTCACCCTACCAATGTGATGATCGACGGCATTGCATTCAATGTTGATCTACGCCGATGGCCAGATGCATCGGTTAAAACAGTACGTCTCGCGTATAAGCTGGATGTGAATGAATTTCGTGGTAATCAATCATTGCAATTGATGATCGACCATATCGAAGCTAAGTAATACCTAGATTAACCTTTCTTATAGAGTACGGTTGCCCCTAAGTGGGCGTAAAATTTTATGACCGTGCTCTCTCTCACCGCAATCTGATTTCTCATCCGAAATTTTCCTGTATCTCGGTCACATTTTTCAGTAGAATTTCTCGGTTAAATTCTATTCTAAAATGTTGAGTAAACATGTTTGAAATCAATCCAATTAAAAACCGTCTGCAGGACGTGTCTCAGCGCACAAATGTCCTGAGGGGGTATCTTTGACTATGACGCGAAGAAAGAGCGTCTAGAAGAAGTCAACGCAGAACTTGAACAACCAGATGTATGGAACGAACCTGAGCGTGCGCAAGCACTGGGTAAAGAGCGTGCATCACTAGAAGCGGTTGTTGAAACCATTGATCAACTAGAGCAAGGTGTGGAAGATGTAGAAGGTCTTCTTGAGCTGGCTGTAGAAGAAGAAGATCAAGAAACATTTGACGAAATTGAACCAGAACTTGCTGAGTTGGAAGAGAAGTTAGAAAAGCTTGAATTCCGTCGTATGTTCTCTGGCGACCACGATAGCTCTGATTGTTACATCGATTTGCAAGCTGGCTCTGGTGGTACAGAAGCACAAGACTGGACTAACATGCTGCTGCGTATGTACCTACGTTGGGCAGAAGCGAAGGGCTTCAAAGCTGAAGTGATTGAAGTCTCTGAAGGTGAAGTCGCGGGTCTTAAGTCGGCAACAGTTCGCATCTCTGGTGAGTATGCGTACGGTTGGTTACGCACTGAAACGGGCGTTCATCGTCTTGTTCGTAAATCTCCGTTCGATTCAGGCGGTCGTCGCCATACGTCATTTGCTTCTGCGTTCATCTATCCAGAGATTGATGAAAACATCGACATCGACATTAATCCTTCCGACCTACGTATTGACGTTTACCGTGCGTCAGGCGCAGGTGGTCAGCACGTAAACACCACAGAATCTGCGGTACGTATTACGCACGTACCTACGAACACAGTGGTTCAGTGTCAGAATGACCGTTCTCAACATAAGAACAAAGATCAGGCAATGAAACAGCTTCGAGCGAAGCTATTTGAGCTTGAATTGCAAAAGCAAAATGCGGAAAAACAAGCTAATGAAGACGCTAAGTCTGACATTGGCTGGGGTAGCCAGATCCGTTCTTACGTATTGGATGACTCACGTATTAAGGACCTCCGTACGGGCATTGAGAACCGTAATACTCAAGCGGTTCTTGATGGCGATCTGGACAAATTTATTGAAGCTAGCCTGAAATCAGGTCTATAAAGCTTTTCACCGACAAAAACAGGATACATCGAAAATGACTGATGCTGTTCAAAACGAAACTGTACTAGAAGAAAATAAGCTGATTGCTGAACGCCGCGCTAAACTGGATGCAATCCGAAAGAGCTGCAAAGCGAACGGCCATCCAAACGACTTCCGTCGTGACGCACTAGCGGGCGACCTTCAGAAAGAGTTCGGTGAAAAGACGAAGGAAGAGCTAGAAGAGCTTAACCACGTAGTAGCAATCGCTGGCCGTATCATGGCTAAACGTGGTCCATTCTTGGTAATTCAAGAAACTTCTGGCCGTATCCAAGCTTACGCTGACAAAGCGGTTCAAAAAGTACTTAAAGAAAAATACCAAGGTCTAGATATCGGTGACATCATCGGTGTTAAAGGTGCACTTCATAAGTCTGGTAAAGGTGACCTATACGTGAACATGGAAGAGTACGAGTTGCTAACCAAAGCACTACGTCCACTTCCAGAGAAGTTCCACGGTCTAACTGACCAAGAGATGCGTTACCGCCAACGTTACGTTGACCTGATCGTTAACGAAGACTCTCGTCAAGCGTTTGTAGTACGTTCTAAAGTAATGTCTGCAATCCGCAACTTCATGATCTCTAAGCAGTTCATGGAAGTTGAAACGCCAATGATGCACGTTATCCCTGGCGGTGCGAGTGCGCGTCCATTTATCACGCACCACAACGCACTAGACATGCCAATGTACCTACGTATCGCGCCAGAGCTATACCTGAAGCGTCTAGTTGTTGGTGGTTTTGATCGCGTATTCGAAATCAACCGTAACTTCCGTAACGAAGGCCTTTCTCCACGCCACAACCCAGAATTCACAATGATGGAATTCTACATGGCGTACGCAGACTACAAAGATCTGATGGACCTAACTGAAGAACTACTAAGCTCAGTGGCGCAAGAAGTTCTAGGTTCAACGTCAATGCCTTACGGTGATGAAACGGTTGAGTTTGGTGGTACTTACACTCGTATGAGCATGTTCGAAGCAATCAAGCACTACAACCCAGACCACGCGCAAATCCAAGCGCTAACAGAAGAAGACCTACAAAACCGTGATCTAATGGTTTCTATCGCGAAATCTGTTCACGTTGAAGTAGAACCTTTCTGGACATGTGGTCAGCTTCTTGAAGAGATCTTTGGTGAAACAGCAGAACCTAAGCTAATGCAGCCTACGTTCATCACTGGTTACCCAGCAGATATTTCTCCGTTGGCTCGTCGTAGCGACGATAACCCGTTCTTTACAGACCGCTTTGAGTTCTTTATCGGTGGCCGTGAAGTAGCGAACGGTTTCTCAGAGCTTAACGATGCTGAAGACCAAGATGCACGCTTTAAAGCACAGGTTGAAGCGAAAGAGTCTGGTGACGACGAAGCAATGTTCTACGATGCAGACTACATCACTGCTCTAGAGCACGGCCTACCGCCAACAGCAGGCCAAGGTATCGGTATCGACCGTTTGGTTATGCTACTGACTAACACGCACACTATCCGTGACGTGATCCTATTCCCTGCAATGCGCCCGCAAGCGTAATTCGATAGGATGAGTAAAAAACCACCTTCGGGTGGTTTTTTTTTTGCCTTTTAGTTAAGTTAATTCAAGTTGTTGCATTTGCTTTTTAATGGGATATGCAAATAAACATTCGCCAAATCTCAATCTATTGCATAGTCTTAATACTGAGACAGACGTGAGGGGGCGGAGTCTCGATAATGTTACCCGCTCGCAAAGATAAGTTTGTGGCACAAAATTTCTATTAACAATGAAAAAGGGTTAGAGAATGGCTGGGCAGTTTAAGATGGATTCCATCCCGGGATCGCTTGTGGTAGTTGGCGGTACTTATGAGCCTTGGTTATCGGTACTGGAGCAAGTGGGCTGGAAGTGTCACCAAGTAGGTGACTTACGCAAAGCTAATACGCTGTTAGAAGATATTGGTCCATGTATCGGTATTGTTGATCTCAGCCATGACGAGTTCAGCTTGAATGGTTTGGCGAACTTAGTCAGCTCTCACAAACACGTACGTTGGTTAGCGTTTATTCGTGAATCTCAGCTTGGCACTGACACCATATGCCAGTTCATTGTTAACTTTTGTATCGATTTTTTCACAGCGCCGATCCCAGATGCACAGTTATTAAGCACAATAGGTCACCAGCTTGGCATGCTTAAGTTGGAGAAAAAAGTTTGGCCTAGTTTTGGTAGCAGTTTAGATATGGGTTTGATCGGTGAATCTATCCCGATGAAACGTTTACGCGATCAAGTGAAGCGCATTGGTCCAACGGACGTCAGTATTCTGATTTCTGGGGAAAGTGGGACTGGTAAAGAGGCGGTTGCTAGGGCCATCCATAAAGTCTCTTCACGCTCTCATAAACCGTTTATGGCAATTAACTGTCGCGCACTCAATGAACAACGTTTCCAAGCTGAAGTATTTGGTATTAACGCCGATGAAGATATGGAAGCATGCCTGCTTGAACAAGCAGATGGCGGCACCGTGTTGTTTAACGACATTCTTACCATTTCAAAAGAGCAGCAAATGAATCTGCTGAGATTCTTGCAAGAAGGCACCATTGATACCAAAGATGGCGTAAAAGCGGTTAACGTGCGTATTCTTGCTGCTAACTCGTCAGATGTTGAAAAAGCTTTGATTGACGGTGACTTCAATGAAGAGCTTTACCATTACATCAACGTTTTGCGCATCAATGTCCCTAGCTTGAAAGAACGTGCGAGTGACATCGCATTGCTGGCTCGTTTCTACTTACAAGAGTTCTCAAAAGAGTACAACTCGCAAGCAAAAAGCTTTTCTGAGGATGCATTCAAGGCACTGACACGTTATTTCTGGCCTGGAAATGTGCGTGAGCTGATGAACCAAGTGAAGCGAGCGGTATTAATGTCCGACAGCGTAATGATTGAAGAGCATCACTTAGATTTACCTCAACGTAATGACTCAAAGCGCAGCTTGAAATCAATCCGAGAGAAGAGTGAACGTGATGCGTTGCTGGTTGTTTTGGAATCTCATTCTGGTCAAGTTTCAAATGCGGCGAAAGAGCTCGGAGTTTCGCGTGCAACCATGTATCGACTACTTAATAAACATAACTTGATTTCCGAACAAGCCATGTAGTTGGCCTTTCCCTGTGTTAAATAGGCGAATAAATACAATAAAAGAGAGTGGCCACAGAGCCGCTCTTTTTATTTTTGTTTGGTTTGATTTATAAAATCCGCAAATTTATATATTCCTCAGGTGAATATGTTATACGTAAAAGTATATGAAACTAAATTGCGGTGTATTGATTTGTTTTTAATCAAAAAGGCAAAAAATGTTTGATATATATCCATCAAAGCTTACAATTTAACCGTAACTCAATGAGTTATACCTTTCATAAACGGATTAATTTTTAGCTAGGAGGCGCAAGATGAAACATTACGTTGTTAACACCACTGCTTGCGCTGATCGTATGCCTATCGCTCCGATAACCCTTAAATCGGATGATACCAATACCACTGGCTCACAAGATAAAAATTAATCCGTAACCTATCATATTTATTACTAGGCTGCGGAAAAGTAGCGGCTTAGTATCAACAGAATATTTCTGTTCATTTTACGCACTATTTTTCCCAGTCGAATACATCGATAATCGGAGAAAATATTATGCGTCACTCTATTTACCTACAATTGGCCACTTTGCTATTGAAAGCAGACCTTAAACGCGAAGAAAAGCAATGGCAGCGCACCATACGCCGAACTGCTCATGATATTCCATGGACGAATGTTCATCTATTGAGAGATATTGGTTTAGATCGCGATGGTCGTTCTACACGTGCCAATGTTCCGGATGCAGTAAAAGTTGAACGTCGAGTTCGTCACCTTCGTCGAGTCTTAACGTCGCGAATAATGACGTAATCGTTAGCGTGTTGGGCTGACTGAGTTGCTAACGAGTCATTCAACACGCTTAACTTTTTATATGAAGTATGACTTCATTGGATAAACAGCTGATCTTGAAGATCAGCTGTTTTCGTTTGAAGGTGGTACTGTTAAGGGCAAGGATTCGAGTAAGTTGTACCTATTGCTTGAATTTCAGTAAGTAGTTCGTCGCTAAGTTGCAAATCAATACTGTCGATATTGGCTTTTAATTGGTCTAGGTTTGTTGCTCCGATAATGTTAGAAGCAACAAATGGACGCTGATTGACAAACGCGAGCGCCATTTGTGCAGGGTTTAGACCATGCTCTTGAGCTAAATTGACGTAAGCTTCGGTCGCTTTAACACCTTGCGGAGTGAAGTAGCGCGCAAAACGCTCCCACTTAGTGCATCGAGCGCCTTCAGGTTTTGCCCCGTTTAGGTATTTACCACTCAGGCAGCCAAATGCCAAAGGAGAGTAGGCAAGTAACTGAACGCCTTCGTAATGGCTGATTTCAGACAAGCCAACTTCGAAGCTGCGGTTCAATAAGTTATATGGGTTTTGAATGGAGACAATTCTTGGCAAATCGTGTTTTTCTGCCAAACGCAATAGCGACATCACACCCCACGGCGTCTCGTTGGATACGCCGATATAGCGCACTTTACCTGCATTCACTAATTCAGTAAGCGCTTCCAACGTTTCAATTAACGTGACTTCTTCTTGTTTGTCAGGGTATGGGTAGTTGAGTTGACCAAAGCAGTTGGTTTGACGCTGCGGCCAATGTAGTTGGTACAAATCGACATAATCGGTTTGTAGACGATTAAGGCTGTCATCAATTGCTGTATGGATGTGGCGACGATTAAGGCTCATGTTGTCTCTAATGTGAGGAACATTGCGAGGGCCAGCCACTTTTGTTGCCAGTACTACTTTTTCTCTTTTGCCGCTTTTTGCTAACCAATTACCGATGTATTGCTCGGTGAGCCCTTGTGTTTCCGAGTTTGGCGGTACAGGGTACATCTCTGCGGTATCGATGAAGTTCACCCCATGATCGAGGGCAAAGTCGAGCTGTTCAAAGGCGTCCTTTTCTGTGTTTTGCTCGCCAAACGTCATAGTGCCGAGGCAGATTTTACTAATCTCAAGTGATGAGTGCGGTAGTTTTGTGTATTGCATATCACGTCCTTGAAGAGTTACCGACTAAATAAGTGACTCCAATATAGGGGATTTTTAGCCGCAATCGCAAATGATTTACGTATAAAGGAAGAGCAAACTCGAAAGCTACAGTTAGCCTAACTACACTTAAATGATCGTGTGAAGGAGGTATGTTATGCAGAAGCATCAATTGGACATGTGGCTACATGGTCCACATAAAGATACTTATAAAACTCCCAAAGTATTTGTGATTGGGTGTTCTGATGTCTCTGACTATCTTTTAGCTGTGGAGTACAAGCATCAACTTGAGCCGATTAAAGACGGTGAAGACCCGATACATTTTGGCTCTCTAGACTTAGTAAAAGAAGAACTATTGAGGCTAGGGGTCGATAAAGCGTATTTAAGGCTGCGCAATGCGTATGACGAATGTGGCACTGACGAGGCAGCCTCGTACTGCGATATTGAGTTATCGCTCGTGACGCACTAAATAGCTGATATGGTTTTATTTTGGTTGAGTGTTAATGTAGTGCTTGAGTAAGATCTGTTCAGTAAACTGTGTTCTAAGGTAAAAGCCTCGGGGCAGAGTTTTCATCGGCTTACCATTTGAGTTGTATGCTTCGGTGAGCGCTTTTGCATTTGCGGCTTTAGGGCGAAGATGCAGCGCTTCTCCGTGTCTGGCGGAAATTTGATCAAATCTTCCCAAGACGATCATTTCCATTAACTCTTCCCAGTCATTTCGCAAAATCCGTTCTTCTTCTTCATCTGGTGACCAAATGAGTGGACTGCCCACACGTCTTTCAGCGAGTGGGATTTCTCGTTCTCCTTCTACGGGTACCCAAAGCACACGAGATAGCTTGTTTCGAACATGACTTGTTTCCCATGTAAGACCATGAACACCAGTGAGGGGAGCCACAGAAACAAAGGTTGTTTCTAAAGGTTTGCCAGAATAACTGATTGGAATACTTTTCAACTCGATCCCTAGTTTTGCGAAATCTTGTTGAGGTTTACTGCCAGCTGGAGCGCCCAAGTGCCATTCGAGTAATTGACCCACCCAACCTTTATCACGTTTTAAGTTTTCAGGAACAATCATATTCGCCTCGGCGGCCAACTCAGCAAAACTGAGTCCTGCCATATCATGCGCTCGTTCCAATAGATCTGCTTCTGTTTGTGGTTCTGGTTTCATAGTTACAAGGTGGTATTACAAAAAATATAGTTTATCAAACTCCGACCAAATCTACTGTTTAAGATTTCACCGAGGCGGTGTAAGAACGATCAATTCATAACTTATCCACAGGTGGAGGAGGTATTGATAAGATCCTGACGAGGTCTGTATGAATAAACAGGGGTTAAAATGCATTTTTGGGGTTGATTTTGTTGTAATCATCTAAACGAATAGCAGGTGAGTGTGGATAAATAGCCTGTTGGTGGATCTTTGACCGATCTGAGTTTGGTGAAAAGATCATCAAGAAACTGAAGATCGAATTATCGTTATTTTTAAAAATAAATGCTTTTTTATCAATATGTTATGTTTGTTTTTTTGTTTCTTCATTTGTTTTGCTTTTGATGGGATTGAACTGAATTACTCATTTGAATTGAATTCTTCACAAAGTTATTCACAGAAAAGGTGAATAAATGTGGGCAATGTCTCACTCTTGTGTTGATAAGGTATGGTTTGATTAAAAGATATCCAAAAATGGTGAAAAGGTAATAAATCTTGCTCATATCACATCAGTAAGTTTGCTAGTAATGGGGATATGTGGAAAAATCACGGTAATAAAAAATTTATTCATAGAGGTTAGCCAGTGATAGATGGCGATGGTTACCGACTTAATGTTGGTATTGTGATATGTAATAACCATGGTCAGGTCTTCTGGGCTAAACGATACGGGCAACACTCATGGCAATTTCCACAAGGTGGGATTGACGAAGGTGAAACCCCTGAACAAGCCATGTTCAGGGAGTTATACGAAGAAGTCGGTTTAACGAAAAAAGACGTTAAGATCATTGCAACAAGTCGTCATTGGTTAAGATATAAGCTACCAAAGCGATTGGTGCGTTGGGACTCCAAGCCTGTTTGTATCGGCCAAAAACAGAAATGGTTTCTGCTGAGATTAGAATGCGATGAGTCTCGCATTAATATGCAACGCGGAAAATCCCCTGAATTTGATGGTTGGCGCTGGGTAAGTTACTGGTATCCAGTTAGGCAAGTTGTTTCTTTCAAGCGAGATGTTTATCGACGAGCGATGAAAGAATTTGCATCCTTAGCCATGCCTTTTCGAGAGAGAAAAGCGAAAGGGAAAAGAAAAAAGCAACGTAGAGGATAATCATGCTCAGTCAGCTAAGGGAAATAGTTGAGAAAGTCTCCAGGGTCGATGATGTGCATCTGGCACTCGATATATTGGTGAAAGAGACTTGTGCTGCCCTTAGTACTGAGTGCTGTACTATCTATCTTGCTAATGAAGAAATGCAGCGCCTTGAGTTAATGGCAACTCAAGGCCTTATTTTTGAAGGTGATAGTATTCATATCAACTTCAATGAAGGCTTGGTTGGGTTGGTAAAACGAAGCGCTGAACCCCTTAACCTTGCCGAAGCCTCAAAACACCCCGAGTTCAAATTCTTTCCTCAACTCGGCGAACAGATTTACCACTCTTTTTTAGCTACTCCAATCATTCATCGTAAACAAGTTTTAGGTGTGTTGGTGATCCAACAAAAAACGCCGCGCTTGTTTAGTGAAATGGAAGAATCGTTTCTTGTTACTTTATCCGCTCAGTTAGCGGTGCTCATTGCACATGCGCAGAATCTTGGGCATTGGCAGTTAGCATCTAAACCCACGGTATTAAAAGGTTTGCCTGCGTCTACTGGTGTCGCGATTGGAGAGTTTTGGTTCGACAATACCCAGCCGAGTTTATCGGATATTTTCCCTTCGTCCACGTTAGATAAGGAACGCGAGCACGAGACACTACTGGTGGCCATAGAGCGAGCGTTAAATGACTTTCGCCGTATGCGGAAAAAACTGGACAGTGAAATCAACAAAGATGCTCTGGCGATCTTCGATCTGTTTACTCACTTACTGAATGATCCGATGCTTCGCGGTGATTTGAAGAAGCAGATTGAAAAAGGAGACAGGGCAGACTGGGCGTTACGCCAAGTTGTAGAGTCATACTCGAATCGATTTGCCAGAATGTCGGATGTATACATGCGTGAAAGAGCGCAAGATATCCGAGAGTTAGGGCAAAGGCTGCTCTATTTTCTGCACAACAGCGAGCAAGAAAATTCTGCAATTGATCGTCCCATTATTTTGGTGGCGAATGAACTCACTGCCACCTTGCTCGCTTCTGTACCTAAAGAGTTCTTGTTAGCCGTCGTATCATTAGAGGGAGGCGCTAACTCTCACGCTGCCATTTTATCTCGAGCTCTTGGGGTCCCTGCAGTCATGGGCGCCAACATTAATCCGGATGTGGTGAATGGCAAACTCGGGATAGTCGACGGCTATACGGGTGAGATCTTCTTAGAGCCAAACCGCCAGTTGTTGCGAGAGTATCGCAGCTTAGTAAGCGAAGAGTCTGAACTGTTTGCCATGGTAAACCAGGACCTCGCACTCCCTGCGGTTACGCAAGATAATCACCATATCGAAATTATGCTGAATGCGGGACTCAGTGCAGACAGTAATATTGCCATCAACACAGGTGTTGATGGTGTTGGGTTGTACCGAACTGAGATTGCATTTTTACTTCAGCATCACTTTCCTTCGGAAGATGAGCAGTATCATCAATACCAAGCAATACTTAACAGCTATCCGAATCAACGAGTAGTGATGCGTACTTTGGATATTGGTGGTGACAAACCTTTGCCGTATTTGCCCATTGAAGAAGATAATCCGTTTCTAGGCTGGCGTGGCATTCGTTTTACATTGGATCATCCAGACATTTTCTTGATCCAGCTGCGTGCAATGTTAAGAGCGAGTGCAGAAAGCGGAAACTTAAGTATCTTATTGCCAATGGTGTCAGGGGTAAAAGAGCTAGACGATGCCATTAGCTTGATTAATCAAGCTCACAGTGAAGCCGTTTTGCTTGATGATAGAATTCAATTCCCACAAATTGGGGTCATGATTGAAGTACCATCGATGGTGTATCTGTTGCCAACGATTGCTCACCGTGTTGATTTTGTTTCTGTCGGGACAAACGATTTAACTCAGTATTTATTAGCGGTAGATAGGAACAATTCGCGCGTAGCGGATGTCTATGAATCTATGCATCCTGCGGTACTGTTAGCGCTTAAGCAAATCCATGAGGTGTGTGATAAATATCAGGTGCCCGTGTGTATTTGTGGTGAGCTAGCGGGTGATCCATTTGGCGCTCTTCTCTTACTTGGGTTAGGGTATACCAGTTTGAGTATGAACACCTCCAATGTGGCTAAGGTGAAATATTTGATTCGTCATAGCCAACAAGAAGAATTAGAAAAATTAGCGGAGCAAGCAATGACAAAATCCTATGGGGAGGACATTCATCAAATGATGCATGACTTTTTCATTCAACAGGGCTTTGCGGGCTTTATCCGTGCAGGTAAAAAGTAGGAAATCGTGACCGTCTCTTTATTTTTGTTATTGTTGGCGCTAGGCGCTTTTGTGGGTGTGATGGCGGGGTTACTCGGTATCGGTGGTGGTTTGATTGTTGTTCCTGCCTTGTTGTATTTGCTTCCTCTTGCTGGGATCTCTCCAGAAATGAGTATGCACATGGCCTTAGCCACTTCGTTAGCGAGTATTATTGTCACGTCTGGCTCATCGGCGATGAATCACCTTAAGCTCGGCAATGTCGATATGTTTGTCGTAAAATGGTTGATGCCTGGTGTGGTCATTGGTGGCTTTGTTGGTGCCAATATTGCTGAGTGGATCCCTACACACTATTTGCCGAAAGTGTTTGGTGTCATTGTTCTTTGCCTGTCAGTACAAATGTTTCGTTCCATTAAAGTTACGAGCAGTAAACCTATGCCGAGCAGCCCTGTGACTGTAGTTTACGGCACGGGAATTGGTGTCGTATCAAGCCTTGCTGGTATTGGTGGTGGCTCACTGTCGGTACCATTTTTAAATAAACATGGGATAGAGATGCGTAAAGCGGTGGGCTCATCCTCCGTTTGTGGTTGCGTGATTGCTATTTCTGGTATGATCGGCTTCATCTTACATGGCTATAAAGTGGAAGGCTTACCTTCATACAGTATTGGCTATGTTTATCTTCCTGCTTTATTAGCTATTGCTATGGCCTCGATGCTCACAACAAAAGTGGGTGCGAAGCTCGCAACTAACCTTCCAACTGCGGTATTAAAAAAGATATTCGCGGTGTTCTTAATGTTTGTTGCAGCGACCATGCTGCTCTAAGTTTGTACCCAAGTCATTCTCGCTGAACCAAGCATCTAGAGGTTACTTGGGTATATTTATTTTGTTGTGATAAGAAGAGAATGATTTATGTCTCAAGGATATATTGAATTTCCCAATATTGATCCGGTTTTAATCTCTATTGGTCCTGTTTCGGTTCGTTGGTACGGTTTGATGTACCTTGTTGGCTTTATGTTTGCTCTATGGTTAGCGAACCGACGTGCGGATAAGCCTGGAAGTGGTTGGACACGAGAGCAGGTTTCTGATTTGTTGTTCGCAGGCTTCCTTGGCGTGGTTATTGGTGGCCGTGTAGGCTACGTGCTTTTCTACAATTTTGAGCTCTTCCTGGCTGACCCTTTGTATCTATTTAAAGTGTGGACCGGTGGTATGTCTTTCCACGGCGGCTTACTGGGTGTGATTACTGCGATGTTCTGGTATGCACACAAAAACGGGCGAACTTTCTTCGGTGTTGCTGACTTTATCGCGCCGCTTGTGCCATTTGGTTTGGGTATGGGGCGTTTAGGTAACTTCATGAACAGCGAGTTGTGGGGCCGAGTAACGGATGTGCCTTGGGCGATCGTTTTCCCAAATGGCGGTCCACTGCCACGTCATCCATCGCAGCTTTATGAAATGGCGCTTGAAGGTATCGTCCTTTTCTTCATCTTGAATTGGTTCATCAAGAAACCTCGTCCTCTAGGTTCTGTTTCAGGGCTATTTTTAGCTGGATATGGTACATTCCGCTTCTTAGTTGAGTACGTGCGCGAACCAGACGCTCATTTGGGTTTATTCGGTGGCTTTATTTCCATGGGACAGATTTTATCCCTGCCAATGGTGGTTATCGGTGTCCTCATGATGGTTTGGGCATACAAACGTGGTCATTACAAAGACGAATTACCACAAAAGACGAAGTAAGGTATTGGTGTGAAACAGTATTTAGATTTGTGTCAACGCATCGTTGACCAAGGTGTTTGGGTTGAAAATGAGCGTACAGGCAAGCGCTGCCTGACCGTAATCAACGCGGATTTAACCTACGATGTTGCGAACAATCAATTTCCGTTGGTCACCACACGTAAAAGTTTTTGGAAAGCGGCCGTTGCAGAGCTATTAGGGTATATTCGTGGTTACGATAATGCGGAAGATTTTCGTAAGTTGGGCACGAAAACCTGGGATGCCAATGCCAACCTAAATGATGCCTGGTTGAATAACCCATACCGTAAAGGTGAAGACGACATGGGCCGTGTCTATGGGGTTCAAGGGCGCGCCTGGGCGAAACCTGATGGTGGTCATGTTGACCAGCTACGTAAGATAGTGGATGACTTAACGCGTGGTGTTGATGACCGCGGTGAAATCTTGAACTTCTACAATCCGGGTGAGTTCCACATGGGGTGCTTGCGTCCTTGTATGTACAGTCACCATTTTTCATTGCTGGATGATACGCTTTACCTGAATAGTACTCAGCGTTCGTGTGATGTACCGCTTGGCTTAAACTTCAATATGGTTCAAGTTTACGTATTCTTGGCGATTATGGCGCAAATTACGGGCAAGAAACCTGGTCAGGCATTTCATAAAATTGTGAATGCTCACATTTATGAAGACCAGCTTGAACTGATGCGCGATGTTCAGTTGAAGCGTGAGCCATTAAAAGCGCCGACGTTCCATATCAACCCAGAGATTAAATCTCTAGAAGATTTGGAAACTTGGGTCACACTGGATGACTTTTGGGTTGAAGGGTACGAGCATCACGATCCTATTCGTTATCCATTCTCAGTGTAACGAGTATCGTTCTTCAAGATATAGAAAAAGCTCCGAATAGAGCTTTTTTCTTTTTTGTACTTAGAAGGTATTATTTTAGTGCACTGACAATATAACGGTGAATTGGGTTGGTCTGCATCGGTGTGGACAGTGCCGGGCTAATAAACTTAGGTTGAGTGAATATTTCTTTACTCACTAATGAACGGATAAGCTCAAAGTACTTCAGCTCTGTTTTCCCGCACAACAATAGTGAAAAGTCATCGCCCAATTTATCATAGGCATTGAGCACCTCTCGGAATCCTCTAAGATACAAGTAATCCTTCGTTAAACCTCCACCTCGATAGACTCGGGCAGTCGTTGTAAATGCTTGAAGATCAGAAGCTTTATACTGTTCTTTTAATAGCATGAACGTATGGCGGAAATCGCGATCCTTGATCATCGACTCTACTGCCAGAACTCGTAAGGCTAAGGTTCTTAGGCGCTTGATACTGAAATGTCCTGACAGATACTCACATAATATAGCCAGCCCTTCTTGAGTGTTGGTATTGGCAGGACAACCTAAGCTCAGGACTTTTAGCGGTTGTTGACGACCGTTAAGCGTAGTCAGGAGATGTACTCCCATTTCATGATGTGCAAGAGCCTCCAGCTCATCAGTGGTGATGTACGCCGCGTGGTTAATTTTGACTCGAGATCCTGAAACTAGTGCGTTTGCTAACATCCCGTCCAACACCTGTATTTCACATTCATACCCATTGCGTTGAGCAAAATTTTGCATGAAACGTGCTATTGCACGGCTATCGTGCTGAGGTTCTTTTTCTTCTTCTGTAGGAAGGTGCAATATGAAATGGGCGTTGGCAATATCTTTGGCGCTCGGTTCCCCATAATAGCGTAAGGAGTTATAAAGAAACTCTTGCGTGCCTATGGTATTCACTTGATCCAGTTTATCTGCATAAGACTGAATTACATCTGCGTACAGCCTCTGCAATTGGGTGTCTTGAATGTTTTCTAGAGGTAGCTCATATAGACGTCGCTTTGCGCTGTGAGTATCTACATTAGTAATTGAATATTGAAAATTAGGCTCTTGAGAATATTTGTTTTTAATGAAACGTTCTCTTTCTTGAGCATAATTAAGAGGATTCACGCTACTGAGGATATCAATATCAGCAACCAGTTGGGTTAGGTTTTCGTCTATTGCGAGTAGCTGATCAGAAATAGCGTCATTAAGCTGCGTCATGTTGTCGACTCCAAATGAGATAGCTCAGCATAAGCATGCTGATGTGGCTCAAATTATCACCGGACAATCGATTTGAACAGTTTAATTATCATAAAAAAGGCTCCACGATGTGGAGCCTAAACAATAAGCGATGGTATGTCGTTGTTGTTACGTTGTTAGGGCTAGAATCGCACCTGGTAGAATAACGAATACTGACATTAGGTAGCCACCAACAACAGCTTTATTCTTAATAGCCATTTCAGAAATCATCTCAGCGCCTTTAACCGGAATCTCACGTAGGAATGGAATTCCAAAGATAAACAGCGTCGCCATGATGTTAAATACTAAGTGGACTAGAGCGATTTGAAGTGCGAATACTGCGAACTCTCCAGATACCGCTGTCGCTGCTAGTAGTGCCGTAATACAAGTACCAATGTTAGCACCCAGAGTGAAAGGGTAGATATCTCGTACTTTCAACACGCCAGTACCAACCAACGGAACCATTAAACTTGTCGTGGTTGAGGAAGATTGTACTAGAACGGTCACGATTGAGCCTGATACGATGCCGTGAATAGGACCACGACCGATGGCGTTTTTCAAAATTTCACGTGCGCGACCAACCATTAGGCTCTTCATTAATTTACCCATCACTGTGATTGCAACGAAGATAGTCGCAATACCCAAAGCAATAAGCATGACGCCGCCAACAGTATCACCGAAGGTAGAAAGTGGCTCTTTAATTGCGCCTACGACTGGCTTTGTAATTGGTTTAATAAAGTTGAAGCCTTTAATGCTCATATCACCAGTAGCAAGCAGTGGAGAAACAAGCCAGTGAGAAACTTTCTCTAAAATGCCGAACATCATTTCCAACGGAAGGAAAATAGCGACAGCAAGCAAGTTGAAGAAGTCGTGAATGGTTGCACTTGCAAATGCACGTTTGAACTCTTCTTTACAGCGCACGTGGCCAAGAGATACAAGCGTATTGGTCACTGTGGTACCAATGTTAGCACCCATCACCATAGGGATAGCGGTTTCTACAGGTAAGCCACCTGCAACCAAGCCTACAATAATAGACGTTACAGTACTTGAAGACTGAATTAAGGCTGTTGCCACCAAGCCGATCATTAGACCTGCAACTGGGTGTGCGGCAAATTCAAATAGCACCTTAGCTTGATCGCCAGTTGCCCATTTAAAGCCACTACCAACCATAGATACTGCTAGAAGAAGCAGATATAACATGAATGCCAAGTTAGCCCAGCGTAACCAACGAGCTGTGCTCGAAATTGGTGCCACTGTTGAAGTAGCTTGGTTCATCATAATTTTCTCCGTTGACCTTTCAGTTCATTTTTCGGTCTGTAGTTGAATCTGCGGGCGATGTTAGAGAACAAATATTTCAGTAATATTACAGATTTCTTGCTGTGAGAGATTTTTATTGTTCTTTTTGATAATGGCGTAAAAGAAGAAGAAAATTAATTTTTAACTTGTTGATTTTAGTGGTTAAATTTTGATTTCGTTTTGTTTGGTTTTTGCGTTTTTTTTGTAGAGAAAATGCGCCTCAGTTCAACTTTTATGACAGTATTGACTTTATACTTTCGGTAAAACTTATGCTTTTGTAAGGTATTGTATGGTTTTGTCGAGTTTATTGTTTGTCTCTGTCACATTTGGTATAAAAAGTATCACTTTCTTTTCGGGACTCGATCATGTCACATCTAAACTACAACCATCTCTATTATTTCTGGATGGTGTGCAAACAGGGCTCTGTAACTAAGGCGGCTGACGCGCTCTTCCTGACACCGCAAACCGTGACAGGACAGATTAAAGCGCTTGAAGAGCGCATGAAAGGAAAGTTAACCAAGCGCAATGGTCGTACAGTTGAGCCCACTGAGTTAGGTCAGCTTGTGTTTAAGTACGCCGACCGGATGTTCGGTTTGAGCTATGAGATGTTAGATATCGTCAATTACAGCCAGCACTCGAACATTCTATTTGAAGTTGGTGTAGCCGATGCATTATCTAAACGCTTGGTCAGTAAAGTACTGATGACGACCGTCCCGGAAGATAACAGTATTCATTTACGCTGTTATGAATCGACCCACGAACTGCTACTTGAACGCCTTTCTCAGCACAAGCTAGATATGATCCTTTCGGATTGTCCCGTTGATTCTACTCAAAGTCCTGGCCTTTATAGCAAAAAGTTGGGTGAAAGTAGCATGAGCTTTTTTGCTTCTTCTGAAATTGAAAATGTGCGATTCCCTGAGATCTTGGAACAAAAAAAACTTCTGATTCCCGCGAGCCGAACGGCTATGGGGCGTAAAGTTATTCAATGGTTTGATCGTCAAGGCCTTCAACCCAATGTGCTAGGGGAGTTTGATGATGTTGCGTTGATGAAAGCTTTTGCTCGGTACCACGATGATGTGATTTTCTTGGCACCGACCGTATACATGTCGGAGATTGAAGACGACCGAAATTTACAGCTAATTGGCCATGTCGATGGGCTAAAAGAAGAGTACTACGTGATTTTTGCGGAACGAATGATCCAACACCCCGCGGTAAAAAATGTTTGTGATGCTGATTTCAGTCAAATGTTTGAGTAAACCCGTATCGTTGCGTAAATAAATAGATTACTATCAATAAAAATATAATTCTAAATAATATCTAAGTAAGCAAGATACTTGTTTTAGTGAGCAAAACTATTAATTATTGATGGCGCACCAATTAAAATCCTTGGTGGATAATATTGGTGTATCACTAACAACTAAATTAGAGGTTCTAATAATGAAGACTCTGGAAGTGTATCTTGATTTTCTTAGATATATAAATCAGTGCAACACAACAAGCTGGCCAGGGTTGGAATAAGTAAGTTGTAGCTAGAGGTCCAACACATGAATCTACAAGAAATGGAGCAGAACTCCGCAAAAGCCGTCGTGTTGCTCAAAGCGATGGCAAACGAGAGACGCCTACAAATCCTTTGTATGCTGCATAACCAAGAGCTGTCCGTGGGAGAGCTGTGTGCAAAGTTAGAGCTAAGCCAGTCGGCATTATCTCAGCATCTTGCTTGGCTTCGCCGTGATGAGTTAGTCACGACAAGGAAAGAAGCACAAACGGTGTACTACACATTAAAGAGTGATGAAGTGAAAGCGTTAATAAAAACACTGCATAGTCTTTATTGTGCTGAGAGTGCTCAACACTAATTAAATAGTCCTAATATACTGCTCATCTTAGAGTGTGAATCTAACTTGTTGGAATATTTGAGAGTGGCGTTAAACTTTTGATGATAGGGTACTACTCATCGACCAATTTGCTTTGTTCTCAAGTGTTTTAATAGTGCTTTCTAGTTTGAGCGTTATATGGGTAATGAATAAGCTGATGTCTTTAAATGGGACATTCAGAAAAAGAAAAGCTGGCATTGCCAGCTTTTTTATTAAGAAAATTTTGTAGATATAAAAAAACCGACACAAGGTCGGTTTTTTCTTCACTGTAAAATCAGGACTCTATTAAAGAGCTTTGATTTGTGCAGCGAAACGAGACTTATGGCGAGCTGCTTTATTCTTGTGAATAAGGCCTTTAGTTGCCATGCGGTCTAGGATAGGTGTAACTACAGCGAATGCAGCAGTTGCAGCTTCTTTGTCGCCTGCTTCGATAGCAGCAACAGTTTTCTTCATGTAAGTACGCATCATTGAGCGACGGCTAGCATTGTGCTGACGACGTTTCTCAGCTTGGATAGCGCGCTTCTTAGCAGATTTACTATTTGCCAAGGGTCTAACTCCCAAAAACTTAGTTCTGTGACAATTTAAGGGCGAGGAATATCCCTCATTTGCGCTTAAATGTCAAATGATTTGTGCAAAAACCGATCTAAGCCAAAACAAATTTTGGTAAGAGAGGTTATCGCGGTTAAGATGGCGGGGATTCTAACAGCATTTTTATACCAATGCTAATAATTATCCGCGAAAGGCACACTTATTCCTTACAACCCGCGGATAGATTTTTGACGTCTATTTGCAGCACCTGTCAGAGAAACAGTATAGGGTTAGCTGTCTTATGGTGATATTCCGAGGTTACAGTGAGTAAACGACTACTCAAGTCTGGCATGATCGTCAGTGCTATGACATTTATTTCCCGCGTTCTTGGCCTAGTTCGTGATGTTGTAGTGGCAAATTTAATGGGGGCAGGAGCAAGCGCAGACGTCTTTTTCTTCGCCAATAAAATTCCTAATTTTTTACGACGTTTGTTTGCTGAAGGTGCTTTTTCCCAAGCGTTTGTACCCGTTTTAACGGAAAGCCATGCTCAAGGCGACATGGATAAAACTCGGGAGCTCATTGCTCGTGCAGCGGGCACATTGGGGGTGATAGTCTCAATTGTTACCATCTTAGGTATTCTAGGTTCCGGTGTGGTGACTGCACTGTTTGGTTTTGGTTGGTTCCTAGACTGGATGCATGGTGGTCCCGCGGCTGAGAAGTTCGAACTTGCTAGCGTGATGCTCAAGATTACCTTTCCTTATTTATGGTTCATCACTTTTGTTGCCCTATCGGGAGCCATTCTCAATACACTAGGTAAGTTTGCGGTTTCTTCGTTTACTCCCGTCTTCCTCAACGTAATGATCATTTTGGCAGCATGGTTTATCTCGCCGCAGATGTCACAGCCAGAGATTGGTCTTGCCATCGGTGTTTTCCTTGGTGGTTTGGTTCAGTTCTTATTTCAAATCCCTTTCCTTATTAAAGCGGGGGTTATGGTTAAGCCGAAATGGGGCTGGCGCGATCCGGGCGTGGTGAAGATCCGAACCTTAATGATTCCTGCTTTGTTCGGTGTGTCGGTAAGCCAAATCAACTTGTTGTTTGATACTTTTATTGCCAGCTTTCTGCAAACCGGTTCGATCAGTTGGTTGTACTATTCAGATCGCTTGTTGGAATTCCCGTTAGGTCTGTTTGGTATTGCTATTGCAACGGTGATTTTACCAGCATTATCACGCAAGCATGTTGACGCACAAAATGAAGGATTCGCACAAACCATGGACTGGGGGGTGCGCATGGTGATCTTACTTGGCCTTCCTGCAATGCTTGGTTTGATGGTACTGGCAAAACCTATGTTGATGGTGTTATTCATGCGAGGTGAGTTTTCGCCACAAGACGTACATCAAGCATCATTGTCACTCTTTGCTTACGCTTCAGGCTTGTTGAACTTTATGCTGATTAAAGTGCTTGCTCCGGGTTATTACTCGCGTCAAGACACCAAAACGCCAGTGAAATACGGCATCATTGCGATGGTGACCAACATGGTATTTAATGCAATTTTTGCGTACTTCTATGGCTACGTTGGCTTGGCTATCGCGACAGCACTATCGGCATTTGTGAATATGGCACTGCTGTATCGTGGCCTGCACATCGCAGAGGTATACCAAATCACTAAGCGAACCGTCTTCTTTATTATACGTTTAGCTATTGCTGGCGCGGCGATGGTTGCGGCAATCTTATGGCAACTGGAAGATATGTCAGTATGGCTGGGCTGGAGCTTTGCTCACCGAAGCGCGGTGCTAGGGATGTTGATCGGTTTAGGAGCAGTGGTTTACCTAGTGGTTCTATTTTTAACTGGTGCGCGTTTAAAAGACCTAAAAGCTGGGACAGACTGAGGGTGATTAGTATATAATCCGTCAGTTTCACACAGTGTAAAGTAAAACAGAGGCAGAAAGCAGTATCCAATGGAACTGATTAGAGGCATTCACAATATCAACCCGCGACATCATGGTTGTGTGCTGACTATTGGCAATTTCGATGGTGTCCATAAAGGCCATCAACAAGTATTGCAGCAAGTGTCTGAGCAAGCGGACAGGCTATCCTTGCCTTCTGTTGTGATGACCTTTGAACCTCAGCCGATGGAGCTGTTTGCCAAAGACAAGGCACCTGCAAGGTTGACGCGATTACGCGATAAGTTCGTGCAATTGAGTAAGCTCGATATTGACCGCTTACTGTGTGTCAATTTCAATCGCCATTTTGCAAGTTTAACCGCGGAAGAGTTTATCCGTGACTTGTTGGTCGAGCGTTTGGGTGTTAAGTTTCTTGTCGTTGGTGATGATTTCTGCTTTGGCAAAGGCCGTACAGGTAACTTTGCAATGCTGCAGGAAGCAGGGGAAAAATACGGCTTTGATGTCGTAAGTACCCAGAGCTTTTGTTTACAACAATTACGTGTCAGCAGTACGGCTATCCGTCAAGCGCTGGCGCGTGACGATTTGCATTCCGCGCAACAGATGCTGGGAAGAAACTACAGCATCAGCGGTCGTGTTTCTCACGGAAGAAAGCTAGGTCGAACCATTGGGTTCCCTACTGCAAATATTCCTTTGAAACGCTGTGTTTCTCCGGTTTCCGGAGTCTATGTTGTTCAAGCGCTTGGCTTAGGAAATAAGCCAGTTGGTGGTGTTGCTAATATTGGTCAAAGACCAACCGTCAATGGTGTTCGCCAACAGTTAGAAGTGCACTTATTCGACTTTCATGCCAATTTATATGGCAAGCAACTAGAAGTGGAACTTTTGCATAAACTTCGAGATGAGCAAAAGTTTGAGTCGTTTGAAGCACTTAAACAACAAATCGAATTGGATGCTGAAGCAGCAAGGGTGTGGCTGCGTCAGCTTAAGCGTTGAGCGGTTTATTCCACCGTTCAACATAATGTCTAATTTTCGCCCAATATAACGGAATTAAGAATCGATGAGTGAGTATAAAGATACCCTGAACTTACCTGAAACAGGGTTTCCAATGCGCGGCAACCTGGCCAATCGTGAGCCAGAAATGCTTAAGCGTTGGTACAAAGAAGATCTTTACGGTGAAATCCGTAAAGCTAAGAAAGGCAAAAAGTCATTCGTATTGCACGATGGCCCTCCTTACGCAAATGGTGACATTCATATTGGTCACGCACTAAACAAGATTCTTAAAGACATTATTATTAAATCCAAAACACTTTCAGGTTTTGACGCACCTTACATCCCAGGCTGGGACTGCCACGGTCTACCAATCGAATTAATGGTAGAGAAGAAAGTAGGTAAGCCAGGCCAAAAAGTGACAGCAGCGGAATTCCGCGAGAAATGTCGTGAATACGCAGCAGGTCAGGTTGAAGGTCAGAAAGAGAGCTTCAAGCGTCTTGGCATCATGGGTGAGTGGGACAAGCCATACCGCACTATGGATTTCGCAACTGAAGCGAACATTATTCGTGCTCTTGGTAAGATCGCAAGCAATGGTCACCTGCTAAAAGGTTTCAAACCTGTTCACTGGTGTACAGACTGTGGTTCTGCTCTTGCTGAAGCGGAAGTAGAATACAAAGATAAAGTATCACCATCTATCGACGTTCGTTTTAAAGCGGCTGACGAAGCGGCACTGCTATCTAAATTTGAACTGACAGAAGGTCATGAAGGTCACGGTGACGTATCTATCGTTATCTGGACAACAACACCTTGGACACTGCCTGCAAACCGCGCAGTATGTCTACGTGATGATCTAGAGTACGTGCTTATCCAAACAGAAGGCGACAACGCTGAGCGTATCATCGTTGCTGCTGAGCTGGCGAAAGACGTAATGGACCGTGCGGGTATCGAGCACTTCCACAACCTTGGCTTTGCTAAAGGTGCGGACCTAGAGCTTTCTCAATTCCAACACCCATTCTACGATTTCACTGTACCGGCGATCCTTGGTGATCACGTTACGACTGATTCAGGTACTGGTGTTGTTCACACTGCTCCTGGTCACGGTCAAGAAGACTTCGCGGTTGGTAACAAGTACAACCTAGAAGTAGCAAACCCAGTTGGCTCAAACGGTGTTTATCTACCAGATACAGAGCTATTTGCTGGTCAGCACGTATTTAAAGCGAACGATGCAGTAGTAGAAGTACTAAAAGAAAAAGGTGCACTACTACACCACCACGCTTACGAGCACAGCTACCCACACTGTTGGCGTCATAAGACTCCAATCATCTTCCGTGCTACGCCTCAATGGTTCGTTTCTATGGACCAAGCTGGCCTACGTGCTAAAGCATTAAAGTCAATCAAGAATGTAGAGTGGATGCCTGAGTGGGGTCAAAGCCGCATCGAAGGTATGATCGAAGGTCGCCCTGAGTGGTGTATCTCTCGTCAACGTACTTGGGGTGTGCCAATTGCTCTGTTTGTTCATAAAGAAACAGCAGAACTTCATCCAAACACGCTAGAGCTGATCGAGAAAGTAGCGAAGCTGGTTGAAGAGAAAGGCATTCAAGCATGGTGGGATGTAGATGCCGCTGAACTACTAGGTGCTGACGCTGACCAATACGAAAAAGTGCTAGATACGCTAGACGTATGGTTCGATTCAGGTGTCACTCACTTCTCTGTTGTTGATGCTCGTGAAGAGTACAACGGCAACAGTGCAGACCTATACCTAGAAGGTTCTGACCAACACCGTGGTTGGTTCCAGTCTTCTCTAATTTCATCTATTGCGATGAAAGACGAAGCGCCTTACAAACAAGTACTGACACATGGTTTCGTGGTTGATGGTCAGGGGCGTAAGATGTCTAAATCTATCGGTAACGTGGTTGCGCCAAAAGATGTAACTAACAAGCTAGGTGCTGACATTCTTCGTCTATGGGTTGCTTCAACAGACTACACTGGTGAAGTTGCGGTTTCTGATGAAATCCTAAAACGTAGCGCAGATGCTTACCGTCGTATCCGTAACACAGCGCGTTTCTTCCTTGCTAACCTAAGCGGCTTCAACCCTGAAACAGACATCGTTCCTGTTGAAGAGATGGTTGCGCTAGATCGCTGGGCAGTTGGTCGTGCGCTAGCAGCACAAGAAGAGATTGTTAAAGCATACGAAGAGTACAACACACACGGTGTGACTCAGCGTCTAATGCAATTCTGTTCGATCGAAATGGGCTCTTTCTACCTAGACGTAATTAAAGACCGTCAGTACACAGCAAAACGTGGCGGCAACGCTCAACGTAGCTGTCAGACAGCACTTTACTACATCGTAGAAGCGCTAGTTCGTTGGATGGCGCCAATCATGTCGTTCACTGCAGATGAAATCTGGAACGAAATGCCAGGTCAACGCGACAAGTTCGTATTCACTGGTGAGTGGTTCGACGGCCTATTCGGTCTTGCTGAAGGTGAAGAGCTGAACAACGAATTCTGGACTGAGATCCAAGCGGTTCGTGGTGCGGTTAACAAACTTCTAGAAGATGCGCGTAAAGAGAAAACCATTGGTGGTGCACTACAAGCTGAAGTGACTCTATTTGCTGATGACGCACTAGCGGCGAAGATCAACAAACTTGAAGATGAACTGCGCTTTGTTCTACTAACCTCTGCTGCGAAAGTTAAGCCTCTAGGTGAGAAGACGGATGCAGCACAAGCGACGGATATCGAAGGCTTGTTTGTTGAAGTAGCAGCAGCTGAAGGCGAGAAGTGTGACCGTTGTTGGCACCACACGCCAGACGTAGGCACAATCGAAGGTCACGAGAAGATCTGTGGTCGTTGTGTGTCTAACGTAGACGGCGAAGGTGAAGTACGTAAATTCGCGTAATTGCCTAGAACGACTGAACTTTTTTTAAAATTAACAGCCCCAGTATTTACTGGGGCTGTTTGTAGGTAAAGTAATGAGTGAAAAAGCACTGACGTTAAAGCAATCTGGAGTTCGCTGGCTGTGGTTAGCAATTCTGGTATTTATTGCAGATATTGGCATCAAATTGGTGGTGATGGACAACATGGGCTACGGATGGGCAAACCGAATTGAGGTGTTGCCATTCTTCAACCTACTTTACGTTCATAACTACGGTGCCGCTTTCAGCTTCTTGAGCGATCAAGCTGGTTGGCAGCGCTGGTTATTTACAGGTATCGCGTTTGTTGTTACGGGTCTTTTGACCTACTGGATGAGTAAGCTTCCAGCAAAAGAAAAATGGAACAACATTGCTTATGCACTGATTATTGGTGGTGCAGTGGGCAACGTGTTTGACCGCGTCGTTCATGGCTTTGTTGTTGATTACCTAGACTTCTTCTGGGGTAACTACCACTGGCCAGCATTCAACCTTGCTGACATGGCGATCTGTATTGGTGCGGCAATGATTATTCTGGATGGCTTCCGTAAAAAAGACGCTGACAAGTAATCTTTTGCGGTATATCGAATAACCCTAAGCGTCGTCCGTTGATTCGAGCGACGCTTTTTATTATGTTGGAGCGCCAATCAGCATATCAATGTATAAAAAGACCAAGCTGACAGCGTAATAACCCAAGAACAAGGAAGCATTAACGTGACAACAATAACCAATGAATCGGTAGTAACCCTTCACTTTACGATTAAAATGAAAGACGGATCGGTTGCAGATAGTACTCATAACATGGGTAAACCAGCGAAATTTGTTATGGGTGATGGCAGCTTGAGTGAAAACTTTGAGCAGTGCTTGATAGGCCTTGAAACAGGCGCACAAAAAGCGATTGAGCTAAAGGCAGAAGACGCGTTTGGTATGCCAAACCCTGATCATATTCACTATATGGATCGCACTAAATTTGTAGGTGATGCAGAAGTGGAAGTTGGTACAATCATGGCCTTCAGTGGCCCTGATGGCATGGAAATCCCGGGCATTATTACAGAGATTGCAGGCGATTCAGTCACTGTGGACTTCAACCATCCTCTAGCGGGACAAGACGTGACTTTCGAAGTTGAAATTTTGTCAGTAGAATAGCGAACCAAATAAAAGATAACTTCCATGAGCAATGAAATGAAAATCCTGTTAGCTAACCCACGTGGTTTCTGTGCTGGTGTTGACCGCGCGATTAGCATCGTAGAGCGTGCGCTAGAGATGTATCAGCCACCGATTTATGTGCGTCATGAAGTGGTGCATAACCGTTTTGTGGTTGAAGGTCTCAAACAGCGTGGTGCTATCTTCGTTGAAGAACTGCACGAAGTGCCAGACAACAACATTGTGATTTTCTCCGCTCATGGTGTATCGCAGGCAGTTCGTCAGGAAGCCAAGCAGCGTGATTTGACCGTATTTGACGCAACGTGTCCTTTGGTAACCAAAGTGCATATGGAAGTGGCGCGTGCGAGCCGTCGTAATATGGAAGTGGTTCTGATTGGTCACGCAGGTCACCCTGAAGTCGAAGGTACGATGGGGCAATACGCCAGTGAAACCGGTGGTATGTACTTGGTTGAAACTCCAGCCGATGTTGAGAAACTGAAGGCGATTGTGAAAGATCCATCCGATCTTCATTACGTAAGCCAAACGACGCTTTCTGTCGATGAAACTGCCGATGTTATCGAAGAGCTACGCCGCGTGTTCCCAGATATCCAAGGTCCACGTAAAGACGATATCTGTTATGCGACACAAAACCGCCAAGATGCCGTACGTGAATTAGCTGGTGACGTAGATGTGATGGTTGTGGTGGGTTCTAAAAACTCATCAAACTCTACACGTCTTAAAGAGCTAGCTGAAAAGTTAGGGACACCTGGCTACTTAACCGACTGTCCGGAAGATATCAAACCTGAGTGGTTTGAAGGCAAAACAAAGGTCGGCGTGACTGCGGGAGCATCTGCTCCGGAAGAGCTCGTTAATCAGATTCTAGAGCGAATCAAAGAACTCGTTGGTGCCGAAGCGGTTGATGAAGTACTTGGCCGTGAAGAGAATATGTTCTTTGAAGTACCTAAAGAACTGCAAATCAAGCAAGTGGATTAGTCTCTATTTATCGAATATTCAAAAGGCGACCTGTGGGTCGCCTTTTTTACATCTCTCTTAACTCATTTAGGTAATCACGAATTTGGTCTTTTCCTAAACCATCGATAATCATATCAGACATCTTCGTGATTCTTCGCTCAAGCGATTGAGCAACCTTTTCGCAATGTGCGTACATGTCTTCATCAGAACCATAGGTCGGAAAAGCATCAACTTGCCAGTTTACTCGAACGCCCCCCGCAAGCGACTGAGGAGCGGTTTCTTGATGTAAAGAATCACAGAGAATAATAACGATGTCGGGAAGAAACTGAGTTCGCTCCTCCCATGAATGCGTGTGGATATGCGGAATGGGGAGTTGGTGGTCATCTAAATATTTTTGCACCACTGGGTGCACCTTGCCTGTGGGATGTGAGCCTCCACTGGTGACACTAAAATCTGCTGGCAGGATATTGGTTGCGATTGACTCCGCGAGGACGCTTCGTCCAGCGTTGTGCTTACATATGAATAAAACTTTATACATCATCGCCTCGTCTTTTCAGAGCGTCCTATTTATACGCTAGCGGAAACTCAGCGATGATGTGTGAAGTTTTTGTGTTAGTGGCTAATGCCGAGCATCTCTTTGAGCACCTTTAAGTAGCGGCGGCTTACTGGTATCTCAAAGCCTGTTTTGGTGATGATTTCCGCTAACCCATTTTCCAGTAACTTGATTTCGCTAATCGCTTTAATACTGACTAAGTATTGACGATGGCAGCGGACTAGAGGGGTTTTCTCTTCCAACGTTTTTAATGTCAGTTGGGTGCTCGCGGTTTGGCTGGTGGAGCGTACATGCAAGCCGCTGATATCACTGTAAGCACATTCCACCGTGTCGGTGGTCATGATAACGATGCGGTTGTGTCCGATGCACGGTATCTGATCCAACGTGTCAGGTGTAATAGCAGACAGTTGTTGCGTTAGGGCGGATTGGCTAATGACTTTGTTTAGTCGTTTGACCGTTTTAGTTAACCGGCATGGGTCGACAGGTTTGAGCAAGTAATCAAAGGCATTGTCTTCAAATGCTTGAATCGCATACTGATCATAAGCCGTGACAAAAACCACATAAGGCATGGTTTCTGGATCAAGCATCCCAAGTAATTCAATCCCCGTGACTTGAGGCATTTGGATATCGAGAAACACCACATCAGGCTTGAGTTCATTGATTTTTTTTAGGCCAAGGATTGCGTTTGAGGCATCGCCCACGACCTCAACTTGGCCTGTTTCATCCAGTAACTCTGCTAGCTCTTCACGAGCAAACTGTTCATCATCAATGACGAGTGCGGTTAACATCCAACATTACCTTTATTGCTTCAGCGTGCTTTTATGATTTTGGGGGAATGATAAAGCTCATTTTAGTAAATTGATGTGGCTCGCACGTAATTTTTAGCGCTGCATCACGTCCAAATTGATTAGTGAGACGTTTGTCGACAATTTCTAAACCTAGCCCTGAGTGGTTTTCTTTTGGCGGTTCAAAACTGCCTGCGTTGTCTTCGACGGTAATCAAGTGACCTTGTGGGTGTGCTTCGCTGTATATATGAACTTTACCACCTTCAAGCATGTTTGAAATGCCATGCTTAATGGCGTTCTCAACCAAAGGCTGGAGTGTAAAGCTTGGTAATTTGATGTCCAGCAATTCAGGTTGAATATCGATTTTAACCTCTAAGCGGTCCGTAAAACGCGCTTTTTCGATGCTCAAGTACGAGTTCACATGTGCAAGCTCTTCCTTTAACGTCACGGTATTAATGTTCTGCTTTAAATTGCTGCGGAAGAAGTGCGATAGATTTTGGATTAGCTCGCGCGCTTTGTCAGGGTCACGACGAGTAATCGCACTAATAGTATTGAGTGCATTAAACAAAAAGTGTGGATTCACCTGAGCGTGAAGCAATTTTATTTCTGCTTGGGCGAGTAAGGCTTGTTGTTGTTGGTAATCGCCATAAAGGATTTGGCTAGATAGAAGCTGGGCTATTCCTTCCGCCATCGACATGTTGGCCGTCGAGAACAATTTACGCTTCGGTTCATACAGCTTTATGGTACCAATGACCTCTTTCCCTGCACGCAGTGGGATGATCAGCGCAGATCCGAGCTTGCAATCTTTTGCAATGGAGCATTGGTATGGACGCTCCGCGCCATCAAGATAAATGATGTCGTTTTTCTCCATGGAGTCTAATGTGCTTTGCGATGAAATCGGCGTGTTTGGTTTATGGTGATCATCGCCAATGCCCACAAACGCTAAGATTTTTTCTTGGTCAGTAATCGCGACAGCGCCCACTTTGGTTTCTTCGTAAATAATACGTGCGATTTTCTCTGCGTTTTCGGTGTTGAAGCCGTTGCTTAGAATTCCCACTGAGCGATCAGCAATGGTGAGCGCTCGACGCGAAAACGTCGCAGAAAACTTTTCAAAGATTGCTTTTCTGTCTTGCAGGATACTCATGAACAACGCCGCACCAAATGAATTCGCGATGATCATAGGCGCTGCAATAGCGGACACCAGTTCATAGGCTTGATCAAAAGGTTTCGCGACGGCGAGCAGCAAAATCATTTGCACCACTTCTGCAACAAACGTGACGCTGAATACGACGCTTGGATTAAACAGCAATGCGCCTTTATTTCGCTTGATAAGGTAAACGTGGAGCAAGCCACCAATTACGCCCTCGGCGGTGGTTGAAATTGCGCAGGCTAGGTCAGTAAAGCCACCAAGAGAGTATCGATGAATGCCACCAGTAAATCCGACGGCGAAACCTACAACAGGTCCACCAAACAGCCCGCCCATAACTGCGCCGATCGCACGAGTATTGGCAATAGCATCGTTGATGTGCAGGCCGAAATAGGTGCCGAGAATACAAAAGCCAGAGAAGAGTACGTAACAAATTAGGCGGTGGCTTAAGCGCGAAGAAATACTCAGCAAAGGTAAGATGATTGGCGTTTTACTTAGCATGTAAGCCAAAACTAAGTACACACACATCTGTTGTAAAAGGGAGATGACCAGTTCCATAGTGAACCTAACCTAGAATCAATGTTGTTATTGTATACCTAAGTAACCTCAAGATGCTTGGCTCAGATAGATAAGAACAGCTAAGTAAATGATGCTGCGCTGTGCTTTCTGAACCTTAAAGTGACTTGGGTATAAAACAAAAAGAGCCTGCAATTGGCAGGCTCCTATCTTAGTCACTCAGATGTGACGAGTATTACGCTGTTTCTGATACGGCTTGTGGTTTCTCTTCGTCAGCCAGTTCAGTTTCACCTTTACCCTTAGAGGTTTTGATAACGTAACCTGTCACAGCTAGGGCAAACACAATACCTACGATAGTTGATAGTTGCATTGGCAGACCAAAACCTAGCGAGCTGTTGTTTAAGATGAACGTGACACATACCGTGGTCATGAAGATAGCTGGGATAGTGGTAATCCAGTGCAGCTTGTTGTGACGCAGTAGGTAAGCGGACGCAGTCCAAAGCATCATTACCGCTGTTGTTTGGTTTGCAAAACCGAAGTAGCGCCAGATAATGCCGAAGTCTACTTGAGTTAAGATACCGCCGATAACGAACAGTGGAAGTGCCATCAGTAGACGGTTACGTAGCGTTTTTTGTTCCATGTTGAAGTATTCAGCAAGGATCAAGCGGCTTGAACGGAACGCTGTATCGCCAGACGTAATTGGTAGGATAACCACACCCAGGAACGCAAGGATACCACCGAACACACCTAGCAGACCAAATGATGCGCTGTATACCACGTTACCAGGGCCACCGTTTTTCACAGCTTCTGATAGAGCGTCTAGAGAGCCGAAGAAAGACAGAGCGATAGCACACCAAATTAGCGCGATAACACCTTCACCAATCATTGCACCGTAGAATACGAAGCGACCGTTTTTCTCATTTTCCATACAACGCGCCATCAGTGGAGACTGAGTTGCGTGGAAGCCAGAGATAGCACCACATGCAATAGTGATGAACAATGCAGGCCATAACGGCATGTCATTTGGGTTGAGGTTAGAGAACATGTCCGAAACTTGGAAGTCACCCATTACTGTGTGTTCGCTAGAGAAAGCAACGGCTGTCATTAGGCCAACAGACATAAAGATAAGTAGGGCGCCAAACAGTGGGTAGAAACGACCAATGATTTTATCGACAGGAACAATCGTCGCAATGATGTAGTAAGCAAAAATAGCAATAACCATTGTAGTCATGCTTACGCTCAAGCTTGTTTGATCATTGATGAGGTTAGTAATCATGCCAGCAGGGGCTGAAACGAACACTACGCCAACTAGAAGCAATAGGACAATGGCAAAAATATTCATAAAGTGTTTTGCGCCATTACCTAGGTAGCGACCTGTAATGGTAGGTACAGATGCACCGCCGTTACGCACTGAAAGCATGCCTGAGAAGTAATCGTGTACTGCACCAGCAAAAATACAACCGACTACAATCCAAAGCATCGCCGCAGGACCGTATAGTGCCCCCATGATCGGGCCAAAAATTGGACCAACACCTGCGATGTTAAGTAGTTGAACTAGGTAAACTTTCTTTGTTGACATTGGAACGAAGTCAACACCGTCCGATTTGGTGTGAGCTGGCGTTTGGCGTTTTTCATTGATGCCGAAAATCTTCTCGACGAAAGCGCCGTAGATGAAGTATCCGCCGATTAGGGCTGCGACACAGGTTAGAAACCACATCATAGCAATTGTCCTTGGTCTTAGTTGGGTAGGGTAATTTTTTAATCTCAGGATGCATGTTATGCGTCACTTGTGTTAAATGCATTCGGTTAGTAGATGAGTGGTCGAATAGAGCACTGAGTGGTCGATATGCTGCTTGAGCGGTTTTTAAAAATGGCGAAAGGTTGATGACAGTCTTGAGCGGCTGATTTGAGTCATCAGTGGTTAAATCTGCAAGCTCAGCGGCAAGCGCCAATAATTAGTGGTAAGCTTATTTTTGAAAACAATTACTTAAGGAAGAACCATGAAAAAGGTAACGGTAGGTCTGGCACTGGCTTTACTTGCAGGATGCACAGCAACGACAGCAGATCTTGCCAAGTCGGGAGATTGGCATCAGATCGGATATCAAGATGGCATAACCGGACACACATCGCGCACGATGAGCGAGCTTCGTGAATTGGGTAGTGTTAAGCAAAGTGACTACGACCAAGGTTATTTAGAAGGTTTACGTGAGTACTGTAATCCTGCTTTTGCGTATCAAATGGGGTTATCTGGTCAGTATTACGAAGGGGTTTGTGAAGGTACTGAGCAAGCGCAAAAATTCCGCATGGAATGGCAACGTGGTTGGAATGAATACTCAAATTAATAGTCAATAAAGCCGTTGTTACACTGTCTGCATCACATAAATGTGGCAAAGTCTTCCTTGTTAAACTATGTTCATATTGCTTGATAGTGAGCACAGAAAAAAGGAATCACATTATGTCAACGCAAATGGCTGGTGGCTGGAGTCCATTTCATGAACTCACAGCAGAGAATAAAGAAGTATTTGCTAAAGGTATCGAGGGGTTTGTCGGTGTCAAATACTCCCCTTTGGTTGTGGCTACTCAAGTCGTAGCCGGACAAAACTATGCGTTTTTCTGTAATGCAGAAGTTGTCTACCCTGGAGCACAACCATACCCAGCAATGGTTCATATGTTCAGCGACCTTGAAGGTAAAGTCGGTATTACTCACATTGAACGATTGAACTACTAAATTAAGCCATAAAAGGCGCCTGACTTTTAAATAAGTGAGGCGCTTTATTGATTAAGATTGATTCGCTTGATCGATCACGACTTTTCTTAAATATCCTTGCTTGGCGTTCAGTTGCTCAGTCGCGCTTTCTTTATCCAGCCCGGTTAAAATCATCAAAATAGCTAACTTGGCGTCGTAGTCCGTTTCTTTGAGCGCCGTTTTAGCCTCTTGGTTAGTACAATCTGTTGCTTGCATAACAATACGAGCCGCTCTTGCAACTAGCTTTGCATTCGTCGCTTTCACATCTACCATTAAGTTCTGATAACTTTTGCCCAGGCGAATCATGCTTGCGGTAGTGAGCATGTTTAGTACGAGTTTTTGTGCCGTCCCTGATTTTAAGCGAGTGGACCCCGTTAACGCTTCAGGTCCAACAACGGGGCTAATCGCAATATCGGCAATATCTGCAATCGGAGAGTCAGGGTTACAAGATAGTGCTACAGTGGTGGCACCAAGCTTGTTCGCATACTCTAAGCCACCAATCACGTAAGGTGTTCGTCCACTTGCCGCAATACCAACGACGACATCGCGTTGTGTTAGCGTATTCTCTTTAAGATCTTGCTCGCCTAATGTAGGGTCGTCCTCCGCCCCTTCTTTTGCACGGAACATTGCCTCTTTTCCACCGGCAATAATACCAACGACCATCTCTGGATCTGTGCCAAAAGTTGGTGGGCATTCTGAAGCGTCCAAAACGCCAAGTCGACCACTGGTACCCGCACCGATGTAAAACAACCGACCTCCGACCTTAAATGCTTCCGTGATCTTATCAACGGCTTCAGCGATCTCAGGCAATACTTTTTCAACGGCAAGAGGAACGAGTTTGTCCTGTTGGTTGATGCGTTGAACAATATCGAGAGAAGGCAGCAAGTCGATGTCCATGGTGTCTGGATTTCGCCCTTCAGATACCAGATGGGATAAAGCTGCGATAAGTGCATCGTTCGTCATAATGAATTAAGCCTTTTTGTTTAGGATCTATTGCCCTTAATTTTTTGAATAGAGTACACCCAGTGAAGCGAGACGACTTGCCCCCGTAACTTCCGGTAAGTTGCTAGGGAGGCCGTGAATATGGCGCTGCGCAAGCCAAGCAAACGCCATTGCTTCCATGTAATCGCCATCAACACCTTTTTCTGCCGTTGTCGCAACGCTCCATTGTGGCAATAACTTGGCCAGTCGTTGCATCAAAAGCGGGTTTCTTGCTCCACCGCCACAGACCAATAGTTGAGGTGTGATGCCATGAGAAAACTTGTCGACTTCGTTGGCAATGGTAATTGCAGAATACTCGCAAAGTGTACGTTGTACGTCTTCGATTGGTAACTTGTGATGGACCATTTGTTGATGCAGCCAGTCAATATTGAACAGTTCTCGTCCGGTACTTTTAGGGGCTGGCATGGTGAGGTAAGCTTCTTTGAGTAATTGAGTCAACAAAGTAGCGTTTACCGTTCCTTTAAGTGCAAATTGTGCATCTTCGTCGAAGCTTTGCCCTTTATGCAGCGCACACCATGCGTCCATCAACATATTGCCCGGGCCTGTGTCATAGCCAATGACTGGTTGTTCTGGATGCAGTACAGAGATATTGGCAATGCCTCCAATGTTAAGCACCACAGTTGTGGAATCCTGCATCGCAAAAATGCTTTTATGGAAAGCAGGGACGAGTGGGGCACCTTGTCCACCTAGCGCCATGTCTTTACGACGAAAATCCGCTACCGTATCAATGCCTGTCTTGACCGCGATAATGTTGGCATCGCCCAATTGAGTGGTAAACGGCAAGTTTCCGGTAGGCTGATGGAACACTGTTTGACCGTGATTACCAATCGCACGAATTTGCTCTGCGACGTAACCAGACTTATTGAGCAGCTGTAACACAGCATCTGCAAATAGGTGGCCGAGCTGATGGTCAAGTTCACCTATGGCTTTTAAATTTGTTGCTTGACCGGTACAAACAGATAACAGCATGTCTTTTAGTGCTGCGGGCATTGGGTAGTCGTCGTGCGCAATCAGGCGAACATGCTCATCGCTTATTTCAACTAGAGCGGTATCAACACCATCCATACTCGTCCCAGACATCACACCAATGTACAGTTCGTTAAATTTCATAGCCGATCTCGTCAATTCTTCATTCACTTATTGTAAAGCAAATCTGAAGCGAATAACCTCATCGAATACGAGATATTCAGCCGATTTTGAGGAGAAAACATGGGACCGTTATGGGTTGACGTTGCGGGGTATGAACTGACCGCTGAAGACAAAGAAATCTTGGAGCATCCTACGGTTGGTGGCTTAATTCTATTTGCTCGCAACTATCATGATAGCGAACAGCTTCAAGCACTTACTCAATCCATCCGAAAGGCGTCTAAGCGCCCGTTTTTGATCGGTGTGGATCAAGAAGGCGGCCGAGTGCAGCGCTTTCGTGAAGGTTTCTCATTAATTCCTGCTGCTGATGAGTACGCTAAACATCAAAATGGTGAAGAGCTTGCTCGTATGGGCGGTTGGTTAATGGCCGCAGAGCTGATTGCCCATGATATTGATTTAAGCTTTGCCCCGGTACTTGACCAAGGCCATCAATGTAAAGCGATCGGTAACCGCGCATTCGGTGAAGATGCCGATACCATTCTTCGCTATAGCACTGCATATATGCAGGGAATGAAGAGTGTTGGCATGGCAACGACAGGCAAGCACTTCCCTGGACATGGTGGCGTGATTGCAGACTCACATCTAGAAACACCATACGATGAGCGCAGTGATATTTTTGAACAAGATATGGCGATCTTCAAAGCGCAAATTGATGCCGGTATTTTAGATGCCATGATGCCTGCTCACGTGATTTTCCCACATTATGATGCTCAACCAGCCAGCGGTTCTGAATACTGGTTAAAACAGGTCCTGCGTCAGCAATTGGGTTTTAAAGGTTTGGTTTTTTCGGATGACTTGACCATGGAAGGCGCTGCGATTATGGGCAGCCCAGCCGAGCGAGGTGCTCAAGCATTGAGAGCTGGTTGCGATATGTTGTTAATGTGTAATAAACGAGAAGCGCACGTTGAGGTATTAGACAACTTACCGGTTTCAACCGTGCCACTCGCGGATGGATTACTGAAAAAACAGTCATTTTCTCCAAGCGAACTTAAGCTATCTCAAGAGTGGAAAGCGGCGAGTGAAGCGATGAAACGCTTGACTAGCTAAACCTCTTGTAAAAGATTCAAAACAGCGATGAGAAGCCAAAGTTAATTATGCTTTGGCTTTTTATTTGACTGTAAACCAAAGTTTACACTAAATGTTTTTTATTCTGTACGCTTGTTTTTCTTTTTTAGCCTGTTATCTTGTCGTTAAAGCTTAGTTGTCTCACCAAAGGTTTGGTTGGGTGTAAAAATAAATATACAGGTTAGAGTTATGCAGAAAAGTGAGTTGAGCAATATTAATATTATCGAAGAACAGGTTCTTATTACTCCGGAGGAACTAAAAACCAAGCTTCCTTTGAGTGAAAAAGCACGTCGCTTTATTCAAGAGTCTCGTCAAACTATCGCTAATATTATTCACAAGAAGGATCACCGCCTGCTTGTTGTATGCGGTCCATGTTCTATCCACGACGTAGAAGCGGCGAAGGATTACGCAAAGCGACTTAAAGCACTCTCTGAACAACTAAGTGACCAACTGTATATTGTTATGCGTGTTTACTTTGAGAAGCCGCGCACCACGGTCGGCTGGAAAGGCCTGATCAATGACCCACACCTAGACGGCAGTTTCGATATTGAACACGGTCTGCATGTTGGACGCGAACTTCTGGTGGAGTTGGCAGAGATGGAAATCCCGCTCGCGACTGAGGCTCTAGACCCAATTAGCCCACAATACTTGGCGGATACTTTTAGCTGGGCAGCCATCGGTGCTCGTACGACGGAGTCACAAACTCACCGTGAAATGGCAAGCGGCCTGTCTATGCCAATTGGTTTTAAGAATGGCACCGATGGCAGTTTGGCAACCGCAATTAACGCGATGCAAGCTGCGTCCTCTAGCCACCGTTTTATGGGAATTAACCGTGAGGGACAAGTCGCACTGTTAACCACCCAGGGCAATGCTAATGGACATGTGATCTTACGTGGCGGTAAGCAAACTAACTACGATTCGGTATCAGTCACTGAGTGTGAGCAAGAGATGGCGAAATCTGGTCTTGATGCTTCATTAATGGTGGATTGCAGTCACGCCAACTCACGTAAAGATTACCGTCGCCAGCCATTAGTCGCGGAGGATGTGATTCATCAAATCCGTGAAGGCAATAAATCTATTATCGGTCTTATGATTGAAAGCCATATCAATGAAGGAAATCAATCTTCTGACTTAGCTCTTGAAGAGATGAAATACGGTGTATCTATCACTGACGCATGTATCAATTGGGATTCAACTGAGGCACTATTACGTCACGCACATGAAGAGCTAGTGCCTTTCTTAGAAAATCGTCTAAAGGCTAATTAATACAGGATTTAAGGAACATCAATGGCAGTTGAACTTAACGCATTACGCGATCAGATTGATGCAGTCGACAAGCAAATGTTGGAGCTATTGGCTCAGCGTTTAGCGCTCGTAGAGAAAGTTGGGGAAGTAAAAAGCGAACATGGTTTGCCAATTTATGCTCCAGACCGCGAAGCGGCGATGTTAGCTTCTCGTCGCGCTGAAGCTGAAAAAATGGGAGTTCCTCCACAGCTTATTGAAGATATTCTGCGTCGAACAATGCGTGAGTCTTATGCCAGCGAGAAAGATTCCGGTTTTAAGTGTTTGAACCCTGATTTACGCTCAGTTGTTATTATTGGTGGTAATGGTCAATTGGGTGGCCTCTTTGGGCGTATGTTCAAATTGTCGGGCTACCAGGTCAAAGTTCTCGGCAGTAAAGACTGGGATCATGCGGATGAGATTCTAGACAACGCGGGTTTAGTCGTGGTCACGGTGCCGATTCATCTAACGGAAGGGGTGATCGAAAAACTGGGGAACTTGCCGCAAGACTGCATTCTGTGTGACCTGACTTCTATCAAGTCGAAGCCTCTGCAAGCAATGTTGAATGTGCACCAAGGTCCTGTAGTTGGTTTACACCCAATGTTTGGCCCAGATGTTCCGAGCCTTGCCAAGCAGGTTATTGTGTACTGTGATGGTCGTGGTCACGAGCATTACCAATGGCTATTGCAACAGTTTGGAATTTGGGGCGCAAGCTTGTGCCAAATCGATGCACAAGAGCACGATCATGGCATGACGTTGATTCAGGCGTTGCGCCACTTCACGTCGTTTGCTTACGGTATGCACCTAAGCAAAGAGAACCCGAACATCGATCAGTTGTTGAAGTTAAGCTCGCCAATCTACCGCCTTGAATTGGCGATGGTGGGACGACTGTTTGGTCAGGATCCGAACTTGTACGGTGATATCATTTTCTCTTCTCAAGAGAATATCGATATGATCAAGCGATTCCATCAGCGTTTAGGTGATGCGGTAGCGATTCTGGATAGCAGAGACAAAGCGCGATTCATCGAAAGCTTTAAGCAGGTGAGTGATTGGTTTGGTACTTATTCTCAACAATTTATGAATGAGAGCCAAAACTTACTCAAACAGGCGAATGATAATATTCATCGCGGCTAATCACGGGTCATTTAGCCGTGCAGAGTCCGAAACAAAAAGAGCAGCGTAAGCTGCTCTTTTTCGTGTTGATGGACAAATCAGTTCGTCGCAGTATTACTCGTATCTTCACTTGATACTGTGTTGATACTGGTATCGCGATAGGGTGAATTGGTTAAATTGACTTGTAGGCGTACAACGTTATCAATCAATTGAACCAAAGGTCCCCATTTCACTTTTTTCTCTTTTTCAAAGACGTCATTGAAGTTTTCTGGTGTCCACTCCATTAAGTATTGAGGGTTGAGTGCTCGTCCGAGGAAGCGTACTTCATAGTGCAAGTGTGGCCCTGTGGAGTTGCCAGAGTTACCGCATTGAGCAATGATGTCGCCTTTACTAACAAACTGACCGCTTTTCACTTTGAAGCGTTGTAGATGAGCAAAGGAGCTCATAAAGCCAAATGAGTGACGAATGGTGACATAGTTACCATAACCACGATTGCTCGGGCGAACGGTTTCCACCACACCGTCAGCCGGTGCCAGGATCTCTTCTCCTCTTTTACAAGTCAGATCGATACCAGTATGAACATGCCTCTTACCTGAAATCGGATTAATACGACTGCCGTAAGAAGAAGAAATACGTTGGTATGTGACTGGACTGTCATTTGGTATCAAACGGAACATCGTCGCGCGAACAGCAGAATCGATAGCGGCTGCGTCAATTCGCTCCTCTAACCCCATGCTGTTCTCATCGATCATCAACTCTTCGTCTGCGAGACCTAAAACCGATTCAACGTCGAATACCCGTTTGCCCAATAGCTGAATTTGATTGTTTTTGTCCGTCAAAGATTGGGAAAGCGAATGATTGGTATCAAGCTGTTCTTCGTAAAGAGCCGTCACTTCGGCCTTTTCACTTTCCAGTTTGGCGATGATTTGTGTTAGTTCGTCTTTATTGTGCATCTGCTGCTGATTAAGGTACCACGCGCCACCAACGACGGCGGGTAATGCCAATACTGAAGCAAATACTGCTAGGACCGAACTGCGGCCCAAATAGAACTGCTGATCGCCGTCTTTCGTCGGGATCTGCATGATGATTTTTTTAGACATAGTTATTGTTACTTAAATAGGCGTTCATTTATTTTTCTCCTAAAAACCAGAGAGGTGCTCTAACTCTCGATTCAGAAGGTCGTTATTGCCTACATTCAATTCTATAAATCGTTTTAGTTGGCTAATGCTTTCGATGTCTATCTTAGCGATCTTCAACCTAACCTCACACTTAGAGACATTCACAATTTGCGCTTTTAACGTAATCACTTGTTCGGATTGATCAAATGAAAAAGTCACATGGACTGGAAGGGTTGGATCCAAAGCCTCAGTCTCTTCCACTTTCATGAGTAAACCATGCAAGGAAAGATCTTGAATCCTAGCTTCAATTACCAAGTCACGTTGTTCTATCTTAGCTGGAGCTTGATGGAGAATACGTGAAAAGCGTCGTCTCTCTGTCATATGAATATTCTCGTCAGGTCGTCAAACAGAATTGAATAGTATATCAATACGAACAAAAAATGTTCGATTGTTGTTTGAAAAGTGTCGAGGTCGCTACAGAGTGACGTAAGTGCTATGTCATGTTCTTAACGAACGAGACGGGCTAATGAGCTCTTTTTATAACAAAGAAAACAAAGGCCGCTATGATAGCGGCCTTTGTACAAATTACAATCAAACTTTGTGGGTTGCGATTACTTCGCAATACGCTTGTATTTGATACGGTGTGGTTCTGCGGCTTCAGGACCCAATGTTTTCTTCAACCAATCCATGTACTCTGTGTAGTTACCTTCGTAGAAGTTAACTTGGCCTTCGTCACGGTAGTCAATGATGTGGGTTGCGATACGGTCAAGGAACCAACGGTCGTGCGAGATAACCATTGCACAACCAGGGAACTCTAGTAATGCTTCTTCTAGAGCACGCAGTGTTTCAACGTCAAGGTCGTTGGTTGGTTCGTCGAGTAGCAACACGTTACCGCCCGCTTTAAGCAGCTTCGCAAGGTGGACACGGTTACGCTCACCACCCGATAGTTCACCAATAATCTTTTGTTGGTCACTGCCTTTAAAGTTAAAGCGTGAACAGTATGCGCGAGCTGGGATTTCGAAGTTGTTGATCTTAATGATATCAGCACCTTCAGAGATCTCTTGGAATACGGTTTTAGAATCGTCCATGCTGTCACGGAACTGATCGACCGATGCCAGTTTTACTGTATCGCCCATCTCAATTGTGCCCGAGTCTGGTTGTTCAGTACCACTTAACATCTTGAATAGCGTCGATTTACCTGCGCCGTTAGCACCGATGATACCAACAATTGCACCTTTAGGGATGCTGAATGACAGGTCATCAATCAGAACACGACCGTCAAATGACTTGGTCAGGTTCTTCACTTCAATAACCTTATCACCTAGACGCTCACCAGGTGGGATAAACAGTTCATTGGTTTCATTACGTTTTTGGTGATCAGAGCTTTGCAGTTCTTCAAAGCGAGCCATACGTGCTTTTGACTTCGCTTGACGACCTTTAGGGTTTTTACGTACCCACTCAAGCTCTTTCTCGATAGTCTTTTGGCGAGCACTCTCTTGGGAGGCTTCTTGTTGTAGACGAGCGTCTTTTTGCTCCAGCCATGAGGTGTAGTTGCCTTCCCATGGGATACCTTCACCACGGTCCAGTTCTAAGATCCAGCCCGCAGCGTTATCCAGGAAGTAACGGTCGTGGGTGATGGCTACTACGGTACCTGTGTAATCCACTAAGAAGCGCTCTAGCCAAGCCACTGATTCTGCATCTAGGTGGTTGGTAGGTTCATCAAGCAGTAGCATGTCTGGCTTAGAAAGTAGCAAGCGACAAATAGCCACACGGCGGCGTTCACCACCTGATAGGTGCGCAATTTTTTGGTCCCATTCAGGTAAACGTAGTGCGTTTGCTGCACGCTCAAGCGCATTTTCTAGGTTGTGGCCATCTTTCGCTTGGATAAGGGCTTCTAGCTCGCCTTGCTCTTTTGCAAGTGCGTCGAAGTCTGCATCTGGTTCAGCGTATGCTGCGTAGACTGCGTCCAAACGTTTCAGAGCGTCAGCAACGTCAGCAACCGCTTCTTCAACAACTTCACGAACGGTTTTTGATTCGTCTAATACTGGTTCCTGAGGTAGGTAACCTACGTTTAGACCAGGTTGTGGACGCGCTTCACCGTCGATATCCGTGTCGATACCTGCCATGATACGTAGCAGTGTGGATTTACCTGCACCGTTCAGACCTAAAACACCGATTTTCGCACCAGGGAAGAAGCTCAGAGAGATGTCTTTAAGAATTTGACGCTTAGGTGGCACAATTTTGCTCACCCGCGACATGGTATATACGTATTCAGCCATTGCCGATCGTTCCTAAATTAACTGTCATTCAAACCCATCATTTTATACCAAGTGCTTTGTTTTTGTTACCGCATTGCAAGAATTTCCCTAACGAATGGATTTCTTATTTTGAGCTGACCGGAAACTTACACGGTTAGGGTATACACTTTTGTTATTCGTTAAGAATGACGAAGTGTTTTCTATGCGAGTTAGAAACGCTTTGTCTCCATCGTCTTAAAGTTTGACGAGTACAATTTTTAATACACTAAGTTGCTTTACATGGACATCTGCATTCTGTGTAAATAGATGCATGTGTGAAAATTGCCTTAACATCACATGAACTCTAACAAAACTAGGCTTTAGGGCAGTATATGTCTGGGGAAAATGACACAAATGAGATTCAACGTATCTGAATTGGCTAAAAACGTATGCTGCGCCGCCGCGTTGTGTGCTATGAGTTTGAGTGCTAATGCCGCGCTGAGTTTGGAAAAGCAGCGCGAAGTATATGAGCAAGCTCAAGATTTATTAGATAAAAATGACATCGATGGATACCTTTCGATTCGTCCTAAAATTTCTAACTATCCACTAACGCCTTATGTGGATTACCGCACTTTTATTAGACAGTTACCGGAAAAGTCACCACAACAGGTAAACGAGTTTATTTCTGAGCACGAGTCTTTTCCATTTTCTCGTCGAGTTCGCGCTCCATACCTCAATCATCTTTATAAGCAAAAAGATTGGAAAACTATTACTGAGTTTCAAAAAGTCATTCCTAGTGGTGAGCGTTACCAATGTATTTTCTACGTTGCTCAGTTAAAGCAAGGCAAGAAAGTCGCGGCGTTTAAAGGGGCTGAACATATGTGGTTACGTGGCATCAGCATTGCTGATGAGTGTGACCCATTATTTGCGGCATGGGACAAGGCGGGTGAGCGTACCGATGAACTGATTTTACAGCGTATGTTACTGGCGTTTGATGCTCGTAATGGCGGTTTGATGAGTTACTTGCTCAAACTGCCTAAATCTGCGCAGGCAAAGCAACAAGCCAAAGAAATGAAAGCGTTGTTTGATAATCCTGCAAGTGTTGCGGAATTCGCGAAGAAAAAACCTGCGAATGATTTTAATCGAGCGCAAAGTGAATATGCGTTAGAAAAGTTGGCTCGTATGAACACTAGCCAAGCACAAGGTGCGTACGATGCCGTCATTAAAGGACAGAAGTTTTCTCCAGAAAAAGCGCAAGAACTTGCCGACTATATTGCATTTCGATTGACTCGTACGGAGTCTGAGTCATTAGCTAAATGGCGCGATGATAAAACGAAAACCAGTCAGTACTTACCGTTGATTGAAACGCGCATCCGCTTAGCGATTCAAAATGCAGATTGGAAAGGCGTACAAGAGTGGATTGCTGTTCTAAATAAAGAAGAACAAGCCACGCTACGCTGGCAATATTGGCTTGGAAGAAGTGAAATAGCGTTAGGTGATGACATCGCGGGGAAACAGCGTTTAGCAACTCTGCTTGGGCAACGAAACTTCTACAGTGTGGCTGCCGCCAATGCAATCGGACAATCAATCAAATACCCAACGCATACGGTTAAGTTGGATAAGAAAGTTGTTCAACCCTATCAAGACTCGTTAGCTCGTATCGAAGAGTTGATCGCGACGGATAAAATCGCAGCAGCGAAGAGTGAATGGGCACACTTACTGCGCCGCGTAGGAAAAGATGAAAAGGCGATGTTGGCGGCTTATGCATCATTTAAACGTTGGCATCACCTAACGGTGACCGCGAGTATTCAAGCGCAGATGTGGGATAATATCGAACTTAGGTTCCCAATAGCACACCGCTGGTGGTTTAACTTTTATGCGAAAAAGCACAACATTGATCCCGTCACGATGATGTCTCTCGCTCGACAGGAAAGTGCGTTAGATGTTGAAGCCCGCTCTCCAGTTGGCGCTCGTGGTCTTATGCAGATCATGCCTGCGACGGCGAAGTACACGGCACGTAAATATAAGTTGAGTTATCAAGGTACGCAGGATCTCTACAATGTAGGAAAAAATATCGAAATTGGTAGCCATTATTTGCAAGGTTTATTAGAGGATTACGATAATAATCGTATTTTTGCTCTTGCTGCTTATAATGCAGGTCCTAACAGAGTAAAAACGTGGCGAGAGCGTACCCAAGGAAAAGTGGATGCTTATGCCTTTATTGAGGCAATTCCATTTAAAGAGACGCGCGGTTATGTACAAAACATCTTGATGTTTGAAACATACTATCGTGATCTTTTGGGTATCGATGGCGCGTTCTTGAATCAACATGAGATCAATACCAAGTATTGAGTGAGGTAACTTGATGTCGCACGAACCCGAGTACAAAGACTGGCAACAGATTATTGAGCTAATTCGAACAAGTATGGGCACCCAGCAAGATGACATGCTGTTAACTATGCTGATGTCACGTGATGAGAGAGAGTCATTAATATCACGCGTTAATATAATTAACGAACTTCTTAAAGGAGAATTATCTCAACGTCAGATCAGTCAGATGCTTGGTGTGGGCATTGCCACCATTACTCGTGGCTCTAACGAACTAAAGTCGAAATCTGATGAAGAAAAAGACAAGTTGAAAGTCTTGTTAGAACAAGTTGCGGTATCTAAGTAGACAGTATATCCAATTTGCTTTTAGGCCTTGGTGTTACAAGTGACTAAGATAACGTATTACAAAGGGCGGAAATATCCGCCCTTTTGCGTATCTAGAGACTAGGCTGAGTGTTATAAATTTGAAGGAAAATGCTCAGGGTTTGTGAATGGAATTAAAGCCAGAATCAAGGCTTGGTGATAGACTGAGCTTCGAGTTAGCTGGTTTTGGGTTAGCAGGCTAATAGCGCCACCTTTCTGTTTGATATTATCAGTACCAAACACTTCGTCCATTACATCTCCCAATTCATTCGCATCCTTGAGTTTTTCCAAGACTTTTGGCGGCAACATTAAGCTTGCAGAACGAGATTCACCGCGGTGAGTCTCTGATTCAACCACCATCCAAGCAAACGTCACGTTTGCTTCAATTCCCGCTTCGAGACCGACATAGTAATCCGCGTTTGGCATCTCTACTTTTGCGTTTTTAACGCGGTTTAGCGCACCACGATGAGTTTCTTCATTCGTCATGGGCTGATCTGCGACCTCACTCGGTACACTGATGCCAACGAAGTTGAATTCTTGATGCGGAAATGCATTACGAAATGCACTTTGAACTGCATTAATTTTGGCTGGGTTTAGCGATGCGATTACGACTTTTTGGGTTGCCATGATCTTTTTACTCACTGGTGTCTATTAACTCAATTTTACTTGCGTAGGCTTTACGTTCTCACTCGGGTAACAGCCTAATACTTTCAAGTGCTTAGTGATTTTTGTTAGCTCTTCAAGTGCCTGTTGCATTTCTGTCGAAGCAAGATGTGATGTCAAGTCTACGTAGAACATCTCTTCCCACGGGTTCCCCATAATTGGGCGTGATTCTAGCTTGGTCATATTGATGCCGTAACGTTGCAGCACTAATAGTGTTTCAACCAATGAACCTGCCTCTTGGGAGGTCGACATGATCAATGTGGTTTTTGCTGGAATCTGAGTAGAAACTTCAACCGGTTTACGAGCAACCACGATAAAGCGAGTATGGTTTTCGGTTTGGTTTGCGATGTTGCCTTGAATTGCTTGCAAGCCATATAGCTTACCGCTTGATGCATTACCAATTGCAGCTACATCATCACGATCCATCTCTTGGACTTTCTGCATTGCATCTGCTGTGCTCGCGCAGGACTCCAGCTTTACTCCTTTCATACGGCTTAAAAACTCACTGCACTGTTGGTGTGGCTGAGGGTGAGAATACAGCGTTTTAATATCTTCCAGACGAATGTCTTTTTTCGCAACCAAGCAGTGTTCGATTGGTTGAGTTAGCTCTCCAACGATGTAAAGCGTCGTGTGTTGTAGTAAGTCATACACTTCATTAATAGAGCCTGAGCTGGTGTTTTCGATTGGCAGAACGCCATAATCAGCATGGCCAGATTCAACCGTTTGAGTCACTTCTTTAAAGTGCTCGCAGTTGAGCTCGATAAGCTCCGTATTTTTACGACTGAAGTATTCGCGACTTGCCAAGTGCGAATAAGAGCCTTTGGCTCCTAAAAATGCGACGCGAGCAAGTGGCTTACGGCTTTGCTGTGGGTTAACGAGATTTTGCAGATAACTTTGTTGAAGCAGAACTGAGTCTTCAATGATGGTATGGAAAAGTTTGGTGATGTACTGCGCGTCAAGTTCGTATTTATCTTGGCCATTAGAAATCAGCTTGACCAATAATTGCTGTTCACGGACGGCGTCGCGAACAGGCTTTGAGGTTTGTACTTTGCTTTTGGCTACTTCAATGCTGAGTTTACGGCGCTCAGACAATAAGCTGAGAAGTTGGTCATCCAACTCATTCAAGCGTAAACGAATTTCTTCGAGGGAAATAGGTTGGTCAGTCATCAATTCTTTCCTTATAAAAAAGCCTCCCGATTTGGGAGGCTTTCTGTTTGTTTTTGACTTTTCTTTCACAAACGAGTTTGCCCCTCCAACTATGGGAGGAAAAAGAAGTCAAAAATAAACAGTGAGGTTAAATGCATAAATAGTGCTTAATTTATGAGTGTTTAAACACAATAAGCAAGGCTGGGGAGAGCGTCAAGCAAAAAAATAGCGCCTTTCGGCGCTATTTCCTCAATCTGTTCAGTTTACTCTTCTTCTTCCACTAGCTCAGGCTTACTTGCACGTCGAGCTTCAGGTTTGTGGGTCAGCTTGTTCAATTGTCGTTCTAGTTTTTGCTCCACTTCGTTGATAGCTGCGTAAAGATCTTCGTGAGTTGCTGAGGCAATGAGCTGGCCTTTAGGAACTTTGATAACCGCTTCGAATTTCTTCTGTTTGTTTGGTTCCTCACTGAAAGTTGCTTGGCAACCAATTAGGTCTACTTGCCATTTCTCCAGTTTTTTAAATTTGCTCTCAATATGAGCTCGGATTGCAGAGGTGATTTCGATGTTTTTGCCAGTGATATTCATTGTCATAAGTGTTTTTCCTCTGTTGCATCCCTCATGGGTTGAGTTCAGATTACCGCTTTAAACATAAAAAAATGTGATTCAGATCATTATTTTGCTCGGGTTTTTTATGATGAAAAATGAATGTGATCTCACTCAAGAACTTCTGAGATTTATCGTGAAATTGCTTGTTATCGGTTAGTAAATCCGTAGATTGGATAGAGTACTCAGCTGAAAACGGCCTCGTTTTTAGGGAAGTTTTACGGCCTAATATTTGAGGTGGTTAAAATTTAACTACACGTAAGGTGTGATGACGATCACTGAGTCTCTCCAATGAATCCATTTAAAAAGCCGCTTACTGTACAAGCGGCTTTTTACTGTCTGGCATTTGGCTGACTTTTCGTAGCGGTATCATGAAAATGGGGTCTTTTGGGGCTAGTGAAACCCTTTCTAGACTTTTGACTTGGTCCAAACTTTCTAGTTGTTTGTATATTATGTAGTAGCGATTAATGCTTGTGACGTACCCAACCGTTGAGCTTAAACTTTTCCGCATAACGACTTCCACGTTATTAAACCAAACATTAGGATCGTAACCTTGTTGGGCTGCACGCTTACGAATACGCTCTACATTGCCGGGGCCCGCATTGTAAGCCGCCAATGTAAAGTAGAGTTTATTTTGTGCAGTAATATCAGGATCACTGAAGTACTGCTTACGCAAAAAAGCTAAGTATTTCACTCCAGCATGAATGTTGTTTTCTAATTGTCGAACATTTTTGATATTGATATTCGGATCTTGAGCGGTGCTGGGTAGGACTTGCATTATACCAACGGCACCTCGACTTCCAACTAGGTCGTTATTAAATCCTGATTCCTTGTAAGCGATTGCTGCGATCAGTAAATAGTCGATATCGTATTTCTCACCATAGCGTGAAAATAGCGCCGCGAGTTTTTCTAGTTGAGCAATTTTCTTAGGGTTAAGAGCTCTGTTCAACCATCCCGTGTTATCGATGTATTTACCGTAAATAACGTTACCGAGTAGTGTCCCAGAGCGAGACTTCTGGATGAACTTATTCACGACGGCTTTTAATTTGGGACTATTTTCTCGCATTGCCCAAGCAATTTTGCCATTTTTGCGGATAGGGATTTTTTTGTGCACCCGAATATCATCCATCACTTTCAGCCAAAGCTTGGCTTTATGGCTATCGAGAACAATGGCTTTGACGTAACCATTGTTGAGCATTCCGACCAGCTCATAATCTTGAAGTGTTTCTTCAATAAAGTGCACGATAACAGGCGGTAAGCCTTTTTTGTTTAGTTTCTTATTTAGTGTCTGAATGCTTTCAAAGTAGCTAGAACTGGCGCGCACCCAAATCTCTTTGCCGCTCAGTTGTTCGATTTTCGTCATCGTTGGTGTGCTTTTGTTTGTCACTACCCACTCTTGAATGTCAGTGAGAATGGGTGAACTGAACTCCACTTTCTGTTTGCGCGTGTCGGTAATAGTCAGGTTGGCGACAACTAAGTCACCTGAACCGTTTTCTAAGGCTGGCAGTAGCTGGTCGCGGGCAACAGGAATAATTTGTACGTTAAGCTTTGGTTTGAGTTTACGAAGGTCTTTTTCGAAATGCGCCAGCAATTCCGCGCCTATGCCTTTTGGTGTGCCGCCCTCAATGTAGTAAAAGCCTAAATCAGCAGAAACTAAGACGCGCAGTACATTCTTCTCCTTGATGACATCGAGGTCTCCGGTATAAGGAGGCTGTTTGAGCGGCGAGATTTGCAGTGCGCAAACGGAAGCAGACAATAGGAGCAGCATAACTGCGCAAAGCTTAGATATCGTCACGTTCACATCCTTTTTATAAAGGGGGGAGGAGAACTTTAAGCATATGTGGAGCTAGGAAGATCATCAAGAAAGGGCTGAATACACTATTGAGAGTAATAAAAAACCGCCACGGTAAAAACGGTGGCGGTTCAGTTTAAAGCAAGTTCAATTACTTCACAGGGTTGAGCTCGATAAGCTTTTCAGTTCTTGCTACGGCGTCTTCCAAACCAAGTTGCTTGTAGGCCTCTAGCTGGATAGTCAGTGACTTACGTGCAGCTTCTGTGTCTGGATACGCTTTTTGTAGCTCTTGGCTGCGATTAATAGCAGCGACCCAAGCTTCACGGCGAAGGTAGAAGTCAGCAGTCGCTAAATCATAGTTCGCTAGACGGTTTTTCAGCGCAACCATACGTTTTTGTGAATCTTCTGCATATGGGCTATTCGGGTAGCGTTGAAGTAGTTTTTTGAAGTCATCAAACGCTTTTTTTACCGGTTCAGGATCGCGATCGCTTCGATCTACGCTGAATAAATCATGCATAAAGTTACGATCTTGCGCCATGTGGCTTAGACCTCGCATGTACAGCACCCAGTCCATCTTTTCATGGGTTGGGTTTAAACGCATAAAGCGAGAAATGGTTGCCAAGCCCAAAGCAAGGTCGTCGTTTTTGTAGTACGCATAGATTAGGTCAAGCTGCACCTGTTCTGAGTAGGCACCGAATGGGTAACGTGAGTCTAATGCTTCCAGTTTCTCAATTGCAGAAAGCCAATTACCACTTTGAAGAGAAATCTGTGCGTCTGCATACAGTTCCGAAGGCGGCACATCAGGAACGATTTCTTCTTTGCTTGCACATCCAAACAGAAGGGATACCGCTAAAAGGCCTGTTAAAGTCTGACGTTTCATATCAGGAGTCTGTTCCTTGAATCTAAATATTTCTTAAGCTGCCGTTACTTTCTTTCCAGTAACAGATACAATGACGTAATAGTCTATTTTTTCACAGTCGTGAGCATTAGTCTCACAGTTTTTAAAAAAGTTCGATATGGCTCAGCAGATTGTATTAACAAATACCGTAAAAGATAGCCAGTTAGGTCAACGTTTAGACCAAGCTATCGCCGAATTATTCGCGGACTTCTCTCGCTCGCGCCTAAAAGAGTGGCTGCTTGATGGGAAAGTTCAAGTTGATGGTGAAGTTGTCACTAAACCTCGTACCAAAGTAATGGGTGGCGAGGAAATTACATTGCAAGCCGAGTTAGAAGATGAAGAACGCTGGGAAGCGCAAGATATCCCGCTAGATATCGTCTATGAAGATGAAGATATTATCGTTATCAACAAACCTCGTGACTTTGTGGTTCATCCGGGCGCTGGTACGCCTGATGGCACTGTACTTAATGCGTTGTTGCATCATTACCCTGATATTGCAGAAGTACCTCGTGCAGGTATCGTGCACCGTTTGGATAAAGACACAACGGGTTTGATGGTGGTGGCGAAAACCGTTCCTGCACAAACTCGTCTGGTTCGCGCACTGCAAAAACGTAATATTACTCGTGAGTACGAAGCGATAGCTATTGGTCGTATGACAGCGGGAGGTAAAGTGGATCAACCTATTGGTCGTCACTCTACTAAGCGCACGCTTATGGCGGTAGCACCAATGGGCAAACCAGCAGTAACGCACTACCGTGTTGCTGAACGCTTCCGCGAACACACGCGTATTCGCTTGCGTCTAGAAACGGGTCGTACGCACCAGATTCGTGTGCACATGTCTTACCTTCAGCATCCGCTGCTCGGTGATATTGCATATGGTGGACGTGCTCGCATCCCGACAGGTGCGTCTGAAGAGCTAACGGCAATGATCCGGGGTTTCGATCGCCAGGCATTGCACGCAGTAATGCTGCGCTTTGAGCACCCAATTACGAGCGAAGTTCTTGAGTTTCATGCTCCAGTGCCTGATGACATGGTTGTGATGACTGAAGCGCTTCGTCAAGATACAGAAGAGCACGGCTTACCGGAAGAATTCTAATATGAAGACGATCATTCCGAATTGGCCAGCTCCTAAAAATGTCAAAGCTTTCGCCTCAACACGCATAGGCGGATTTTCGACAGGCCCTTACCAAGGGCTAAATTTAGGTACTCACGTTGGGGATGATTTGTCTTTAGTAGAGAAGAACCGAGCTTGGTTGGCGCAACAGGCAAGCATGCCAAATGCGCCAATCTGGTTAAACCAAACGCATTCAACCGTTGTGGCTCAAGCAAATGAACCAACAACACAGGTGCTTGATGCGGATGGTGTATTTACTTCTTCAAGCCATGTTGTTTGTTCAGCGATGACCGCCGATTGTTTACCTGTATTATTGACTAATACACAAGGTACGCAAGTAGCCGCTGTTCACGCAGGTTGGCGCGGCTTAGCAAATGGCATTGTCGAAAATGCGTTAGCGTTGTTTTCTGGTGAAGTGATAGCGTGGCTTGGCCCCGCCATTGGCCCTCAAGCCTTCGAAGTGGGTGAAGATGTTCTGCAAGCTTTTGTTGATTTTGATTCACAGGCGAATCAAGCATTTGCTCCACGCGATATCGACGGTAAATGGTTTGCTGACATGTCGGTGCTGGCAACGCAACGTCTAAACCGGGCTGGTGTGACACAAGTGTTTGATTCTGGACTTTGTACTTACCAAGATAAAGCCTCTTTTTACTCTTATCGCCGTGATGGTAAGACTGGTCGACAAGCAACCTTTATTTGGATCGAAGACTAGCTATAAGCACCAAAGTGCTAAGATGCATACTACTATTTTTGCAAAGCTATCTTTATTCATTCACTCCCTTGAAATTCCCCTCCTGAGTATCCATCTTTCTAACTGTCAAAAGAATTTCCTTTAGTTGAGGTTAGGAAGGTAGATATGCGTCTTGATCGATTCACAAGTAAGTTTCAAATCGCTATCTCTGATGCTCAATCACTAGCGTTAGGGCGCGATCATCAATATATCGAGCCAGTTCACCTCATGGTGGCTTTGCTTGATCAAAATGGCAGTCCAATTCGTCCATTGCTTACTATGCTGGATGTGGACGTAACGCATTTACGCTCTAAATTGAGTGAAATGTTAGATCGATTACCAAAAGTCAGTGGCATCGGTGGGGATGTTCAGCTCTCTAGCTCGATGGGCACATTGTTTAACCTGTGTGACAAAGTGGCGCAAAAGCGTCAAGACTCCTATATCTCGTCTGAAGTCTTCCTGCTTGCCGCTTTAGAAGATCGCGGACCACTGGGGCAATTACTCAAAGAGATCGGCTTAACAGAGCAAAAAGTCAGCCAGGCAATCGAAAAGATCAGAGGTGGTCAAAAGGTCAATGACCCGAATGCGGAAGAGCTTCGCCAAGCATTGGAAAAGTTCACCATAGACCTTACCGAGCGTGCAGAGCAAGGTAAATTAGATCCTGTTATCGGTCGTGATGATGAAATCCGTCGTACTATCCAGGTATTGCAGCGTCGTACTAAAAACAACCCTGTGATTATCGGTGAACCAGGCGTAGGTAAGACAGCAATTGTTGAAGGCTTAGCGCAGCGCATAGTTAACAATGAAGTACCTGAAGGTCTGCGTGGTCGCCGTGTGCTATCACTGGATATGGGCGCACTGGTTGCTGGCGCGAAATACCGTGGGGAATTTGAAGAGCGTTTAAAATCAGTATTGAATGAACTTGCTAAAGAAGAAGGCAACGTCATCCTCTTCATTGATGAACTACACACTATGGTCGGTGCTGGTAAAGGTGAAGGCTCAATGGATGCGGGCAACATGCTAAAACCGGCATTAGCTCGTGGTGAGCTGCACTGTGTTGGCGCAACAACATTGGATGAATATCGTCAGTACATCGAAAAAGATGCAGCATTAGAACGTCGTTTCCAAAAAGTGCTGGTGGATGAGCCGACCGTTGAGGATACCGTGGCGATTTTACGTGGCTTGAAGGAGCGTTATGAGCTTCATCATCACGTCGAAATTACTGACCCAGCGATTGTTGCTGCGGCGGGCTTGTCACATCGCTATGTCTCCGACCGTCAGTTGCCGGATAAAGCGATTGACTTGATTGACGAAGCGGCTTCAAGCATTCGTTTACAAATTGACTCTAAGCCGGAGTCCTTGGATAAGCTTGAGCGTAAAATCATCCAACTCAAAATTGAGCAGCAAGCACTAAGTAACGAGCACGATGAAGCGAGTGAAAAGCGTTTGAAAGCGCTTAATGAAGAACTCAATGAAAAAGAACGTGAGTACGCTGAACTAGAAGAGGTTTGGAATACAGAAAAAGCAGCTCTTTCTGGTACTCAACATATTAAGTCTGAGCTTGAACAAGCTCGTATGGACATGGAGTTTGCTCGCCGTGCTGGCGATCTAAACCGTATGTCGGAGCTTCAATATGGCCGTATTCCTGAACTTGAGAAGCAGTTAGATCTTGCAACCCAAGCTGAAATGCAGGAAATGACGCTATTGCGTAATAAAGTAACCGACAACGAGATTGCAGAAGTACTTTCTAAGCAAACCGGCATTCCGGTATCCAAGATGCTAGAAGCGGAAAAAGAGAAACTACTTCGTATGGAAGACGTGCTGCATAATCGTGTGGTAGGGCAAAGCGAAGCGGTCTCTGTTGTATCGAATGCCATTCGTCGTAGTCGAGCTGGGCTTTCTGATCCAAACCGACCAATTGGCTCCTTCTTATTCTTAGGTCCAACTGGTGTGGGTAAAACAGAGCTTTGTAAGACACTTGCGAGCTTTATGTTCGACAGTGAAGATGCGATGGTCCGTATCGATATGTCTGAGTTCATGGAGAAACACTCAGTGGCAAGGTTGGTTGGTGCTCCTCCAGGCTATGTCGGATATGAAGAGGGTGGTTACTTAACTGAAGCGGTTCGTCGCAAGCCGTATTCGGTAATTTTGTTAGACGAAGTAGAGAAAGCGCATCCGGATGTATTTAACATTCTGCTGCAAGTTCTCGATGATGGGCGTTTAACGGATGGTCAAGGTCGTACTGTTGACTTCCGTAATACGGTTGTGATCATGACATCGAACTTGGGTTCATCTCGTATCCAAGAGAATTTCGCAACATTAGACTATCAAGGTATCAAGAGTGAAGTGATGGATGTGGTTAGCAAACACTTCCGCCCAGAGTTCTTGAACCGTGTTGACGAAATCGTGGTGTTCCATCCACTTGGTCAAGAGCACATTAAGTCCATCGCTTCTATTCAATTGGAACGTTTGGCGAAACGACTAGAAGAAAAAGGATATCAACTAGAGGTTTCTGACAAAGCGCTCGATTTGATCGCTCAAGTTGGTTTCGACCCTGTATACGGTGCACGTCCTTTAAAACGCGCAATTCAACAGAATGTCGAGAACCCATTAGCCAAATCGATTCTTTCTGGTGAAATTGTTCCAGACAAGACAGTGCAGTTAATTGTTACTAATGACCAAATTTGTGCTCATCAATAATTGCACGGATACAGTAAAGATTGAGATAAAAATCACACTAAAGGGGTCATTTGGCCCCTTTAGTGTAGTTTTTTAGAGTCTTTTGTCTGTTTTCTATACGAATAAACTAAAAAGGTGAGTTTTTTTAAAAAATGCACTTGTGTTCTTTAATGAACTCCCTATAATGCGCCTCCGTTGTCAAGGGAAAGCAAGTAAAGCGGAACCTAAACAACTACGGTTAGTGAGTTAAAATTAACTCGCAGATAAATAACTTAAAAAAGTGTTTGACACGATAAGTTATCTAGCTAAAATAGCCGTCCACTTTGAAGAGAACTTCGAAGTGTGCTCTTTAAAAATATAGACCTATCAATCTGTGTGGGCACTCGTTGATGATAATCCAATTAGAAGCTTCGGCTTAAAATTAGGTTTCAATGATACGAAGTGACCATTGAATCTTAGGATTCAGCACAGTCAATTCAAACATTACTTCTGCTATTTATTAGCGAAAGGAATGTTCAGTATTCATTGAGCCGAACAAAATC